>CAJCIT010000277.1 GCA_903970405.1 Acidobacteriaceae bacterium | reverse complement strand
GAGGCGCGTGGAACCCGGACGATGCGGGTGAGGTCGAATGCGGTAAGGAAGGACGCGCACCGGTTTTATGAACGGTCCGGCTTCACCGTGACAAAGACGTCGCTGACATTCGAAAAGAAGTGGTGACGGCGAGTGAGCCACGGAGCCGCGACCGTCAGTGTCAGAACGTGTGAAAACCTGGCCGATTGGCAATCGGCCCCATGGGCGTCGCCTGACTTGATCGCCGACGCTTCAGAGCCGCGACCGTCAGGGAGCGACCGGTTGCCAAACAGGACCACCACCGCGGTCGCGGCTCAGTAGGCGTGAGCGCGTCCGATTGTCTCCAGGATTTTCACACTCCCGTCAGGGAGCGACCGCAGCGGTCCCGTCCTGCCAACCGGTCGCTCCCTGACGGTTCTGAACCGCTCGCGTAAGGGAAGCAAGCGGGTAACGCGCAGTGCCTCGCTGTTGCCTTGAGACTGAGATTTTTTCCCACGCTCTCCGTCACAGGAAGCGACTGCGGCGATCAAGCCGCTGCGAGAATTACCAAGCTCCAGAAACTTTAGGCCGCGCACCCGCGCGCCAGGTCCCTCCAAAACTTCTCAAAAGTAGTATGTTGAATGGACCGGGCGCACCGCGCTGTCGTCCGGTATTCTTGCTGGATAGCCGCCGGCCCGGCCGGTCTCCGCCTGCCCCGTCCGCGCCGTTAGTACACTGATCGCGTCCCTTTTTCGACGCCGGCAACTCGACACTCAACACTTTAAGACCGTTAGGACCCAACATGGACCGCCGCCGATTTCTCGGAACCACCGCCTCTCTTCTCACTGCGTTTCAGGCCAATTCGCTGGCCAAAGCGCAAAATGCCATCGCCTCCGTCAACGGGCGTCCGGCTGACACCGTCGCGCGCGACGAAGACTTTTGGTTCAACATCCGCCACGCCTTCACGGTGGATCGCAACATGATCAACCTGAACAACGGCGGCGTCTCCCCGGCGCCGAAAATCGTCATGGACACCGAGGAGCGGTATCTGGAGATGGAGAATCTCAGCCCGTCTTATTACATGTGGAATGTTCTGGACCCAGGCGTCGAAACCGTGCGCCGGCGGCTGGCCCGCATGTTTGGCGTCGACACCGAAGAGATTGCCATCACCCGTAATGCCAGCGAAGCGAATGAGATCATCCAGCTCGGCATGCGCCTGAAGCCTGGTGACGAGGTCATCACCACGAACCAGGACTATCCGCGCATGATCACCACCTGGCAACAGCGTGAACGCCGCGACGGCATTAAGTTGAAGCAACTGACATTCCCGGTGCCCCCGCCGAGCATGGACTACCTGGCGAAGATGTACGAAGACGCCATCGGGCCCAAAACCAAGGTCATTCACATCTGCCACATCACGAATCGCACCGGCCAGATCTTCCCGGTGAAGCGCATCTGCCAGATGGCGCGGGCGCGCGGTATTGAAACCATTGTGGATGGCGCACACGCTTTCGCCCAATTCCCGTTTACGCACGCCGACCTCGATTGCGATTACTACGGCACTTCGCTTCATAAGTGGGTTCTGGCGCCCATCGGGACGGGCATGCTGTATGTCCGGAAGGACAAGATCCGAACCATCTGGCCGATGATGGCGGCGCCCGACTCCATGCAGGAGAACATCCGCAAGTTCGAAGAGATCGGCACGCATCCGGCGTCGCAGCGGAACGCCATCACGGAGGCCATCAACTTTCACGAGAGCATTGGCGGGGAACGCAAAGCCGAGCGCTTCCGTTACCTGCGTAAGCGCTGGTCGAATCAGTTGCGCGAACTGCCGGGCGTGAAGATTCTCAACAGTGAGGATCCGGAGCAATCGTGCGCCATCGGCTTCGTCAGTGTTGACAAGATAGATGCTCCACAGTTGGCGAAGCATCTGTGGGACAAGTACCGCATTTGGACGGTGGCCATTGTCACGCCGGGCGAATACCAGGGCCTGCGAATCACCCCCAACGTCTACACGACGCTGGAGGAGATCGACACGTTTACTGAAGTGATGACCAAGATCATCAAAAACGGCTCAATCCCGTCGTGAGCGCCTGGGATCGCCAATCTCCCGATTGGCCCTTTGCGGCGCAACGCGCCGCTGGCAGAGTAAGGCGGGTTGTCAAAACCCGCCGCAGGCTGCCGGCCTGCCCTACACCTCAAAAGCGAATGTGCAGCGCGATTTCCGCCACCCGCGGTCCCTGGGTTGTCGAGACCTGCCCAAACGTCGAGCTATCAATGTTTGTATTCGGGCTGGCAAAATTGGTGTGATTGAACACATTGAACGCTTCCAGACGAAGCTCGGTATCCAGTTTCCCTTCCCGAAAGCCGAAGTGCTTCGACAACGAAACGTCGGTGTTGACGAAGCCCGGTCCGCGAAGAGCATTGCGCGGGAACGTACCCTCGGTAAATTGCCCGATCAACTGAGCGGCATTCGTTTGCGCGATCGCATCCAGCGCAAGCAGCGGCGCATTCGTAAACGCCAGCGGGTTGAAATAGTAGTTGCCGGAGTTCCCGCCGATCGTTTGACCGTTCCGGGGATTGTAGGTAGCGATGTTTGGCGTCAGCAGATCGGCGCGGACCAGGCCCGGCTCTCCATCGCCGGCCGGTCCGGGGTCGTCGTTCGACGTGCCGAGGCCGGCTGAGACATCCAGCGGAAAGCCCGTTCTCCAACTCACAATCGGATACAAGGCCCACCCTTTCGTCAGCAGTTTGGGTCCACGGTCCCACATCTTGTCGAACGGCAAGGTCCAGCCGCCGGAGAGTGCGATCACCTGGCGAACATCCGTGTCGCCCGAAGCGTAGAAATAGTGGTGATCGTAGTAAGGCACAAGGGAGTTCCGCTCCCGGAAGCCGGACGCGTTATCCAACTCGTGAGACCAGGTATAGGCGAAGGTAAAGAACGTGCTGCCGAACTTTGTGTCCCCCATCCGTTTGTTGATGCTGAATTGCAACGCGTTGTAGTTGGCGTTGGCAACGTTCTGGAACTCGTCGAGGAACCCGTAATCGTTCGGATAGCCATACATCCGGGCATTCGTGCCCAGCGGGAACGGATTGACATCCACCAGCGAGGTTAACCCGTGCGCGTCGTAGCCGACGTAACCCAACTCCAGCACCATATTGGAGACCAGTTGCTGTTGAAGGCTCAGGTTGTATTGGTAGACGTAGGGCGTCTTCAGATGCGGGTCCACCAGAAAGATGGCGCCTGAAAATGGTTCGAACTGCGCGTAATTCACCGTGGAAGTGGGAGGCGTGGAGGGGAACCCGTTTGGCGTGCCTGTGTTGTTTGTGGCAAATGGATTCGAGAGGTAGCCGCTGGGCCCCGTTTCGGTCCCGGTTGGCGGATTGAAATACAGGTTCGGTTCGGCGTAGAAGGGCGGCGAGCCATTGAACTGCAGGTTGTCTTCCCCTTTCAGCACATCGTAGAAAATGCCAAAACCGCCGCGGAGCGAGGTTTTTGCGTTGCCGAAAACGTCCCAGGCGAAGCCAAAGCGCGGCGCGAAGTTGGTCTTGTCCGGGAAGTTAACGCCCTTGGGAGCGCCAGGATCGCCCGGATAAACCAGGCCCGGCGGCGCATTCACGAAGCGCGTGGATTGAAGTCCCGGAATGAATGAAAATGAGCGGCCTGCCGTGTCGTACTTAGGCTCGGCATACTCATAACGCAGACCCAGCGTTAGCGTGAGACGCCGAGTCGCCTTCCACTCATCCTGGGCGTAGGTTGCGTATTGGTGCGTACGAATGTTGCTGATCGCCTGCGCGGCCTGGAAGAAGTTGTCCGGCAGGCCGAAGAGGAAGTCGGCCAAATCGGTACCAGAGCCTATTGAGCCCGGGCCGAACATCGAATAGGCGCCATTTGTATAAAACGCATAGTTGGTGTTGTTCTCGTACGGCGAGAAGTAGAAGCCGAACTTAAGGTTATGCCGCCCTTTGGTCCATGACAGGTCGTCGTAGTAGGCATAGACAGTGTTCGCAAACGTCGTCGGACCGCCCCCGGCATAACCGATGCTGAGCCCGGTGCCGTAAAAGTACAACTCCGGCGGTCCGGTGGCGATGTCAGGGGTAACGTTGATGCCTAAGGTTGCAGGCGTATTGGCTGTGTTGGGGCCATCGGGCACTCGCAGGTCCGGCACCGTGCGAACGGCCGTCGCTCGAGCTTGATTAACCATCGAGGGCGAGAAGGTGTGGGTGTAGGTGATTACCCCGGAGTACGTTTGGCCGAAGTTGGTGGAGGTGTACCCGGCCACATCCGCGTTGGCGAATGGATTCGTCGTAAGACTGTCATTCGTCGAGAACGTCCCGGAAATGGAGTCCTTGCTGGTGGGCGTAAAATCCAGCTTGCCAAGGTATTCGTTCGCATTCGACTTCGCCGATGCCGTCGGAAACAGAAAGCCGCTCGGCGAACTCGGGATCAATCCCTTCGCGAAATACGCCGCCGCGACCGGGTCGATGGAGCCGGGATTGATAATTCCTTGACTCGCCAGCGTGGCGTTCGGCTGGTAGTAGGGGTTAGCCAGTAGAAAGTTCACCACGTTTGGGTCGGGGCCCCCGTTGGGTCCCGCCTGCGAAAAGTTGCCCTGTGCCTCTAGTGTCGTGTAAGTTTGCACTTTGCCTTCCAGTTGGAGCTGTGTCTGACGCTGCCCCTGGTAGGCGAAGAAGAAGAACAATTTGTTCCGCCCATCGACGATGTGGGGGATTATAATCGGACCGCCGACGGTGCCGCCGAATTGGTTCCGGTTCAGAACGGCGCGGGGGATGCCCTGTTGATTACTGAAAAAGTCGTTCGCATTAAAATCGGTATTGCGAACGTAGTCATAGAGCGTGCCGTGCAGATTGTTGGTGCCGCTCTTGGTGACGATGCTGACAATGCCGCCCGCGTTCCGCCCGTACTCGGCGCCGTAGCTGCTCTCAAGCACGCGGAATTCGGAGATGGCGTCCGGGTTCGGATTCACGATCACGGCGTTCGACAGCAGATCATTGTTCAATCCGCCATCCAGCAGGTAGGTCACAGAATCCGTCCGGCCGCCGCCGATGCTGTAGGATCCTTGTGCTCCGCTATCGGGATTGGTCGGCGTAACGCCGGGCTGAGTCGCCAACAAGTCCAGCGTGTTCCGGCCGTTCAGCGGCAGCTCGGCAATGGCGACGCCGGTGACCGTTCCGCCTACGGTGGAGTTTTCTGTCTCAATCCGGCTGGCTTGCGAATCCACGTTCACGATATCCGAAACCTGTCCGATTTCGAGTTTCAAATCGGCGCGCAGCGTTTGATTAATTTCGAGCGCGCTCGGCGCTGACGTGACGGTGCTGAAGCCGGCCCGTTCCACCGACACCCGATAGGTGCCGATCGGGAGCGTTTGAATCTGATAGAAACCGTTCGCGTCGGTCTGAGCGGATTTCGCAATCTTTGTATCGACATTAGTCGCCGTCACCTTTGCGTCGGGAACAACGCTTCCCGAAGGGTCGGTGATAATGCCGGAGATCTTTCCTGTGGCATCCTGCGCCACAGCCCCTGTTGCGAACACGAGAAGAATGGCGCACAGCAGTGCGCACGCCTGCAATGGTCGAATCATAGGTTTTGACTTTCTCCGGATGACAAACGCGGGCGGGAATCCCCCCGCTTTCAGTCGAAGCGGGGACGGGGCGCTCCGGTGAAGGGACACTATAGCAAACCTGCGGCCAAACCGTAACTGCCTGAAGCGGTTCATCTCACCATCCGCCGCCCCAAGAGAAATTACAGGATTACGGCGGCGGATCTTCCAGATTCGGTAAATGCCGGTAGAACTCGCGGACGGCCTCAAACAGCGACGTCTCGGCGTCGCGGTGATAGAAATGGCCACCGGGAAATTGGCGCATTCCGAAACCAGCGCTGGTGTGGCGACGCCACGACTCAAGGTGCGTGGCGTCCACTTGCGGATCGGACTCGCCGCCCACGGCCAGAATGGGGAAGGGAAGCGGCGCGCCTTCTTCGTAGACATACCGCCGGTAGAGCCCGGTATCCGCCGTCAACGCCGGGAGAATGGTGGCGACAAATCGCGGGTTCGATTCCGCCTCTACGGGAAGGCCGCCAAGCCTTCGGAGTTGCAACAATAATTCATCCGGGTGCGGGTCGGCGCCCGGCTGGTGATGCAGGCGGTAGAGAGGCGCCCGCGCGCTCGAAGCGATCAGCCCCAGGGGCAACCTTACTTCGTCGGCCACCAGTTGACGGGCGAGTTCAAACGCGATCGCCGCGCCCATGCTGTGTCCAAAAAGCAGGAAGGGGCCAACCAGGACGCCCCGCAATTCCATTTTGAGTTGGTAAACCAGGTCGAAAAAGGAAGCCGCAAAGGGCTCGCCCTTTCGGTTCTCGTGGCCGGGATACTGTACGGGAGCAATTTCAGCGAAGCCCTTCCACAAATCGCGCCACGAACGGAAGGTGCTGGCGCCGCCGCCGGCGTGCGGAAAGCAGAAGACACGAAGGCGATCTGCCGGCTTTCCGCCACCCAGGGGAAGAACAGGTTCGATGGCGGCCGACTTCGCGCGCAGCTTGATTTCGAGCAACCGGCGTCGTTCCGGAGACAGGTGCCTCAACTGTTCGGAGGGAAGCATCTGTGCGGCGGCCCGCGCACGCCGAGGCTTCCGCCGCAGCTCACCGATAAACCGTTCAAAGGGTTCAACCGTCGTGGTTTCGGCGTAGTGAAGCGCCGTGGACCGGCCCAGCGCCGATAGCTCTTCCCAATGGGAGCGATCGCCGGTTAACCGTTCCAGCGCATCGCGCCACGGCTCAATCGGCTGCGGGGGCACGTTGGCAATGGGCACCATCTGCTCATTCAGCTTGCTGGTATAGCCGTCAATGGGCCGCACTGGCAGAATGTACGGCACATGCATTTTGGCTTCCGGCAGGCCGCCCAGCTTGCTGGCCACCACCGGAACGCCGGCCAGCATCGCTTCCACCACAATGCGCGAACGCGCCTCCGCCCAGAGCGACGGGGCCAGCAGAACGCGGGTGCGATTGAACAGATCGTCGATGCGATCCACCTTTGGCAGGATGGCGACATTCGGCTGCGCTTCCAGCGCCGCACGGTCTTCAGATGTCGTTCCCCAGGTCGGGACTGCGGCAAATTTCAAGCGCGGGCAGGCTTTCGCCAGCTCGAGAAAAACACTCAGCCCCTTCACCGCGCACGGGTTCACCAGCGTGACAAACTCGTTGTCGAACCGCCCCACCTTTGGATGCGGACCCGGCTCCGGCAGGGCGATGGGCAAATGCAGAGCGCGGATGCCCGAATGCTGTTGCACATAAGAGGCAACGTAGTCGCTAACGCAGATTACGGCGTCCGCTTCGCGAAGGAGATCGGTCTTCTCGCGGCTCAGGAAAGCCGCATCGGGTCCAAAGGACAACGCCACCGTGGCGCGGGCCAGAAAAACGGTGCGCGCTGTTGCGTCTTCCAGCGCCGCTTCCAGCAGAAGCTGCGCCGGATCGTCGGTCGAGGCGATGATGACATCGGGCGCGAATTCGTTCTTGTGACTGGTGAAAAACGCGCGGAAGCTGACCGGATTCGTTGCCGCAATCACCGGAAGACCGCCCAACTCGAACATCAGGCCGTCAGCAATTGTTGTTGTCGAGATCCCTCGATCGCCTAGGCTTTCCCGCAGCCGTGCGGCCCCTTCATCGCCGAATCGCTCCGCGCGCGTCACCACCAGGCAATTGTGGCCGCGCCCGGCCAGCGCTTCGATCAGCGTGCGGTTCGAACGCTCTCCGCCGCCATGAGCGGGGAAATACTGCGCGTTCGAGGCCAGAAGAATTCGCATCGCTTTACGGCTTCGCAGTCTGACGGTCGCGCATGCGTTTCAGCAGCAGCGTTCGCTTGGCCTCTGAAAGCCGGTCTATCGAACCGACGACACTGAGACCGGCCGGCGCCGCTCCTTCCATCGGGCGCGGCTCCAGCGCCAGCAACAGCTTCTCCATTTGAAAGCGGTCCAAACTCCGCGCGAACCGGAGTGCCGCCTGTTGCTGCCGGGCGCATTGCTCTTGGTAACCTTCTCTGCTCCCGAGCAACTGCCGCAACCCCTGTACCCACGGCGTCACATCCTGTTCCGGCAACACCGGCCGCGGCATATTGCGATCGTCGAACACCGGTTCATAGTTTTCAATGAGCCGGACTGGAATCAAAAAGCCGGCTCCGGCCGTGGCTTCACGTAACCCGCCCGAATCGCTGGCCATCACCGGCACGCCGCGCATCATCGCCTCAGCCGCAATCAAGCCAAACCCCTCCAGCCACAGTGAAGGCATCAGCAGAACTTTGACCCGCGCCAGAAAATCTTCAATGCGCCGCACGCGCGGCCAAATGGAAATGTTCTTGCGGGTCCGCAGTTGCGCCAGATCCTGACTGGACGTTCCCCAACCCGGCAACACGGCGAACCGTTCAGCGGGGAGCAGATCGGCCATGCCCAGAAAGAGCGAAATGCCTTTGACGGCGCACGGATTCAGCAAAGCCACCGCGCCCTGGTCATAATCGCCCAGCATTTTCGGCGCTTGCTCCAGAAACTCGGAGTAAATGGGCGGATGCACCACCTCCGCCTCGCGCGGCAAGTGTTCGCGCACATATTCACGCATCGCCTGGCTGATCACCACCACCGACGCGGCGCGACGAACCGCCTCAGTGGCGGCCGCGTCCACATGCCAGCTCGCGGGACCGAAGGGGAAGAATTGCGGCGTGTGGGCGATGTACACCAACCGGCCGGCCGCGCACCGCGCCGCTTCGTTCAGCAAGACGTGCGAAACATCCTCCGACGAAACCAGCACCCAGTCGGGTCTGAAATCACGAACCTGCTCTTCCAGCGCCCGCGCATGCCGGGAGTAGTTTCGAATGCAAACGATATCGAGATCGTTCAATCGCCCGATCGCGACCTCGTCCTTTTCCAACCGCCGCGCAAACCCTGCGTCCATTTGCTGCTCACTGAGTTCCTTTCGGAGCAAGGCCCGCTGGGCCTCAGTCTGTACATCCGCCGCCGCCGCAACCACCCGTACCGTATGGCCGTGCTCAGCCAGCGCTTCCAGGTACGCCAGATTGCTGCGGGTGGAGCCGCCGCGCGGGGGCAAATAGGACGCGTTTGACGTTAAGAGAATTCGCAAGGCCGTTCCGCGGATTGAATGACTCAACGGACAAGGCACCGGTTCCACCAGTGAGCCTCGAAGAGCTTTGACCGTTCCGGGAGTAGACGCGGCGGAATTTGCATCACGGGCGCTTTCCTGTATTCTCTGCCGTTCTAACAGAAGCAGCCGAGATCATGACAACGGTATCACTCGATTGGTCACAATGCCCCGCCGTGGAGAACATCCCAGGCAAAGTTAGCGGAGCGTGGACGTTCCGCAACTCACGGACGAGGTAGTCTTTGAGAACCTTGAGGACGGCATGACCATTGACGAAATCGTTGAGCAATATCCGGTTTCGCGTGAAGAGATCAAAGCCGTACTTGATTTCGCGGCTCACAGCCTCGACATAGCGCCCAGCTTTTAGCCGGTGCTGATCCTGCTTGATAAACAATGTGTCGCGGTTGCGACGCTCATTCCCCGCAGCTTTAACGGCTAATATCGTAGTCAGGAGGGTATCGTGAACGCCGAGGACTTTTCCAAGTTCGTTGAAGACCAACAACAAACAGCCGAGGAATCGAACGTCGACTGGACAAAAGTGCGGGACGCATGGCTTGGCGAACTCGACTCATTGCATCGGCGGATCGTCGACTATCTGCGCGCTTACATCGACGATGGCTCGATAAGCCTCCGGTTTACTGAGGTCATGCTGACCGAGGAGAACATCGGTCGATACCTTGCGAAGAGAATGGACATCAAGATTGGCAGACAGCTTGTTTATCTTGAGCCGATTGGAACGTTGCTGATCGGGTCGAAGGGGCGGGTGGATGCCGTGGGTTCGGCCGGCCGTGCACAACTCGTCCTTGTAAATGCAAGAGCGAGGAGTGCAGCTGACCTCATTGCCGTGCGCGTGACCGTCGCAGGGAAAGGAAGCGCCACCGTTGCGCCTCGTCCAGCGAAGCAGGCGATTTCATGGACCTGGAAAATCGTGACCAACACGTCTCCCAAGAAATTTGTGGATCTGGAGAAAAAGCCCTTTCTCGCGATGCTTATGGAAATTGCGAATGCCTGGTAGACGGTTCATTCTAGCCCCTGCCCTGGAACTGGATGAACTCGCCGAATATCACCGGGATATCGAGGCCTCGCTACGGCTGTATTTCAGCCCGTCTGCCCCGGCCTTCGCGGAACGATTTGCCGGCAGATCGTCTCAAGAGGTGAAGGAAAAGCTGACACTACGTCTCGACGAGTCGGACGTCAGGTCGACGTTTGCAGCTCTGACAAGTCTGGAGGCCCCATTTCCGAATAGATTTCGACTATCGATGCTGGCGACGGAAGAAGGATCGCCTGTCGGTCTATTTTCGCGAGGTGGAGAAGAACCGAAAAGGAAAGGTTCGCTTGGATGAGGATATTCTGGAGGGCTGGAGAACGCATTACACGACACAACCAGCCAACCTGATCAGCGAACTTCGCGGCGCCTTCAAGTTCAGAAACTGGCTCGCCCACGGTAGATATTGGACGCCCAAGCTCGGGCGCAAGTACGATTTTGCCTATGTTCAGTTGATTGGGGAAAGCATCGTGTCGAGGTTCCCATTCGTAGCTTGACCGTCGGCTGAAACCCAAAGGAGGGGAAACCTGGGGACGGGATACTGGTTATACAGGTTTCCGGCCGAATGGCTGCAATCGAGTTTGTCGTTTGGTTGCAGCACAAACACGCTGTCCGCAGGATCAGAAATACTCCAGAAAAGGTGAACGAGTATCCCGTCCCCAGGGTTTCCACCTTGGGACAACCCGCGCGGTCTGCATGGATAGTAAGCTGAAACTTGATCATGACAGCAAGGGGAAAGAGCTTCGCGCTTTCCCTTCGTAGCTTGACCGTCGGCTCATCTACCTCTGCCCCCGTTGGGTTCGTCCAAGTCCTCACGGTTTGCGCAATCGATCGAAGCGCGAGCGGCGGACCCTCAGCCCGGTTCCGGTCACTGGACGAGTTGAGCCAGAAGGCTTTCCGTTCCAGGCCCTAAAGGTGTGGGAGATTCGACCGTATAGAATAGTGATCCGCGTCACACTTGTCTTCGGCCCAACTCGACCACATGATTCTACCTTCCACTTATCAATCTGCCCTGCTCCTTCTCCTGCTGTGTATGGTCTGTTGGGGATCCTGGGCGAACACCATTAAACTGGCCGGCCCCAAGTGGCGGTTTGAACTTTTTTCGTTCGATTACGCCTTTGGACTCCTGGTGGCCGCTATCGCTGCTGCGTACACGTTTGGCTCCATGGGCGCCGAAATCCCCTTCAGTGACCGAATGCTGGTTGCGGGCACCCGGATGCAGCTCTATGCCCTTGCCGCCGGTGTGGTTTTTAACCTCGCCAATATGCTTCTGATTGCCGCCATTTCGCTGGCGGGCATGTCGGTCGCCTTTCCAATCGGGATCGGCCTCGCCCTCGTCATCGGCGTCACCTTGAACTATTTCATGGAGCCTGTGGGGAATCCGGCCCTTCTGTTCGGAGGCATTGCCCTTGTGACGCTCGCCATCGTCTTCGATTCCCGCGCTTATACGTTACAGGCTCGGGAGGCCAAGCGGGCCGCGCAAGCCTCGGCCTCCAGGGCCGCTGCTGAGGCCGCAGCCAGGGTGGAAGTGGAGCCCCACGTCGCGGTTGTCTCCCCGAAGTCGCCCTACCGCCGGTCAAAAGGAAAGAGATCCGAACACAAAAGCGCGGCCCGCGGCATTGTCATCAGTCTTCTCAGTGGCTTGCTGATGGGCTCCTTTTATCCCATCCTCGCGGCCGGTATGACCGGCGATCTCGGGCTGGGCGCCTATGGCGCGGCACTGATCTTCGCAGTCGGTGTCTTCGCCTCCACCCTTGTTTTCAATATCTTCTTCATGAATGTCCCGCTGGTGGGCCATCGCATTCCCATCACCGATTACTTCAAAGGTACGCTCAAGCAGCACCTGCTTGGGATCTTTGGGGGAATGATCTGGGCGGTCGGGGGCATCGCCAACTTTGCGGTGGCCACGGCGCCGGCCAAAGTGAATGTGGGCCCAGCCATCAGCCTCGCCATCGGCCAGTGCGCCACGCTCATTAGCGTGCTCTGGGGCTTGTTGATCTGGAAGGAATTCTCCGGCTCATCGAGCACCGTGTGGAGAGCCATCGTCATCATGCTCCTTCTCTTCGTGGCCGGCCTGACCGCGCTGTGCCTCGCGCCCGTGATCGAGCTTTAAGCCGGCGCCATTCCAAGAATCCGCTTTAGCGCGGCAAGCCCGTCCATTGATGCCAGACTCCCTTGCGCCATCGCCGCCGAACCGCCGCCCTTGCCGCCAGTCTCCGCAATGGCCTGCTTTAACACCGCCCCCGCGTCCACTCTCGTTTCCGCCCCGCACGCCACCAGTACCGTGTTTTGATTTGTCCCTAGAATCAGCGCAATACCCTTACCTTGTTCGACAAAAGCCTGAGCCGTCATCCGCTCCGCCTCGCCGATTGCCGGCGTCGTGAACCACAACCTCCGGACACCATCCGTCCCGGGCGGCGTCTTCTGGAACAGTTGGGCGCCTTCCTGTCTTGCCGCCTCCACCGCCAACCGCTGTGCGCGCTTCTCGGCGTCGGCTGCGCGCTGATGTAGCGTCGCCACATACCGGTCCAGATCGTCCACGGCGACGCTGCACGTTTTCGACATCTCCGCTAACAACCGGTAATCGAGGCGCGCCCGCCTCAGCGCCCGCTGGCCGGCGGCGAACTCCAGCCGGACGTTGCCCCTCACCTTCTCCAGGCGCCTCACCGCCACAAAGCCGATCTCGGCGAGCGACCGCACATGCGTCCCGCCGCATGCGCTCCGGTCCACGCCTTGAATCGAGATAATCCGCAAGGTGCCCTGACGTTCGCTCGCCTTGCGCAAACCGGTTACGGTCGACCCATCCTCAAAGCTCACCGCCACCGGTTTTGCCAGCGCAACCAAGTCCAGGCAACGCTCTTCGGTCTGCTTGATTTGGTCCGCGGTAAGAGCTGCTGCGCTTAGTTCAATAGTTGAGGATTCGTCGCCAAGATGAACACTAACCGTTGAATAGCCAAACATCTCTTCGATGGCGGCGGAGAGCAGATGCTGCCCGGTATGCTGCTGCATGAAGTCATACCGCCGGGTCCAGTCCACCTCACCCCTCATATTCTGACCCGGCGCGCAATTTATTGGCGTCGCAAGCAAATGCGCCACCAGACTCCCCTCGTCCCGAACCTCCTCGACGGTCGCCCCGCCTAGCCAGCCCCTGTCGAACGGCTGGCCGCCCGAAGCCGGATAGAACGCTGAACGGTCCAGATAGACTGTCCGGCCGTCGCCGCTCGCCGCCACAACCTCTGCTTCGAAGAGGCGCAGGTAAGCGTCTGTGTAATAAAGCCGTTCGGTGGCAGGCATCGCGCGTTCCATTACGCCCACGTCAGAACCCGCTTACCGAGTATCCAGATGTACCCCACCACCAGGAACGCCAAAAACACACCCGCCTCGGCTAGCCCGAACCACCCGTATTGCTTGTAACGAACGGCCCACGGAAACAGGAAAACCGTTTCCACGTCAAAGATCACGAACAGCATGGCCACCACATAGAAGCGAACGGAAAAGCGGCCGCGAGATCCGCCTTGTGACGGGATGCCGCACTCATACGCTTCCAGCTTCACCGCATTCGGCGCACTGGGCCGCAGAAATCGCGCCAACAGTAGGGCAACGATGGGAAAGGCCGCCGACAGCACCGCGAATCCAAGAATGGGTAGATATCCGATAGGCATTAGGGTCTTTCTAAGAATAACAAGTCGCACAGAATCTGCGACTTCCGCTTCGGCTCTCAATCGAACATAATAGTCGAACATGCTGGGCGAACTTCGGGAACACATCGAAACCATCCGGCGCGAAGATCCAGCCGCGAAGAGCGCGCTGGAGATCCTGCTATGCTATCCCGGCCTGCATGCGGTGCTGTGGCACCGCATCGCCAGACCGCTCTATCGCGCCCGTCTGTACGTCCTGGCCCGGCTGGTCTCGCACCTCGCCCGTTTCCTTACCGGAATCGAGATTCACCCCGGCGCCAAAATCGGCAAGCGGCTCTTCATTGACCACGGCATGGGAACCGTGATCGGCGAAACGGCCGAGATCGGCGATGATGTATTGCTGTATCAAGGCGTCACGCTTGGCGGCACCGGCAACGAATGCGGGAAGCGCCATCCAACCGTTGGCAACAACGTGGTCATCGGTACCGGGGCAGCCGTGCTTGGCAACATTGCCTTAGGTGACGGCGTCAAAGTCGGCGCCGGGTCGGTGGTTGTCCACAATGTCCCCGCCGGCGCCACAGTGGTGGGCATTCCCGGCCGCGTAGTCAGAGGCGCCACTGAAACGCTGGGTCTGCTCGACCACGGCCGCGTGGCCGATTGCGCCGGCGATTCCGAGATCGAACAGGTTAATGACCGCGTCCGCGTTCTCGAAGCCACGCTGCGCGCCCTGCTCGAAGAGCGCGTCGGAGAAGGCCGGGGTTAAGGGGTTTGGCTAAGCTTCCAAGGCCGAAACGCAAACTCCAGACTATTCTCGGCGAGCTTTCTCAAGTCCGCCTCACCGAACCCGAACCGCTCGGCTGCTAGACGGTACTCCTGCTCCACGCTGGTAAAGAACAGCGCCGGATCGTCCGTTCCCAGCACCACGTTCAGTCCCGCATTCCACATCCGGCGCAGCGGATGCTCCTGCCAACTCGCCACCGCGCCCGTACAGACGTTGCTCGAAGGACACACCTCCAAGACCGTCCCCCGCTCGCGCAGTTCTCGCACCAGATCCGGATCGTCCATACTTCGAATGCCATGCCCAATGCGCTCCGCGCCAATCTCCAGCGCCTGCCACACGCTTGCGGCGTCCGTCACTTCGCCCGCATGGCACGTCAGCCTCAGTCCGTTTGTGCGCGCCGCTGCATACAAATCCTTGAACCACAGCGCCGGACCATTCGCCTCATCCCCGCCAACCCCGATCGCTACCACTCCGCGATCGCGATACTCTGCCGCCAATTCAAACACGGGCCGGGCCGCCTCCGCCCCAAACTGCCGCACCGCATCCAAGATCCACCACACATCCACTTTGTCCTGTGCCGCTGCTTCATTCCGCAGCGCGGCGTAGATCTCATGAAAGTCCTGCCGTTTCCAGAGAATCACTCCGGCGGAAATGGTGATCTCGGCATACACCACGCCTTGCCGGGCCAGCCGCTGAAACAAATCGCGCGCCGCCAACGCATAGGCCTCCGGTGTGGTCAGCTTTCGTGACACCCAGACATACGACTTCAGGAACCCCGCGAATCCGGTATAGCGGAACTGCTCGCGGATTGCCTCCAAGGTCAGCGATGGATCGATCCGTTGAATCGTCTCCGGTTCCACCGAGCCTTCCAGGTGAAGATGCAACTCCGCTTTCGGCAGGTCACGAATGAAGTGCGGGTCGTCCTTCATGTTTTCATCATCATCGCGGAAGCCCCCGCGCCTACTGAACCGCGGCCGCCAGGGAGCGACCGGTTGTTGGTCCCGTCATGCCAACCGGCCGCTCCCTGACGGTCGCGGCTCTGTAGGCGTGCCTTTCGTCCAAATGTAATTACTCCAGCGCACGCTTCCTTCCTGCTGACATAATAATCGTGCAATGACCGAACAAGAGATGGAAGCGATCGTCGGCGGGTTCCACGGCGACCCCTTCAGTGTGCTTGGACCACACCCCGTCAGCAGTACTTCCAAGCTCGGCGATTGGGAGATCCGCGCCTTCCTGCCCCAGGCCACCCGCGCTCACATCGAGTCCCCGGTGGGCAACTCGCCTATGGAACGGATTCACCCCCAGGGCTTGTTCAGCGCCCGCGTCCCGCGCGCGCCGGGCCACTATAAGGTCGGCTACGCCGATTACCACGAACAGCGGCACGTGATCGAAGACCCCTATCGCTTCGGCCCGCTGCTCAGTGATTTCGATCTTCATCTCCACTCCGAAGGCACGCAATATGAAGGCTACCGCTCGTTCGGCGCGCACGTCACATCGGCGGATGGCGTTCCTGGCACTCGCTTCGCCGTGTGGGCGCCCAATGCCATCATCGTCAGCGTGGTGGGCGGCTTCAACGATTGGGATTCCCGCCGTCACCCCATGCGCGCCCGCACCGGCGGCGTCTGGGAAATCTTTCTTCCCGGCGTCCTGGCCGGCGCAGCCTACAAGTATGCCGTGAAAGGCAGGTACAAGGGCTATAGCGAGATGAAGTCGGACCCCTATGGCTTCCAGATGGAGAAGCCGCCCCAGTCCGCCTCCATCGTGGCCGACATCTGGCGGTACCAGTGGAACGATGCTGCCTGGATAGACGAGCGCGCGAAAACCCGCCTGCTCGATAAGCCCCTCTCCACTTACGAAGTGCACCTGGGCAGTTGGTTGCGCGGCGAAAAGCACCAATCGCTGAGCTATCGCGAACTCGCCGCCAAGCTCATCCCTTACATCAAGCGCCTCGGCTACACCCACATCGAGTTGATGCCCATCATGGAGCATCCCTTCACTGGCTCCTGGGGTTACCAGGTCATCGGCTACTTCGCCCCCACCTCCCGCTTCGGCGCGCCGGAAGACTTCATGTATTTCATCGACCAGTGCCACCAGCACGGCGTCGGCGTCTTGGTGGATTGGGTGCCCGCCCACTTCCCCAAAGATGCCCATGGTCTGGCTTACTTCGATGGCACCGCGCTTTACGAACATGCTGACCCGCGCAAAGGCGAGCAGCGGGACTGGGGCACGCTCGTTTTCAATTACGGCCGCAATGAGGTCCGGTCATTCCTCATCTCGAACGCCCTCTTCTGGATTAAGCACTATCATCTCGACGGACTCCGCGTGGACGCCGTCGCCTCCATGCTTTATCTCGATTACTCCCGCAAAGAGGGCGAATGGATCCCGAATATCCACGGAGGGAGGGAAAACCTCGAAGCCATCGATTTCCTGCGCAAGACCAACGAACTGGTTCACCAGGTGCCCGGCGCAGTCACCATCGCCGAGGAATCCACTTCCTTCACCGGTGTTTCCCGCCCCGTCTACCTCAACGGCCTCGGCTTCACCATGAAATGGAACATGGGTTGGATGCACGACATGTTCCACTACTTCTCGCTCGATCCCATCTACCGCAAGTACCACCAGAACAATGTCACCTTCAGCATCATGTACGCCTTCAGTGAGAACTTCGTCCTGCCCATCTCGCATGACGAGGTAGTCTACGGCAAGCGTTCTCTCTTAAGCAAGATGCCCGGCGATGAGTGGCAGCGCTTCGCCAACGCCCGCGCCTTCCTTACTTATATGTATTGCCACCCCGGCAAGAAACTGCTCTTCATGGGCTCGGAGATTGGCCAGACCTATGAGTGGAACGTCGACGATCAGGTTCAATGGTGGCTGCTCGATCACGAAATCCACCGCCAGTTCCAGACCTTCAACGTCGCGCTGAATCACCTCTACCGGAGCGAAACCGCGCTTTGGGAAGTCGACTTTCAATACTCCGGCTTTGAGTGGATCGATCTGCATGACGTCGAGCATTCCGTGATCTCCTTCATCCGCCGCGGCAAGCGTTATGAGGATTACCTTGTTGTCGTCTGCAACTTTACGCCGCGGCCCCACTACCACTACCGCCTTGGCTTCCCTGAGACCGGCGAGCACCGCGAAATCTTCAACTCCGATGCCGGATACTTTGGGGGAAGCAACCTCGGTAACAACGGCGCCGTCTACGCCGAGCCCCTTCCCAGGCACCACCGGCCCGCCTCCGCCGCGCTTGTTTTGCCGCCGCTCGCCGTCGTCATGTTCAAGCCGGCGCGGCCCCTGCCGCCGCTCGATGCGCCCGCCGGCCAGAAAAATGAGTAGTCGAGACTCACGTAATTCCTGAAAAAGTTCCGGGCCTGCTCATGGCGTGTGTGTGCTGCAAACTAGTACCGAGTCCTATAGAATAAAAAGTGTGTGGAACCGCGACCGGGAAGTCCGAGAATCTTCAAGACCAGATGGTTTGAGCGGTTTGCCCGGAAGCAAAGAATTGGCGACGCCGCTTTGGCCGACGCGATAGCGCGCGCTGAAAAGGCGCAGGGCTTAAGAATGGCGATTTTGTGGAGGTGAGATATGGACAAGAAATATCGAAGCGATGCAATGGCCGCCATCCACGAAACCATGGAGGCGTTGCACAAAGTCGGCGCGGTCGGCAAGCAGACGATGCGCCGGTTTGACGACTCCTGCCTCACGCCTGTGCAGCCACTTTTGCCGAAACAAATCAAGGCCCTGCGTGCGCGCGAGCATGTGAGCCAAACTGTTTTCGCCAATTATCTCAATGTCACGCCCAATCTCGTCAGCAAGTGGGAGCGGGGCGAGAAGCGGCCTTCCGGCCCTGCACTCAAGCTTCTGTCGTTGGTCGAGAAACATGGCATCTCCGCGGTTGCCTGAGGGATCCGCCTGATACCCTGAAACCGTTGATGCTCGTTGAGATCCAAACTGCTTCTGACCCCTCTCGCGCTGTTATTCTGCTGCACGCCTCTGACAATGTCGCCATTGCCCGCGTCCCGCTGCTAGCCGGCCAGCGCGTGGAAATCGGCGGTCAATCCGTCACCGTCGTGAACCCCGTTCCCGCCGGCCACAAGCTGGCGATTCAGCCCATTGCCACCGGCGCGCCGGGCATCCGCTACGGGGAAGTAATCGGCTTCGCCACTGAGGCCATTGCGCCCGGGGAACACGTCCACACTCACAATCTCGGCTTTTCCGATCTTGACTTGCCCGCCGCTTACGCGCCGCAGCCGCCGGCCATCACGCGCACCACCGAATCCTTCCTCGGCTACCGTCGAACCGATGGTAGAGTCGGTACCCGCAACTACATTGCCGTGGTCGCCGCCAGCAATTGCGCCGCGCACGCCGTCACACTCATTGAGGATGCCTTCAAAACGGTTACGATGCCTTCGAATGTCGATGGCGTCGTCTCGTTCCCGCATGGCGATGGCTGCGGCCAGTCTTCGGGTGCGGATACGCGTCTGCTTCAGCGCACGCTCGAGGGCGTGCTCGATCATCCCAATGTTGCCGCCGCTCTGGTCATCGGACTCGGATGTGAAGTGAACCAGATCGATCATTACCTTGGCGAAGCGAACGGCCAGCGCGCCAGGAGCCTCATCGGCCTCACGGTGCAGGAGAGTGGCGGCACACGCGCCGTGGTCACGCAGGCCCAGCAGGAAATCCGCCGGTTGATTGAAGAGACGGCCGCCGCCCATCGCACGGAATCGCCGGCTTCCGCCATCACGCTGGGCCTCAATTGCGGCGGGTCCGATTCCTTTTCCGGCATAACCGCCAACCCGGCGCTCGGCTTCTGTTCCGATCTGCTGGTCGCCCAGGGCGCGGCCGTGGTCCTCGCCGAAACCACTGAAATCTTCGGCGCTGAGCACCTGTTATTACGCCGCGCCCGTACCCCCGAAATCGGCCGCAAACTGCTCGCCATCATTGATGGCTATAAGCGCTATTTGAATCAGTTCGGCGGCAGCTTCAATGAGAACCCCTCGCCCGGCAATAAGGCCGGCGGCCTCACTAACATCCTGGAAAAGTCGCTCGGCGCGGTGGCCAAAGGGGGCACCTCCACGCTGGAGGAGGTCTATGAATATGCCGGGCGGATCGACAAACCCGGCTTCGCCTTCATGAACACGCCAGGCTACGATCCGGTCTCGCTGGCCGGCCTCGCCGCGGGCGGGGCGAATCTGATCGCCTTCACCACCGGCCGCGGCAGTGCGATCGGCTTTCCAACCATTCCGGTTCTGAAAATCGCGAGCAACTCCACCACCTTCCGCCGCATGCCGGACAACATGGATATCGACGCCGGCCGCATCGCGGAAGGCGCCGCGACCATCGAGTCGGTAGGCCGTGAAATCTTCGCCGCCCTGCTCCGTGTTGCTTCAGGCGAGAGAACGAAGGCGGAGCAGCAGGGCCACCACGAGTTCGTGCCCTGGCGCATTGGCCCTGTGCTATAGGAGCATCCGGCGAAAGCGATTTCGCCGTTGTGGGGCAGCTTGTTTAAGCTGCCCGGCGGTCGCCCAGACTGCCGCGTCTTTTGAAGCTGGATTTATGCTTTACCGTGCTCGCCTGGACAAAGGGTACAGCCTGACCGATTGCATCTCCATGTGCACTATGCAAAACGGCCGCATCACGGAAGTGTTGACCGACGACGTGCACTTTGAACAAGAAGGCTTTCGCGCTCTCTTTCGGAGCCCGTGATCCGAGCAACGGCGGCTTTCGCCTGCAGCGCGGTCGCGTCAGCGTCGGAGAATCTGAGGGTCAGGGCTCATGGCAGCGTCTCCATTACTTATGGCACAGCGCCACCGTTACCGAAAATCGCCGGCGCACCGAAACCGCCGTTCGTGGACGCGCAGAACCCCGCGACGGCCAGCGGACTTCACAGGGTCCAATCTCATAACGCCAGACCGGGAGAAAGGCCGGAAGAGTCCGCAGGGACCTGGGGCCGCGTTGGAACCGGCCGAAAACTCATCAAATCATCCGCTTCCGCAACGCCTTTGAAACTGCTTCAGTCCGCGAGTGCACATGAAGCTTCTCATAGATGGCGCGAATGTGGTTACGCACCGTATTCACTGAGATATCCAGTTGCGCCGCCAGGTTGGTGTAGGCGTATCCCTCGGCCAGGAGAGCAAGAACCTGCATCTCGCGGGGCGAGAGCCCATGTTGGGCTCTCGGCGGCGGGGGCGGTGACTGCCGGAACAGGTCGATCACCTGGCGTGCGATCTCAGGCGTCATCGGCGCCCCCCCGTCCTTGGCTTCCCTAATGGCCTCCAGTAACCGGGCCGGCGCCGTGCGCTTTAGCAGGTAGCCGCAAGCGCCGTTGCAAATGGATTCGAACACACGCTCGGCTTCGTCGAAGACGGTGAGAATCACCACTTGCAGATGTGGATGCTTCTCGCGGAGTACGCGCACACCCACCGAACCCTGCATTCCAGGAAGGTGAATATCGAGCAGTAAGACTTGCGTGAGCGGGTCGAGCCGGGCAAGCGCATCTTCAACTGAGCGAAAGAAGCCGGTGCAGGAGAAGCCGGCCGAACCGCCAATCAGCTGGCCGAGACCCTCCCGCGTGGCCCGATCGTCCTCGACAATCGCCACGCGAATATTGTCAGTCGGCATCAATATCGATTACGGCGCAGTGTGAGCCGTTCCCGTAAGAGCATATGTATGCGCCCCACCCGGGCTCTTTGGCTCCCCAAGGAACTCTTCCTGGCGGGCTCCGGGAAACTGACCTGGACGGTGACACCCGAGCCGGGGGCGGAGAAAATGCTTAACTCCCCATTCAGCGCAGCGGCGCGAATCCGCAGACTTTCGAGGCCGTTTCCGGTCTCGGGTAGCGGGCCGGCCGGCAATCCTCGTCCGTTATCCCTGACACAGGCGGTACAGCGGTCTCCACTTACCGCGAGGCTCACGAGCAAGGACCGGCACTGAGAGTGTCTGACGGCATTCTGAATGGCTTCTTTGAAGATCAGGAAAAGGTGACGCCGCTGATCGAGCCGTAACATGAGCCGCTCGGCTTCTTGCTGAATTTCGAAGGTCAACTGGATGCCTCTTGCCTCCAAGAGACTCGATGCGAAATGACGGAGCCGGCGGACCAGGCTCGGCATGTCGTCCCGCCGCGGATCGATGGACCAGACTAGATCGCTGAGGCCATCCAGCAACTCGCGGGCTGTTTCGGCAATTTCACCCAGCACCGCGCCATTTGCGTTTTCGCTGTTTGAGCCGCGGCCGGCCAACTCTGAGAGGATGGCGACCCGGGTGAGGCTCGCGCCGAGGTCGTCATGGAGGTCGGTCGCGATCCGTGTGCGCATCCGCTCCAGCTCGAGCTGCCGGCCCAAGTGGTATCTGTGCGCAAGGTAGGCGAGTCCGGCGGCCAGACCAACCGCGACAGCGATGAACCACCAGGTACCCCAGAACGGCGGTGGCAAGACGAAATCGGCCGTGGCAGTTGCTGCCTGCGAGGAGCCATCTTTACCCGCAAGACGAACCTCAAAGCGGTAGCTTCCAGGCGCGAGGGCCGCAAAGTTCACCGAGTGAGACGTGGACGGATTACTCCAGCGCGCATCGGCCCCAACGAGCCTGTATTGGTAGCTGAGAACTTCGTCCGTGGCTGCGCCCGTTCCGACAAAGTCGAATTGCAACCGGCGCTGATCCGGAGTCAGACGCAGCTCGGGTACCTGCGCCATGCCGGGATCGGCAAGGACCTGTGGACTTCCGTTCACGGCCCATCCGGAAATAAAAAGCCTGGGCGACGACGCCGGTAACTCCAGTCCAGGCCGGTAGTCAGAGATGCCAAGAGAGGTGCCGAACCACAAACGGCCCGAGGAGTCGCGATAGGCGGTAGCCGGAATCCCGCCGATCAGTCCTTGCGCCGCGCTCAAGTGCCGGATGCGCCCCGTCTCCGGATCGAGCAAATCGACGCTCCGGGGAGTCGCCGCGTAAATCCGGCCCATTGCGTCTTCGGTTATGGCGCGGACAGTGGCGCTTGAGAGGCCTTGAGCCTGGGCATAAGACACGATCCGCGGCCGAGCTGCTTCAGGATGATCGAGACGCCCCAGACCGCCGTCGCCCGAACCGATCCAGAGGCGCCCCGAGCGATCGAGGTAGAGCGCCAGAATCCAACCCGGAGGAACGCCATCGGAGACGGTGAAACGCTCGAATCGCCCGTCGCGGAAGCGCAACAGGCCCGTCGGCTTCTGGGCGCCCGCGTCATTGCTGAAGCCGATCCAAAGATTGCCGGCCCGATCTTCGGCGAAGGCACTCGCGATACCCGGACAATCGGCGAGGGAGTAGCGAACGAAGGTTTGGCGCTCCCGGTTCCATGTCGAGAGGCCGGGATCCCCAAACGAACCAACCCAAATGTCACCCCGGCGATCCTCATAGACGCGAAAGAAATCTGCGCCGGCCCATCCGCCGCTCCCGGTGTACACGGCCGTAGGCGTGGTCCGGGCGAGGTCCTCCAGTTGCTCGACGCGAGGAAAATGTAACAAGGCATCGCCTGCCGCCAGCCACCACTCGCCCCGCCGGTCTTGCAGGACAGCCTGGTTTGTAGCCCAACCGAAATACTTTAGCCGTGCCGGATAGCGGGGCTGGATGGCAACGAAGCGGCTGTCCTTAAGCTGGTGGAACACCAGACCCGACCGCTCGTTGCTGACTGCAATCAGAGAACGGCTGAGTTCGTGTGTGCGCTTCTGGGGAAACGATGCCTCCAGAATGTCGACGATACTGAGCGTGCCCATTCCATTGCTCGCCGTGTAGGTGGCAAATCCCCCGGGGGTCAACCGAGCCAAGCCGTGATCGACCCCCGCCCAAAGGCTGCCGTTGCGGTCCTCGGTGAGACTCAACACAACGCGCCCTACCAAGCCTTCTTCCGGTCCGTAGCTGCGAAAGCGCTCCGTTCCAGACGGGCCGTGAGTTAGTTCGCACAGTCCGGCGGCAGTTCCCACCCAGACTGAGCCGGAGCGCGGCGACAAGAGGAGCGAGTGGACCCGATTTGTCGGAAGACCGCTCTTTGTATCGAAGCTGCGATCGAACCGCAGCGCTTCGGCCGAGGGTTCCGTAAGAAAGCGGTGCAGGCCGTTAAGTGTTCCGACCCACAATCGCCGCTGCCGATCCATGACCAGCGCGGAGATGGGCTGGCCGGCGATGGCGGGATGTTCAATCCACGTTAAATGGCCGTCGCGACGAAGGTAGGCCATACCCCCGCTGGTACCGATCCAAACGCCGCCTCGATCGTCAACTGCAAAGGCGGCCGCGGCGATTCCCTGGTGGGCGCCAAAGCTCAGAAAGCCCAGTTCCAGAGGCCCTCGCTTCGACGGATCAAGAGCATAGACCCCATTGAATGTCCCGGCCAAGACGCGGCCGTCGGGAGTTTGCGCCATCGCTCTAACACCTCCGATGGGAACGCCTTTTCCGGCGGGAATACTCACGAACTTGTGAGGAGAACCGGGTGGCGCCGAGGGATCGAGACGGCTGAGGCCGCTGTCGGTGGCCGCCAGATACATGCCTTCCCGCGTTTCGAGAAAGGCATTGACGGAGCGGTGAGGAAGCCCTTGCGCGATCCCGTAGTTCACAAACTGGTAGCCGTCGTAGCGAGAAAGTCCCTCGGCCGTGCACACCCACAGATAATTCTTCGAATCGATGAAAAGGCAGTCGGCGGCGTCGCGCGGAAGTCCGTCGGCGGTCGTATAGGTCCGAACCGGGAGCCGCGTGGCGAACATGATTTGCGGAAAAAAACAGAGCGTCAGCCAAACCACGCGCGGCGCCGCATCACACGCCAATAAGCCGGCGAGCCTCCGCGGGAAAGACATCACAGTGGCGCCAGTATAGCTCGAAGCAAGTCCAGGAGACTTGCATGGAGTACCCGTCCCTATTGGTTCTGTTGGTTGCCGCCTTCTCCCTGGGCGCGGACGCGAAGCCGTGCGCGAGTGTGCCTGTAAGCGGGACGCCAAACAGGCCGGCTGAAGCTTTCCCGCAACCGCCGGCTGCCCAGCCGGACCCTCGCTTTGCGCCGCCTACCAGTCGAGCCGGCGCTGCCCCCGGCCCGAACAGCCCCTCGATTCCGCGGCCAAGCTACTCGGAACCGGGCGCTGCGCCTGAGTCGACGCCCAACACGAATAATCCCGCACAGGGCTATCCGGGGCCGAGAAACAGCGGTGCGCAGAGCACTCCGAGTGAAGGCGCGGCGCGACAGGAATTCGCAAGGTCCAGCGCGGAACAGAGTGAGAAGCCTGCCGGGCCGGCGCCGGCGCAGGGCCGCATCACGATTCACAACAGCCGGGCCGGCGAAGAACTCATCCTCGATGACACAAACCCCGCCGCGCCCATTCGCACTCTACGCACCGGACTTCCCAGACCTCTTGCCGATCAGGTTGAAAAACGGCCTCAATAAGAGTCATGAGCCTGCCGCACCTAAGCGCGTGGCTAAGATCATCCGCGGAAAGAAACAGACTGTCAGGCAAACTACCCGCAGCGCCGCTTCACACGCCCATAAACTCTCGAGCCTATGCGTGAAAGCCATCACTGTGGCGGCGGTATAGCTCGAAGCTAGTCCGCCAACACTTCCGCAAGGGGCGCATATCTGTGCTCTGTCCGCGGAAGCGTCATTCACTGCATACTCGAGAGTGAAGAACGGGATGCCGGAAGCCGAGCAGCGATGTGTGAGAAATCCAACCGGCTCCAAGTGCCGACAGAGCGGGCCAGCAACGGCTTTAGGAGACTCGCATGAAATATCTGTTCCTGTTGTTTGCTGCTTTCTCTGTGAGCGTGGGCGCGAAGACTTGTGCGACGGCGGTCGCAAGCGGACCGATTGCCGAACGCTACCGGGCTTTAGGCGCCGGCGACGGGCCGCTTGGCTGTCCGATCGGGAACGAAATAGCAGCCGGTCGGGGCGGCCGCGCCCAGACGTTTGAATTCGGGACGATTGTGACCGCGCCGTCCCTCGGAGCGTCGGCGATCTTATCTGCTCATCAAGAGGAGTCTGAGATCACCGTTGTCTGGGGCCCGCTCGATGGCGTAGTCTACGAAATGCTCCGAGTGCGCTGGGACCTCAATGGGCGAGCGGCAGGGCAACAGGAGTTAGGAAACCCGGTGCGAGCAGGCGGGAGGCTGTCGATTCCGGCGTCCTCGCCGGGCCAATATCGAGTGGCGGTGCAAGGGTGTTTTGTGGGACGGCCGGGAACCCCCATACGCTGTCAAGGTTGGACAGACGACGCCGTGGTCGAGGTGCGCCCCCTGGCTTGGCCTAAAGCTGCCGATCCTCGTTCCACGCGCGGTCCAACGGCGAATACGGCGGTGAACGAGGCATCTCGGGGGCCGGTTGCCCAGCCGACCGCGCGGCCGGGAATGCCTCCCAGCCCTGGAGGCCCCTCTAACCCGCGGCCCAGTTACTCCGAGCCGGGCGCCGTTCCCGGCGCGCCAACGAATGCGAACACGCCGGCGCAGGAATATCTGGGCTCGAGAAGCAACAGTTCGGAGACGGCGCCGCCCCAAGCGGCAGCGGAGTCCGAATTCGTCAGAAAGGGTCCGTCGGAAGCGAAAGCCTTGGCGGCGTCAGTCCCAATCCCGGTGCATCCTCCGGCAAATCCAAACCAGAAGTTCGCGGTTTATCCAACGCGGAAATGTACCACCTCACCCATGCCACCGGGCGTGTATCTGCAGGAGTATATGCGTCTGGGGGGCCCCAACGGGCCAATGGGCTGCCCAGTCACGACGGTTGTCTCCATACCCGGCGTTTCGAACGGCGGCCGGGTCTCCTTTCAGAACGGCTCCATCATGACCAGCAACGGCGTCTGGCCGGGAGGAGTCCTGGCGGCGTTTCAACAGGGTACCGGCATCACGGTGGATTGGGCCGTTAAGGTGGGCGACTTCAGTCCCGGCTACAATTACGACAAGTTCATTGTGCGCTGGCGCAACGTGGCGGACGCGAACAACGCCCCTCAGCAAGTGGATGTCCCGGCCCAATTCAGGCAGCCGGAATGGGGAGATTCCCACTTGCGATCGCAAGGAAGCTACGTTGTTGGCTGGGGAGGCGCCTCCGCTCTCATCGAGGTAACGGTGGAGGGGTGTGACAACCCCACTTATGACGCGCTCAAGCCGGATCCCACCAAGAGCAGGTGTCTACAAGGCTGGATGCCCGGCGCCCCCGTCATGTACATGGCCAACCCCAGCCTTCTTCCGCCGGACGACTTTGCCTTTATCGACTTCGGAAGGATAGGCGCGCATTCCGCGGCCAGCGTGGCCGATTCGATTGATCAACTGCGCAGCCGGGGTGCGGCGGCCATTCTGCAAGCCGCATGTTCCACGCTCCCTTACTCTTTCTACAGCAACGAAGAGAGTTACCGGAATACGATTCTCGCCAAGATGTTGTACGCGGACTATTTCGAATCGGACAAGTGCCCTGGGCGAAACATCGATAACCGCGTCGAGGTTAACGATTCACTCCGGGTGCAGCGGCTTTGGGGCGACGAGAATGCCGGCAGTACCTTCGATGGCATCCAGCCGCCGAAGCTATTGGGTGACATTTGTGGCCCGCCGTACAACGGCAAGCCATCCAAGTGTCCGCCGTTTCGGAAAGGCGAGTACGACGTCGTGCTGAGCGGACTATCCGCCTTGCTTTCGAAATACGGGAGCGCGCTGCAGCCAGACGTGTACCACCATGTTCTCTACGACCTTCTCAATAAGAAGGGCCCGCTAAGTCCGAACGATCTGCGGATCGACATCGGTGGCGCGACCGGTTCGGAAACCGAGAACCATATTCTTCAGATAACCACCGGACAGTACCTCACCAATCAACTGATGTTCGCGGAAACTCATGACGGCCGCTATAACAACGCGGCCAATGGGATGAATGGCTTCATGGCAGACTTCCTGCACGGCCTGTTGACCAGAGATTTTCTGGAATACAACGCGCGCCCCTACCAGGACTACGCGGTTACCGCCCTCCAGCACTTGTACAGTTTCACCAATGATTTGGAGGATGCTCCCCGGAACGGCATTTCTTCCCACAGCGTCAAACTGGGCGCGGAGATGGTGCTTGACTATATCTCCGAGAAAGCGGCACTTTCGAGCGACGACGGCCGCCGTGCTCCGCCCTATAGGAGAAAGGCGGAGGATGACCATCTCGCGAAATACCCCGACGCCCATGATCTTCTGGGAGCTAAGGGCGATGCCCAGTATCCCCGGATGTTGTTCCTGGCCGGAGTGGGCCTGGATCAAATCGCCGACCCTGGTCATGGCTGGATACTGGGCATGACGAACTATGGGTGGCAAATGGTGGATGCCGCTTTTAGCTCCTACCGTCTCCCGGAACTGATCCTCGATGAAATGGTGAATCGGCAAGGACGGCAATCCATTGCAATGTTCCACCACTCCGGGGATGAAATTTACTGGCGTTCCTCAAGTTACATGCTGAGCGCCGGAGGACGTCCGGCGCCGACGCTGTATCCCTACACAGCGGACAAGAACACGATTTCCCTCATTTCCGCGGCAGTAGGCGTCGAGGTGGGTGGTCCCATCGCCGCCACATTAGCGGGTTACCTGGCGCCGATGATTACATCGGCGATTCAAGTTGGCGATGACGACGCGCGCGGCGTAGCGGTGCCGACGACGCTGATTCCAGCCGGTCTTGTTCGCGATCGCGACAGCCTGTTGCGATTCGAAGGTCCGTCAGGACAGAACAGTACGAATTTGTGCGTGACGCGGGACTTTGCCTGCGGACGGAGTTTGACGATTCCTTCTTCCTACCTCGCAAACCGCTTGTGCAGCTCCTCGCGGGCCGGCGTGACTCCCGGATCGAAATGGCTCTTTCTGAACGTGTCGGGCACTTGCAGCCCGCTGCATCCTTGGGGCTTCTTTGTGGCTCTCTGGACCAAAGATGGAGACGGTTTCTTTGAGGTGTACGAAAGGCCGGACGAGCCGTTCACGAGCGTCGGTCCCACGCAGAGGGAACGTGAACAGGCATGGATGAAAACGACGGGTGGCGCCGTTGTACAGCCGCCGTCTTCGACCGTCAATCTGACGTTTCCCGAATTTGTCGCCGCCGTGTGGCAGCGCAACGGTGCAAAGCCGTTCTCGACCGGGACGAACGCCGGGGCGAACAGCTATCGAATGCTGGATGGCTCACTAGTGTCCTTTCAGGTGGGGCCGGACCGCAGCGTCATTCTGAACCAACCGGCAACCAGCCTGGTTTCCGGCGACTCCATGAGCAGCGATATTCCCGGGCGAATCACAATCAAGAACAACCGTCTGGGCGAAGAGCTTGTCCTGGATGACTCAAGGAGCGTGGCGCCGGTAAGAACTTTTCGCACCGGACTGCCGACGAATCAAATCCAGCAGAAGGAAAGATTGCAATGAGCAACCGGCGAATATCTCCGCAAAGGCTCTTCCTGCTCTATTTCCTGACTATTGGGAGCCTTTCCGCCCGCGAAATCAAGACCGTTCATTTTGAAAGCGAGGATCGCCGAACGAGGCTGGTGGGATATCTGTTCGAGCCGGAAAGCGACGGGCGTCATCCGGCCGTGGTGATGTTGCATGGGCGTGCGGGCCCGTATTCTTCACTTGCCAACGGCGTCTATGACTCCGGAACATTGTCGAAGCGCCATCAGGAATGGGGGCGCTTCTGGGCGGACCGCGGTTACGTTGCGCTGCTGGTGGATAGCTTCGGGCCGCGCGGCTATCCCGCTGGTTTTCCGGCGGGCAGCTACAAAGACCGGCCTGATGCGGTGAGTGAACAAACAGTGCGGCCTCTGGACGCCTACGGCGCACTCCGCTACCTTCGTACGCGAAAGGACGTTGAGCCGGAACGTATCGGCGTGCAGGGATGGTCAAATGGCGCGATGACCGTGCTGGTGACGATGAGCCTGCACCCGCCGGGCATGGAGAGCCCAACTCCGGAAACCGGCTTTCGGGTGGCGCTGGCGGAGTACCCCGGCTGTGGCATGGACGCCGTCAAGGGGGAATACCGCCCCTATGCCCGCCTTCTCATCACGCTCGCGTCCGACGATGAAGAGGTGAATCCGAAGACATGCGAAGAGTTCGCCCGGAGCGCCCAACAGGGAGGGGCCGACCTCCGCTTCGTGGTCTTCAAAGGCGCCGTTCACAACTACGACGACCCCAGCCGCTCCAAACAAACCAACCCCGCCAATGTCAGGGCGACGGAAGAAACGAAACGGCTCGCCGAGCGCCTCTTCGACGAGAAGCTCCTACGCTGAGGAAACTCATGATTGAAACGTTGGTTCGATTGGTCCGCGCAAGTCCGCTGGTCCTTCTCTCGGCCGCCTTTCCGGCCTCGTTGTTCGCGGACCAGGCCTACGCTCAAATTCAGTTCATCATTGGCACGGGCGGCGATGACTTGCGCGGCGACAGTTCCGTCAGCGCCACGCTGGAATCGCCTAACGGCAACACGCTGGAAGTGCTGACCGTGAAGGGCCAGAACCAATCGGGCTGGGGCGGCAACACCAGCCACTCCGTGACTCTGCGCTTGAATCCTCCGCAAACGGCTTGCATGATCCGCCATGTTCAAATCACACTCACGTCACACAATGGCTTCGGCGAAACCAACGACAACTGGGACCTGCGGAACATCACGGTTGTGCTGACAAATGGGGCGGGCGGCGTGGCGGTTGCGGCCGGGGCAGGTAATCCTTTCGCGCGTTTGACGGGCGACTTGCCGAGCGTGGTTCTTGACGGCCCGAATTGCCTCGCGAATGTGCTGGGCCTCCAGCCCGTGGGACGCCTCCGCGGATTCGTCGACCTCCACACGCATCCGCTGGCGAACCTGGGCTTTGGCGGAAAGCTGTTTTATGGCGGTCCGGACGCCGGCTCGCTGCTGCCCGCCGATCCGGATTGCCGTCGAGACGTGCGCGCCGCCAATATGCAACAGGCGCTCGGACACGACGGCTCCACACACGGCAGCTTTGGCGTGGGCGGACCGTTTTCGAGCGGTGGACTCGGCGTGCAGAACAGTTGCGGCGACGCCTTGCGTGAGCAAGTCATTCACGGCGTACAAAAAGGCAACAAGGCCGCCGACGAAAGCTCCGACGCACGCGGAGCTCCGGACTTCCGCGAGTGGCCGGTGTGGAGCGACATCACCCATCAGAAAATGTGGGTGGATTGGATTCAGCGGGCTTACTCCGGGGGCCTCCGCGTGCTCGTCGCCCTCGCGGTCAACAACAAGACGCTCGGCGATATGACCGCGGGGCCAGGCGACTTCCCCACCGACGACAAGGCTTCCGCGGATCTGCAAATCAGCGAGATCGAATCCTTCGTCTCCCGTCACTCCGCTTTCATGGAAATGGCGTATTCGCCCGCTGACCTGGAACGCATCGTGCGGGCCAATAAACTCGCGGTGGTGGCCGGGATTGAGGTGGATAACATCGGCAACCTGCAGACGGCGCGCCTGCTGACTGGCCAGGCGATCGGCGCCGAGATCCAGCGCCTCTACAACGAGGGTGTCCGGTATATCTTCCCGGTGCATATCATCGATAACCCGTTCGGCGGAACGGCCGCTTACCAGGACCTGTTTAACGAATCGAACTATCGCGAGGCCGGGCACTGGTGGGAGCTGGAGTGCGCCGATCCGTCCATCAACTACACTTTCCAGGCGCAGGGGTTCGATTTGTTCACCATCTCGGGAGAGGCAGCGAAGCTTGGCATCGACTTCTCGCTGCGGCATCCGCCGGCGTATCCGCCCTGCGGGCAGAGTAATGCTCGCGGGTTAACGGCCGAAGGCGCGATTGCCCTGCGGGAAATGATGCGGCGCGGAATGCTGATCGATATCGACCACATGTCGGAGAAGGCCCAAGCAAGTGCGATCGCCGCCGCCCGGACCGTCTCAAACGGAATGACCTTCGGTTATCCGTTGAACAGCGGTCACAGCGGGCTGCGCGGGTATTTCCCTAGCGGCGTCAAACGGGCGCCGAGCGACGCCACAGAACGCTCAATGAATGCCGGCCTCTATGCAGCCATTGCCGGGCTGCATGGCATGGCAGGCGTGGGCAGCGCGAATCTGACGTCCTACCAGTGGCTGCAAATGTACGGACAAGTGGTGCGGGCGACAGGCGGCGCGATTGCAGGATTCGGTACGGATACTGACGGTCTTGCCATGGGCACGCCGCCGCGCCCGGGCTCGGCTGTCGGCTACGACGATGCCTTTCCACGCAGCGCCGCCGGGACAAAGTGGTTTAACTACAACACAGACGGCGTGGCCCACTACGGCATGATGAACGAATTTGTGCGCGACGCCCGGACGGGCCCAGGCGGTGTGGAACTGATCGACAACAACTTGATGTCAGGCGCCGATTACTTCCTTGAGACTTGGAAGC
>CAJCIT010000276.1 GCA_903970405.1 Acidobacteriaceae bacterium | reverse complement strand
TAATTAAGCCAGGCGCCCATCGCTTTTGTTGCGGTCGCCGCTACGGTGCTGGATTCACCTGCAATACGTCTTTCGCCTCTATGTGGTCGAACGGAAAAACAGCGGCTGAGCCGGCGTAGTAAGCGGCCCATTGGTCTTTGTAATGCGAAGACGCGACAAAGCCCGATTCCCCGCCCGGGAGTCCCAGCACGGACTTATCGAGATCCGCCCAATCGACCACCATCCGCATGGAGGGGCCGAAGTTGTAACCGGTCTGCTTCACGGTTGTGGCGGCGCCACTCATGGCGACAGGGCCGATGTTGAAGAAGGCATCGACCAGAGGAAGACGGCCGCCCACCGGATGGTTCAACCTCCACTGCATCGCGTTGCCCCACTTCCAGCCCGCAATGCGGCTGCCGAGACGGGCCCGGCCCAGAATCAGCGCGTCGTTCAGGCGGGCCAGCAGGAAGGCGTCCCAGTCGTCTTGGGGAACCCAACCCTGGGCTTCGGCGCGCAGAAGATTTTCGACGATCTGGGGCCGGGGCCAGCGAGTGAGCTCAGTGACTCCCGCCTGCTTCAGCAATGAGCGCCCGATCGCAATGTGGACAAACTCGGCGATGACGGGTTGCGGCAGGGCTTTCTCCATTTGGCCGTTCCACTCGCGAAGAAGGTCGAGGGCTACTTTCTGGTCGCCCGACACGCTTTTCTTAGCGGCAGCGGCGATAAGGCGCTGCGCCAGATAGTGGTGGTAGGCGGAATAGACGTCCTTTTGAATGGCGAGCATGTCGCCCACGGTCAGCTTCCGGTTGCCGATCAGAGCGTGAATCTGATCGATACGGTAGCGGTCGGCGAAGAGGCCGGTGACCTGGTATTTGAAGCCGGAAGGAAATGGATTCTGATTAGCGCTGGCGACGACTCCAGAAGGGGGATCGAACTGCGACGGCATTTCTTCGAACGGAATCATGCCGCTCCATTCTTCGGCGCCCGTGTCGCCCGCCAGTGGGGCGTCGCCAGCGAAGCCCTGGCGGATGGGCACCGCGCCGGCGGCCTGGTATCCGATGTGGCCTTGAGCGTCGGCGTAGACGAAGTTCTGCGGAGGCCCCCAGTATTTGGAAAGCGCGGCGCGGAAGGAAGTCCAGTCGGTGGCGCGATCAATAGCAATAAAGGGAAACCCTGCGCCGAGAGCGGCGGTCCACTTGACACTGTAGTTGGAATGGCCGTCGTTGATGGCGACTGGGCCGTGGCGGGTGACCCAGGTTTCGATAGTCACTGGCTTCTCGCCGTAAATTCCGATGGTCTGGCGGTCGAGCTGCGCCTGCTCCGGTTTGCCGACAAACAGGTACTGGCCTGTGCGCATGTCGATGCGTTCGCGGTAGAGATCCCATTCATCGGTTTGGAGGTTGGTGACTCCCCAGGAGATGGAACGGTTGTGGCCGATGATGACGCCGGGAACGCCCGGGAGTGAGACGCCCTCGACGTCCAAATCCTGGGAACGGAGATGCACCTGATACCAGATGGAGGGCAAGCGAATGCCAAGGTGCGGATCGTTGGCGAGGATGGGTTTGCCGCCGATGGTGTGCGCCCCGGAAACGGCCCAGGAGTTAGAGCCGGGCAGCAGCGCCTCGCCGGCGGGAGTGGGAAAGAGCTTCCCGATCAAATCCCGATTCCCGGTGGACAGGTAGCGGCCCAGTTCGAGGTCGTCAATGGAATTGTCGGTGAGGTCGCGGAACATGAGGAGCCCGATGACGAGCGAATCGGAGGGGGTCCACTCGCGGGGTGAATACATGTGACCGGGAATCGAATACTCCAGCGAGTAACCGCCGCGATGGGTATCTATGAAGAAATTCACGCCTCGGGCGAACTGAAGAAGGGCTTCCCGGTCGTCCGACGCGAGGCTGCGATACCAGGCATCGGCAATAGGGCGCATTCGCAAACGGCGGGCTGATTTATCGAGTTCAAGAGCGGCGGGTCCGGCAATTTCGGCGAGTTCTCCGGCGCCAAAGCGGCGCAGGCCGTCCATTTCCCAGAGCCGATCCTGCGCCATGACGAAGCCTTCAAGAAAATAGGCGTCGACGGACGCCTTGGCTTCGATGTGCGGGATGCCGCGGTTATCGCGGATGACTTTCGAGCTCCAGCGGACGGGCGCGAGCAGCGAGCCTGACGTCTTGGGCAGCGGCCGGTACGCGACCCAATAGACGGAGGCCAGAACAAGCAGCGCGAGAACGGCTATGCTCACATTGATGAGGCGCAATACCCGCGAATTCACTTGCCGATTGTACTGCGCGGAGCATCCCGAGGGTTCCCGCGGCCGCCGGCCTGCGGTTTGCAGGCGATGCGGCAGAGCGGAAACGGACGCATGAGTCTCCGGCTGGCAGCCTTGGTGCTGATTCTCGCGCTGAACGGCTTCTTCGCGGCGGCGGAGGTGTCACTGGTCTCAGTGAGGCAATCGCGGCTCCGCGAACTGGCCGAACAGGGAGTGGCCGGCGCGCAGACAGCACTGAATCTTCTTTCTAATCCCGGACGGTTGCTTTCGGTGACCCAGGTCGGCGTGACGGCAGCGAGTCTGGGGCTCGGCTGGGCCGGCGAGGACACTGTTGACAAACTGCTGCTTTCCGCGTTCCAGCCACTAGCCTCGGTGCCGTCTGTCATTCTTCACGGCGTGGCGTTCACCATCGCCTTTCTGACCATCAGCTACGCCCACGTGATTGTGGGAGAGGTGGTGCCGAAGAACTGGGCCATCGAAAAGTCAGACCGGGTGGCCGTAATTGCGGCGCCAATTCTCAATGTGTTCTATCGCATCTCCGCGCCGTTTGTGATTGTGGTGGAGCGGTCGTCGGGATTCATTCTGCGCCTGCTACAGTTGCGCGCGAGTCATGCGCGCGGGGGACACTCCGTCGAGGAGCTCAAATATATCGTTGAGTCAGGCCTGGTTGAGGGGCACCTGGACCGCTTCACGCGGGATGCCATTGAGCATCTGATCGAGCTGTCGGACCACTCGGCGCGGGAGATCATGACGCCCCGGCACAATGTCGTTTCGATTCCGATCGATGCGGACATGGATTATGTGCTGGCCATTATGGCTGAGAACAAATACACGCGCGTCCCGGTGTATGAGGAGCGGCCGGAGAAGATCGTCGGCATTGTTCATTACAAGGATTTGATGCGGGTGTGGGAGGAGCGGCGGTTCGCGCATGAGCAGCGGCGCGCCACGCGTCCGTTCCGGTTGAAGCGATTTATCAGGAAGGCGCCGGTGGTGCCGGAGACGAAACCACTGAATCAATTGATTGACGAGTTCCGCATCGGACATAGCCACATGGCGCTGGTGGTGGATGAGTTCGGCACTATTGTGGGGCTGGTGACGCTGGAGGACGTGCTGGAGCAGGTGTTTGGCGATATCGGCGACGAACATGACGCCATTCGGCCGCCAGTGAAAGCGGGGAAGGAGGAGGTGCTGGAGCTGGATGGCACCACGACTATCCGGGAGTTAGAAACGCGGTACGGTATCCTGCTACCCTCGGAGGCTGGTTTCGAGACGTTGGCCGGCTTCCTGCTGTATCGCTTCGGCTTCATACCGAAGGCTGGGGACGCGGTGGAGCACGATGGCCGCCGGTTCACAGTGCTGACGCTGGAGCGAAACCGGATTGCGACCGTGAAGATTGAGAAGGTAGAGGCGAGAGACGGCGCAGCCGAGGGTATGGCGGCTGGGGATACGGCAGCCGGGCGGCAGGATTCGGACAAGCAAGGGTAGGTCACACGATCAGCTCGAGCAATTCTCTGTCTCTTACAAGCAGCTACGCGGGAAGAAGTTTTATCTCCAAGAGAGCGCGACAAGTAGTCAAGCTCCGAACATTGTGGGCCCCAGCGCGGACGCGGACGCGAATCAGGCAGCCAGAGGTAGCGGAGTCCAGATACGGTGTGAATGCTTCGCGCGACGCAAAGCGTGCGCTGCAGGCAGCGGTTGCCGTTGCGCATCGCTCGGTGAGCGAATTCGTGCTGGAGAGCGGGTTGGCTGGGTGACAACCGCGACAATTCCTCCGATAGCCGCTACTGGGGTTTTGTTCCGCGAGAGAACATCGTTGGCAAGCCATTCCTGATTTATTGGTCCTACCGGGCTTCGGAGGAGGATCTTTCCGGGCAATCGGCGGGTTCCCTAGTCAAGCACATGGCCGATATCGGCCAGCACTTCTTCACCAGAACTCGGTGGACACGTACCTTGAAGTTAGTCCGCGGTGTTCCCGATTCGGAGTTGCCGGCTGAGCCGCTGCCTGCGAATCCTGGGTCTCCCAATCCATAGCCAGCGGACGGCTGCTGCTCCCGGCGGCATAACGAAACCCAAGATACTCTCCGGGTGGGGGGAGCGTTACTGTAAGGATCTCCGGTATGCCCGCTGCGGGAGTACAATTCCACCATGCCGGCCACACCGAACCTGATCACTTTTCGCGACCCCGCCTTCTCCCTGTGGCAATCCGCCGTCCACTCCACCCTGCTGAAATATCAGGCGCAAGGCAAGGTTACGCTGACTCCAGGCCACAGCGGACTGGGCGTCACCGCGGACCATCCCTATATGGCGGCCACGGTACAGGCGATTCAGCAAAAGCAGAATCCCGCGGCAGCCTCAGCCGCCGCCGCTCCGCGGGCGACAGTCGTCGGGACCGTTCTTGACTGCGCCAAGCTCGTGGTCGAGATCGCATGGGATGAGATCTTCGATAGGGCAAAGGTCCCCGCGCTGAAGAACGAGCTTTCCTTCTCGACTTGCGACCCGTTTTGGGCGGAATGCCTGGTGGAGTACGAAGCCTACCTGGCATCCGGCCAGTCACAACCCTACACAGTCTATACGGACCTCTCGGATTACGTGCTGCCCAATTGCTTCCCCGATGCCGCGCAAATTGCCATCATTGGCGATTGGGGCACGGGCATGAACGATGCCCTCATATTGCTCCAACAAATTGCCGCGAACTTCGCGCCGGACGTGCTGATTCATCTCGGCGACATCTACTATTCTGGTTTACCGTCAGAGGACACCGGGCATTTCAGCGCGTTGATCGCTCAAGTTTGGCCCGAGAACCCGCCGCTGGTCTTCACGCTGGATGGCAACCACGACCGTTATGCCGGCGCCGCGGGCGGCTACTACTCGCTGATCTCCGGTCTCAACCAGGCGAGCGGCCTTCCGCAGCCTAACAGCTATTTCGCGTTGCGCAATAACTTCTGGCAATTCGTCGCGATGGATACCGGATACCACGACGTCAATCCATTCACTGTAAACACGAACCTTACTTATCTCGAACAGACCGAGATCGCGTGGCATCTCGACAAGATCCAGAACAACGGGTTGGGCGTCGATACTTCGGCGAATCCGAGCGGGGTCCGCGGGACTGTGGTGCTGTCCCACCATCAACTCATCTCCGCCGCCGGCGTCGGCGACAACTCGTCCGGTCAGCCGCTGGCGGTGAACCCGAATCTCGCTAGCCCGTTTGCCGGTGTCTTCAACTTAATCGATTTCTGGTTATGGGGCCACGAGCACGATTTGCGCATTTTCGCTCCGTACACGATGGGCCCCGGACAACCGCTTCCGCCGGGACGATGCATCGGCGCAAGTGCCGTTCCCATATTCACGCCCGAAACGCCTTCACCCGCGAACCTCGTGCTGCCCACGTCTGAAACCGGACCCCCGCAGGTTGTTGCGGGCACAGCGCTGGGAGATAATAAAACGGTTTTCAATCACGCTTATGCCGTCGTCTCCGTGGCCTATGCATCGCTCTCAATCGACTACTATCAAGTGGACAGCACGAATGCCACGCCCGGCAATCCGCCTGCGCTGACGCCTCTTCCCTATCAGGACAGCGTTGCCGGGCCGAATGCGGCTAATATCGCAGCGGCTCAGAGCGGAGGGTGAGTTAGATTGGGTCTGGGAGCGCCAATCTCGTGATTGGCGTCTTGCGCGGGTTTCGGGTGCCGGCTCGACCTGCGGGCCAAATGACACGCCAATCAGGAGATTGGCGTTCCCAGGCTCTCAATTCGCCCGCTCCGGCGGCTTCAACTGGAATTCCTTCGGTGGCTCTGTGCCCAGCAGGTACCGAACGAAGTAGTCCCAGCGGCGGCGTATCATATACGGCTCAGCGCCGAATCCGTGATTCCGGTTCGGCAACATCAGTAAGTCGAAATCCTTGTTGGCCTTGATCAAGGCGTCCACCACCAGTAACGTATTGTAGGGCGGCACGTTGCTATCCATGGTTCCATGCGCCAGCAGTAAGTGGCCTTTCAGGTCCTTGGCGTGAAGCTCATTGGCCTGATCGTCATAGTTCGTCGTGCCATCGGCATTCTTCTTAAGAAGGCCCTGGTACCGTTCGCCCCAGTCGTCCTCATACACGCGGTTGTCGTGGTTGCCGGCCTCGGAAATGCCCACTTTGAAGAAATCGGGAAAGCGGAACATGGCGTCCGCCGCGGCGAAACCTCCTCCGGAATGGCCCCAGATGCCCGCGCGATCGATATCCACATACGAATAACGCGCGGCGATTTGTTTCATTGCCGCCACTTGGTCCGGCAGCGTGTTGTCGCCCATGTTTCCGTAGTAGAAATCGTGGAATTGCTTCGATCGGGTCGGGTTGCCCATGCCGTCGACGGCAATCACCACAAAGCCCAGCTCGGCGAGAGCCTGACAATCGGACCGCGCGGGTGAGAAACTCCTCGACCCGACGCTGCCGCCCTGCGGTCCGGGGTAAATGTAGTTCACAATCGGATACTTCTTCTGGGGGTCGAGGTTCGTCGGAAGGAACAGCAATCCATAGAGGTCGGTGACGCCGTCGCGCGCCTTGACGACGATGGGCAGCGGCGGTTTCCAACCGGCGGCCAGCAGCTTGGAAATATCGGCCTTCTCAAGTGACGCGACCTGACGCCCGTCGCGATCTCGCAATACAGTTACCGGCGGAACATCGGGCTTTGAGTAACTGTCAACGAAGTAACGGCCTGAGGGCGACATCGCAATCTCATGATTGGCGATTTCAGGCGTCAGGAGTTGGAGGTCTTTCCCGTCGAAACCGACACGATACAGATATGAGAAGTACGGGTCCCGGCCTTCGCGCCCCGCACCCAGAAAGTAAATCGCCCGTTCTTTCTCATCGACGTGGAGCACTTGCCGGACAAGCCAATTGCCGGACGTGATCTGGTTCTTGAGCGCCCCGGTTTTCCAGTCACCGAGATAGAGATGGCCCCAGCCGCTGCGCTCGGAATACCAAAGATATTCATTCGACCCGTAGAGTACCTGCCAGTTGGACTTTCCGTCGCCCGATTCATACTGAGTCGCCACGGCCTCTTCGTTGACTTCGCGAACCGCGCCTGTTGAGACGTCGGCTTCACGCAACCGGGCTTGTTTGTGATCCCGCGACGTGGAGACGAAAGCAAGTTTGGCGCCGGTTGGATCCCATTGCACGTCGGTCCAGGTTGGGCCACAGGCGACGTCATCGCACAGTGTGGAGCGGTGCTGATCGGGTTCGATCTTGAAGCGGACTATCTGTTTGGTCGCGATGTCGATTACCACGCGCTGAATGGTGGTAACGACATCGTCACCCGGCAAGGGATATTTCCAGGCCTCGAGTTTCGGGTGCCCGGCCGTGGTGCTGACCAGATACATCTCGCCGGCGCCGCGCTGGTCTTGTTGAAACGTGGCGATCTTTTTCGAATCGGGCGACCACAGCACGATGGCGCGATCGCTTTTCACCCAACCCGCGTTGTCAGTGGCGTAGCCGAAATCCTTAACGCCATCGGTGGTGAGCTGGGTCTCGGCGCCCGTGGCCGCGTCGCGAATCCACAGATTGTAGTCCTTGATAAAGGCGATCTTCTTCTTATCCGGAGAAACGGCTGGATCCGGGGCTGCGGCGCCTCCTCGTCCTCTGCGTGGCGCCCCCGGAGCTGGTTTGCCGGAGTCCGGTTCCGCTGCGCATCGGTAACCTTCAAGCGTGCATTTCCATTTCTTGTTGTCGGCGGTGAAAGACACGGTGCTCGCGTCTTCCGAGAGTTCTATCTGCTCGAATGGGAGCTTGCCCGCCTCATAGGTTTTTCCGGACGCCTGCGACAAGGCCGCAGCGAGGCGAGCGTGATCGAAAGCGGGCCGGGATGTGCCCTTGGAGGCGTCGACCAGAACGAACTCGAAGCCCTGCTCGCGACGCACGCGATACCAGAAGCGATCTGCCGGCATCCAGTTGGGAGTGACCCCGGCGCCATAGACCAGCGGGGTCGTGTTGTAGCCCAGAAACTTTTCGGCGTGGGCATAATCGGCCGCCGTCAGCGCAACCGGGGCCGTCTGACCCTGAGCGGAGAAACAGAGAACGAGGGTGAAGAGAGGCAAATGCAATCGCATGAAAGATGCGATTTTACCTTAGCTAGGCCCACGAGGGAAATATCATCGCGTTGTGCGCCGCCAATCCAAATTTGAGCCTGGAGGTTAAAGCGGACGGCACGATTGTCATAATGGCGCCGACAGGGATGGAGACGAGTTGTGGAATGTAAGTCCAGTCCGCGAAGCTCAATGGAATCTTCCGCCGGCCCATAGCTTCCATAATCTTCGCGCCGATGACTAGGTCATGGCCTTTCACCAATGTAGCTTGAGCCATTGCAAAACTCCGTCCTGAGGTGAAGTAATCGCGGCGACCATCTCTCTACCGTTCAGGCCGCTTGTCTCGTATCTGTCATCCACGCGCCACGAACTCACGACGCCCCGGTTAGCGGCGAATGTACGGTTCGTTCGGAGTTCATTATCGAGCTGGAGCTCCAGTCCGGCGTGCTTCAAGAGTTGGCGGAGATCGTGGCTAAATACACTAGCGGCGAACTTTTGATCCGGAAAGTCATGCCTTTTGGTCTTCTTCGCAATACAGGCCTTCAACGCGCATTCAATTGCTAATCCGCCAAGATAATGAGCCCCATTCTGCTTCCCGCTCCGGGCCAAGACTTCTGCCTCTCTTGAGTGGACCTCCGCTCAGCGTTGAAAATCCTTCCTCGTTCGCCATCGCCCGGCCGTCTCTCAGTCATAGGATGGCATCGAGTTCCCGCGCCAAATGCTAAGGCTCGTGCGGTCCCCCCTACTTCTTCACAAACTCATTCAGCCAGGCAATGACACTCGCATACCAGAACGAACTGTTCTGCGGCTTGAGGATCCAGTGGCCTTCGTCCGGAAACAGAATGAGCTTGGAAGGCACCTTCTGCTGCTGCAAGGCAGTGAAAAGCTGCTGGCCTTGACTTACCGGGACACGATAATCGAGCTCGCCGTGTGTAATCAGCGTCGGCGTCTTGAAGTCCCTCACAAAACTGCTGGGCGACCAGCGCTTATACATCTCCGGGTTCTCCCACGGGAAGCCCTGAAACTCCCACTTCGGGAACCATAGTTCTTCTGTCTCTGCGGCTTCGCTGCTCAAGTCATAGACGCCGGCGTGGGTGATCAGCGCTTTAAACCGGTTGGTGTGGCCGAGAATCCAATCCACCATGTAGCCGCCGTAGGAACCTCCGGCAGCCGCCATGCGACGGGGATCTGCATACGGGAGCGTGGCCACATAATCTACCGTCGCCATGATGTCGCGATAGGCCCGGCCGCCCCAATCGCCATTCACGCCATCGGTAAACTGCTGTCCATAGCCGGTGGAACCGCGGGGGTTGGGCATCGCCACCACGAAACCAGCGCCGGCGAAGACCTGAGCGTTCCAGCGATAGGTCCACTGCTCACCCCATTCGCCCTCAGGACCGCCGTGAATGAGGAAGAGCACCGGGTATTTGGTCTGGGGATCGAAGTTGGGCGGTTTGACGATGAAGCTATCCACATTCGCGCCATCCGCGCCGGCCACCGTAATGGTTTCAAGCGGCGTCAGTTGATACTGGTCGAGAACCGCTCTGTTCAGGTTGGTCAGGGGGATCCCCGCTCCGCCGGCCGAAGTCGCGCGGTAGATCTCGATGGGTTCAGAGCCGCTTTGCTCGGTATAGATCATGGTCTTCCCGTCGGCGGTGAATTGAATATCGTCGAGCGAGGTGTGGCCCTGGGCGACGATGCGAATAGCGCCGCCGGTGACGGCCACCATGGAGATAGGGTGGGCGCCGTGGTCATCGGTGACGAAAAAGACGCGGTGCGAATCCGGCGAAAAGGCGTAGCTTTCCACCGGTCTATCCATCGCCTCAGTAGGGGCGATGAGCCGTCCCGTGTCATGTTCCATGATGGCCAGCAGCCATTGGTCGCTCTCATACCCGGCGCGGATCTGGGTGCGATAGGCGATGTACCGGCCGTCGGGCGAGTAAACCGGCCCTTCATCGGCGCCGGTGTTGGTGGTGATGCGCTTTGCTTCGCCGCCGGCCAGCGGCATGGTGAAGAGATCGGAGTTGGTGCTGGTGGAGAGATCGGCGTCTGTGTTCGCGACGTAGGTGATTTCTGTGGAATCCGGCGAGATGGCATAGCCATCGGGTCCGCCAAGCGAGAAGGGCGGCACGTCGCGATCGCCGGGCGTGAAATCCCGCAGCTTGCCGGAGTCCAGATCCTGCACAAGAATGTGGCGGCGGCGGAGGCCCGAGTAACTCACCCAGTGGCGGTAAAGAAGCGAACTGTAGACGCGGGCTTTCACTTTGTTGGCAGCTTCGGCATCCAGCGTCTTCTTGTTGCAATCGGAATCGAACGCGGCCCCAACCGTCGCGGGAGCGGGCATGCAGCCCGGGTACACGTCGCTGGTGAAGACGATGAACTTTCCGCTGGCCGCCACAGAAACGCCGTCGGCTTCGGTGGGCAAGTAGGTGACCTGGCGGCTGTCACTGCCGTCGGGATTCATTGACCAGACTTGGGAGCCGTTGCTGCGATTTGAAATGTAAAAGAGGCGCTTGCCATCGGGCGACCAGCGGGGGCGGCTGTTCGACGAGCCATCGCGCGTCAACTGGACCGGAAGACCGCCGGCCATGGGGACGGCAAAGACCTGCGTCGGCTTGGCATTGGCGGCGAAATCGACCGTCTGCACCGTGAACGCGACCAGCTTGCCGTCAGGCGAGATCTGCGGATCGCCGATCCGCGCCAACTTCATCATCGCGTCGAAGGTGAATGGCTGTTTAGCGGCCAGCGGGAGACACCCCAGAGCCAAGAAAATGACCAGACGCGGCAGGGCGTTTCGCATGACCCTCATTGTATCGGCGGAGGATGCGCTCGTTGGCAGTCGTTTGCGCCTTTGGCTTTAGTTATCTCGGCCCGTGGAAGAGATTGCAGCCCTCGACTGTGAGCCGCGGCCGTGAGGGAGCGACCGCGGCACTGGTCTAGTCCCATCAACCGGTCGCTCCCTGACGGTCGGGGCTCAGTTCGGCTGAAGGCGGTCTCCGCGCTTGTTACGATGAAGAGGTAAGCGTCAAAAGGCGCGTTCCGGTAAGCCCGCACTGTCGCTTCGCCCGCGAATCGGATCCAGAAACTGACAATTTATGATTCGCCCCTATCGCGGCGTACTGCCGCGCATCGCAACCTCCAGCTATATCGACCCAAGCGCCGTAGTGATCGGTGATGTGGTGATTGGCGAGCGGTCCAGCATATGGCCAAACGTCTCGATCCGCGGCGACGTGAACTACATCCGCGTCGGCGATGAAACCAGCGTCCAAGACAACACGGTGCTGCATGTCGACCATGACAAATATCCATGCCTGATCGGAAATCGCGTGACGGTGGGGCACAGCGCGGTGCTCCATGGCTGCGTGGTTGAGGACGAAGTGCTGGTGGGCATCGGCGCCATTGTGTTGAATGGCGCGAAGATCGGCCGGGGCGCCGTGATTGCCGCCGGGGCGCTGGTTCCCGAAGGAATGGAAGTGCCCCCGGATACGGTGGCGATGGGAACGCCGGCCAGGGTGAAGCGGGCTGTCAGCGAAGAAGAGAAGCTTCGATTCCGCACGAATGCTGACAATTACGTCAAGATCACCACCATTTACAAGGAAGAGCAAGCTTGATTCGCGCCGTCAAGGGCACGCGGGACATTCTGCCTCCCGCAAGCGCCGTTTGGAACAAAGTGGAAGCCGCGGCGCGGCGGGTCTTCGCGCTCTATAACTACGCCGAGATTCGCACGCCGATCTTCGAGGAGACCAGCCTCTTTGCGCGAGGCGTGGGCGAAGAGACGGACATCGTCAGCAAGGAAATGTACACGTTCGAAGACCGCGACGGCGGTTCGCTGACCTTGCGGCCGGAGAACACGGCCTCCGTGCTGCGCGCCTACATCGAGCACCGGCTGGACCAGAACCCCGGCGTGCAGAAGCTCTATTACATGGGGCCGATGTTCCGCCGCGAACGGCCACAGAAGGGCCGGTACCGGCAGTTCTATCAGATCGGTGCGGAAGCCATTGGGTCTGATTCACCGGCGGTGGATGCGGAAGTGATTGAAATGGTGGTGCACCTGCTCCAGGAGACAGGCATCCACGATTCCGAATTGCTGATCAATTCCGTGGGATCGAAGGAATCGCGAGTTAAGTACAACGCCGTATTGCGCGAGAAACTAGCCGAGCTGGCCCCCAAGTTGTGCGAGGATTGCCAGCGGCGCGCGCTGACGAACCCTTTGCGGGTGCTCGATTGCAAGGTTCCCGAAGATCAGCCCATCATCGAAACGCTGCCTTCGATTCTGGAGTATCTGGATGACGCCGACCGCAGCCATTTCCGGCGGGTTCGCGAGTTCTTAGACGATCGCGGCATCAAGTATCGGGTGAAGCCGCGGCTGGTCCGCGGCCTGGATTACTATGCGCGGACAACGTTTGAGATTACCCACGGTGGGCTGGGTGCGCAGAACGCTGTTCTCGGCGGCGGCCGCTATGACGGCTTGGCCGAAAGTTTGGGTTCGAAGGTGGCCGCGCCGGGCATCGGCTTCTCAATCGGCGAAGACCGCCTGGTGATGACCGTGGAGGAACTGCAGGCCGCGGCGGTGGAACCGCTCGACATCTACCTGGCGCCGATTGGCGAGAATGCACTGCGGCACGGCGCGATACTGGCGGGCGATTTACGGCGAATTGGCGCGTCCGTGGAAGTGGGGACCGACCACAAGCTGAAACGCATGCTGGAACTGGCGAATAAGCTGAATGCGCGCTATACGTTGATTCTGGGCGACAACGAAATTGTGACCCAGACCTACGGCTTGAAAGACATGGCGAGCGGCGGCCAGGAATCGCTGACGCGGCAACAGATCCTGGAGCGATTCCGAACCTACGAAGCTGCGAAATCCTGATGCGGGCCGCTATCGGCGGCCACGAAAAGAACCAGAACGAACATGGCTGAAGTGCAACTCGATTTTTTGGGCGGCCTGCGCCGCACCCATAGCTGCGGACAACTGAGACCTGAGGACACCGGAAAACGCGTCATCCTCATGGGCTGGGTGCATCGCCGGCGCGACCTGGGCGGCCTGCTGTTCGTCCACCTGCGCGATCGCGACGGCGTGACGCAGTTGGTATTTGACGCCCGCCGCAACGCCCCCGCGCTGGCCAGAGCCCAGGAGTTGAGCTCTGAGTATGTGATCGCCGTTGAGGGCGAAGTGGATCTGCGGAGCCCGGAGACCGTCAATCCCGGCATTCCGACCGGCGCGGTGGAAGTAGCGGTGGACAAGATCTGGATTCTGAACGAATCGCGCACGCCGCCATTTCCGCTGGAAGATTCGGTGGACGTGAAGGAAGAAGTGCGTTTGAAGTACCGCTATGTCGACCTCCGGCGTCCGCGCATGCAGCGCAACATTATCATGCGTTCGAAGATCGCTTTCGGTGTGCGGCAGGCGCTGATTGAGCAGGGCTTCCTGGAGATTGAGACGCCGTTCATGACACGCTCGACGCCGGAGGGCGCGCGCGATTACCTGGTTCCCAGCCGCGTCCAGCCGGGCAGCTTCTATGCGCTGCCGCAATCGCCGCAGATCTTCAAGCAACTGCTGATGGTGAGCGGCTACGACCGGTACTTTCAGATCGTCCGCTGCTTCCGCGATGAAGACCTGCGCGCTGACCGCCAGCCTGAGTTCACGCAGATCGATATCGAAATGTCCTTCCCTCAGGAGGAGCAGATCTTCGAAACAATTGAGCCTCTGATCGGTAAGGTCTGCGAAGCGGCGGGGCAGCCGGCGCCGGCGAGGATCCCGCGCATCACCTTTGAACAGGCGATGCGAAGTTACGGCAGCGACAAGCCCGACCAGCGTATTCCGCCGTTTCATTGCGTGGAGGATCTGTTTCCCGGCGGGGGTCTGACCGCCGAAGGCTTGCCGCTGGTGGCGATTCACATCCCAAAGACCGGCCCGTTGAGCCGCAAGGAGCGCGACGATTTCAAAGCCGTGGGCCAGGAGCGAGGCCTCCGCGTTTACGACGACGCGAAACGCCTGGACCGCGATTATCCCGAACAAATGGCCAAACTGCGTGAGCGAGTGCAGCCGGCCGAAGACGATTTGCTGGTGCTGGCGGGTTGGGGGGGCCAGCCAAAAGGCGCGCTGCCGGAACGTACAATGCTGCTGGCGGCAGGCCACCTGCGTATGCATCTGGCGCAGAAGTTTAACGACCGGCACAAACTGCTGGATCCCTCGGTGTTCAAATTCCTCTGGGTGTTGGACTTTCCGATGTTTGAGTGGGTCGAGGAAGAGAAGCGCTGGAACGCAGCCCACCATCCCTTTACTTCGGTGCATGATGAGGATCTGGAGAAGCTCTCCACAGACCCGGCGCATTGCCGCGCAAAATCGTATGACTTGGTTCTAAACGGCATTGAGCTGGGCTCAGGCAGTATCCGTATTCACCGCCGCGACTTGCAAACAAAGGTGTTTGCGGCGCTTGGCTTCAGCGAAGAGGAGGCCAGGCGGCGCTTTGGCTTCTTGCTTGACGCCCTGGAATATGGCGCGCCCCCGCATGGCGGCATCGCCTTGGGGCTGGACCGGCTGGTGATGATTCTTGCGGGCGAAACATCCATTCGAGACGTGATTCCGTTCCCTAAGACGGCGAAAGGAACTGACCTGATGTGCGAAGCGCCCTCCACGGTGCCGGAGCGGCAGTTGAAAGAACTGGGCATTCGTTTGACTGGGCCTGTCGTCTGAGCAGATTTGCTGTTGGGTACGTCGTGTAAGACTGCCCTGGAATGGGAGACGGCCTGTCAGGAATCGCCCCAATTGCCCTGACGCCTCGCTACCGCATACAATCTAAGGTGGTATGAAGCGTTTTCTTTTCCCTGCGGCAATTGCCGGCGCCTTGGTGCTTTCGTCCTGTTCTCAGAGTCCTCAAAAGATGATTGAGACGGGAAATAAGTACCATAATCAGAAAAAATACAAAGAAGCGTCTATCCTTTACCGAAAGGCGCTGACTAAGGACAGGACTAACTCCGAGGCTTATTACCGGGAAGGGATCAACCTCATGGACCAGGCCCCCAGCCTCGGCGGCGCGGAGGCCGCCACCAAGACCATCATTGAAGCGGCCAGCTTTTTCCGAAAAGCTGTTGACTTAAATCCGAAGAACACCGACGCGGCCGTTAGAGCTGCCCAAGTCTACATCGGCATTTACATGAGCAACAAGAGCCGCTTCAAGTCTCTGCTTCCGGACGTCGAAGACCTCAAGAACATCATCCTCAGGAACGACCCGAACTCCTATGATGGCGCGAGATTGCAGGGCATCATCTACCTTGGCCAGCCTGACGAAGCGAAAGCTTTGACCTGGCTCGAAAAAGCCGACAAGATGAAGCCCTTTTCGCGTGATTTGTATAGCCCGATGATGGTGCTGTATTCGAACGAGCATAGATTGGACCTGGCCGAAACATACTCCCTCGATTTCATCCAACACGACAAGACCTTCGCCACCCCGTATGCCGTCCTCGACGCCATCTATGCCAAGCAGGGCTCTCTCGAGAAGAGAGAAGCCATGCTCAAGCTGCGGCTTCAAAACCTGCCCGGTCCGGAGTCCGTCGAAAGGCTCGCCGCGTTCTATATCGTCAATGCCCACGCCCCGCAGCAGGGGGAAGCCGTCGTTCGAAAGACGCTTGAAGATCCCAAGACCTATCCGGACGCCCGCTTATTGACCGGCGCCTTTTACGCCGGACTAAAGCAATACGACAAGGCTCTGGCGGAATTCCAGGCGGGCGTCAAGGAGCACCCGGATCGGGAACTGCTTTACACGGAGAAGGTCATCGGCACTTTGGTGGTCCTCAACCGTGTCGATGAGGCCGTGAACCTCGCGAAGAGGCTCTATGAGAAATATCCCAAGGAGAACCGCGCTGGCGAACTGTATGCCGCCACCCTCCTTGACTCCGGTCTCAAAACCCACGTAAACGAATCCGTATCCGAGTTGCAGAAGCTGGTGGCGGCTAATTCCAAAAACCCCCAGCTCCACTACCTCCTTTCCCGCGCCTACTTTGAGCAGGCCAAGATCGATCCCAAGGCGATCGACAAGGCCTTGGCTGAGGCAGACGAGTCCATCCATCAGAGCAAGAATCTGACCGACTTGAAGCCGGGTGAGGTGCAGGCTCTGGTCGGCTCTCACATGGTGGCCGGCCGTATTTACGAAGATCGAGGCGACCATGCCAAGGCCATCGAACACGCCGACCTCATGCTGAGCCGCCAGCCCGGCAATCCTGACGCCCGTCTCATCAAGGATCGCGCCCTGCTCTCCTTGGGCGACATCGACACCGGTACGTCCGATCTCGAGAAGCTGGTTGCCGAGACGCCCAAATTCATGGAGGCTCGCGCCTATCTGGCAAACGCTTACCTCGCCAAGAAAGAATTGGTCAAGGCCGATGAACAATACTCCGCGCTGGCCGAGAGTGGCGACCGGAGGGGCTTTTTCGGAAAGCAGTCCGTTCTCGCGATGCAAGGAAAAACCGAGGAAGCCATCAGGAACCTACAGCAGGCTGTCGCCGCCAATCCCAAGGATCTGGATGCCCTCTACCTTTTGGCAAACTTCCAGGCTAGTGCCGACAAATTGCCGGACGCCATAGCGAGCTATCAAAAAATTCTGAAGACCGGCATCAACAGCGAAGAGATCTGGCTCAAGCTCGGTGTCTGCCAGCGGCGTTCCGGTCAGAATGAGGCGGCGCTCGCCTCCTTTCAGCAGGCGCAGGGCGCCGCCCCGAAAGGGTACAGAGGCTTGCTGGAGCGGGCCATGCTCCTGGACGATCTCGGCCGCAAAGCTGAAGCCAGGGATGTCTATGACAAGGTGCTCGGCAACGATCCGGAGAATATTATTGCTCTGAATAATCTCGCCTACCTGCTCGCCGATTCCAATACTGACCTCGACCAGGCGTTAAACTACGCCGAACGCGCCAAGAAAAAGGCCCCTAAGAGCGTCGACATCTCCGATACTCTCGGCTTCGTTTACTATCGGAAGAACTTGAACCGCGAGGCTCTGAAGGAGCTTAAGTCGGCCGTGGAAACGAATCCTGCCAATGCCAACATTCACCTCCACTTCGCCATGGCGCTGCTGAAATCCGGCGATCGGGTGGGGGCCAAGGCCGAAGCTGAGAAGGCGCTTCAACACGCCACGCCGAACGAACAGGGCAAGATCAAATCTTTCATGAGCGGGATCGGCTGAGTTTGATTTGGCTGCCGCCCAGCCGCCCGTGGGACCGGCATCCGTCCCTCCGCTACGTACTTCCTTTCGCGCTGTTTCTGGTCCTCCTGGTTCTGGCTGACGTCATGCGGTTCAACCCGGCATGGGAAGCGCCTGTCCGGGTCCTCGTCCTCGGCGCCGTATGCGTCTTTTGCTGGCCCCGGGTGTGTCCGGTGAAACCGTTAGTTCCCTGGCAATCAGTCCTCGCCGGTATTGCGGTCTTTGTTTTGTGGATCGCCCCTGAACTGGTTGATCGGAACTATCGCGAACTTCTTCCCTTCAACAACCGACTGGTCGGGCACATTCACTCTTCCATGCCCCCAGGCGCGCTGACCAACCCCTGGACGATCTTCTGGCGATTCGCCCGCGCGGTGCTGATCGTGCCCATTGTGGAGGAGCTCTTTTGGCGCGCCTGGCTGATGCGGTGGCTGATCGATAGCTCTTTTCAGCGCGTCCCCCTGGGAACCTTTCAATTGAGCTCGTTTCTGATTGTCGCCGTCTTCTTCGGCTTCGAACACGGGCCCTACTGGGACGTCGGCTTGCTCGGCGGGCTCATCTACAACCTATGGATGGTCCGCACCAAATCCTTGAGCGACTGCGTCCTGATGCACGCCGTCACCAACGCCTGCCTTTCCGTTTACATCGTCTCCACCGGTCAATGGCAATACTGGCAATAGGTCGCGCACATTCGTAGAAACACCCAACCGGATTTTGCGTCTCATTGAAGAAAGCGTTCGGAAACGCAGCATCGACTAAGAGGAGCACCATCGGATATGCCCTGCCTCGTTGCCTTACTGGCGGTCGCCTTCCCGCGAATCGCGATTGTCCTGCTTTACCTATTCACCAATTTCTTTGCCGGCGTTTACCACACGCTCCTCATTCCCATACTCGGCTTCATTTTTCTTCCATTGACGCTGATCGTGTACACGTACCTGCTCAACACCCACACCCCGATTGCGACTACGCAGTTCGTGATCCTGTTCGTGGCCGTAATTCTCGACCTCGGTCTTCTCGGCCCTTCCATCCGCAGTCGTTTCGATTGATGGCGACGAAATTCACGTTTCTTTGCGAAGCGGTTTGGGACATTGAGCGCCGCCAAACCGCTAACAGGCTATCTCCGATCTGCGAACACGCTCTTTGCGAGCGGCGACGTCATTTCTGGCGACAAACTCCAGCGCCAATTCGCGCGCCTTGCCCAGATCCATCTTGCCGCTTCCGAGCATGGGGATGGCATCCACCGTAAAGAATGAATCGCGTTTCGGTAGCCAGAGCTTTGGCAAGCCGCTGGCGGCGAGCCGTGTCGAGATCTCGATGAGCGGGTAGAGGCTTCCCACGCACAGGACCATCAGGCGCTCACCGCGTTGGACGTCCGGAACGCTGGTAACGACGCAGGTCATGCCGGGCGCCGCGGCGGCCAGAGCCTGTTCAACCTTTTCATGCGGAATCATTTCGCCGGCGATCTTGCTGAAGCGGGCCAGGCGGCCGGTGATGGTCAGGAAGCCTTCAGCATCCACAAAGCCGAGATCGCCCGTCACATACCAGCCGTCCTGAATCGCGGCGGCGGTCTTCTCCGGTTGATTGAGGTAGCCGAGCATGCGGTTGGGACCGCGCATGATGAGCAGTCCTTCCACGCCCGCGGGAAGGGGTTCGCGTGTTTCGGGATGAACGGCTCGAACGGCCACGCCGGGGATGGGACGGCCCACCGTGCCCGCCTTTGCTCCCACCTGTGGGTCGCCGTCACCGGCCAGCATCGTGATTCCAGGGAGATTCAACGCCACCACCGGAGACATCTCCGTCGCGCCATATCCTTCCAGTAACTCAATGCCGAACTTTTCGCGGAAGTTGTTCGCGATGGATTCGCGTAACCGCTCCGCGCCGGCGAAGACGTAACGGAGGGAGGCGAACTGCTCCTTTTCGCAGGAACGGATGTAGCCGAGCGCGAAGGTGGGCGTGGTCAGCAAGAGGTTTGCCCGATACTTCGCGACGAGTTCTCCGGCCGCTTTCGCATCGGACGGATTCGGGTGGTAAACGGCCGTCAGGCCCTTCGTCATCGGGAACCAGAGCGTCACGGTGTAGCCGAAGGAGTGGAAGAACGGCAGCAATCCCGCCAGGCAGCCGTCTTCGCCGAACTCGCAGACTTGGCCCATGGAATCGATGGTGGAAAGAATGTTCTTGTGCGACAGCATGACGCCCTTGGGTGTACCCGTGGTGCCGCTCGAGAAGATGACGGTTGCCAAATCGTGCGTTTTGCGGCGTGGTCCGATAGCGCGTTCAATGATCGTGCCAGGCATGGCCGCCACAGCCGCGGCGATTGCTTTATCCATTCCACTGAAGCCGGCCATCAGGTCTTCCAGATAGACCATACCCGGGCGCGGCGTCATGTCGATCCTTTCCAGAAAGGTTCGCGAAGTGAGAATGGTCCTCAGCCCGCACTGCTCAATGGCGGAATCCATGGCCGGACCGGCGGTGAAGTTCAAATTGACGGCCACCTGTCCGCGCAGAGTGACTCCCAGATTCGCGATCGCGGCGCCGGCGCTTGCGGGCAACAGAAGGCCGATCATCTCTTCGTCACGGTGCTTTCGCTTCAGCCGCCCGGCCATCAGCAATGCGGCGATCAGCGTATGGCGAAAGGTGAGTTCCTTACCGCTGGAATCGGCCACAGCGAGGCGTCCGCCGTACCGTTTCGCCGCTTCAATGAAGCGTGAGGCAAGGGTCTCTTTATACTCGCGAGCTTCGGCGGCGTCGGCGCCCAGTTCTACGACGGCCGTCCGCATGGCCTCCTTTGTGGAGTTGGAAGGCATGGCCGCGCCATACGTGATGGTGACCGGGTAGGGAACGCGCTTGGGCCATTTCCAGAAGAACTTGCCCCCTTCATAGCTGAAAATGCTGCCCCACACCTGATCCAGATGAATGGGGACCACCGGAATATCGAAGCCCTCAAGAATCCGTTCCACGCCGCGCTTGAACGGCAGAATGCTGCCCAGGCGCGTAATATTGCCCTCCGGAAAGAGGCAGACGGCGTGTCCGGCGGCGAGCTCGGTACGTGCTCTGTTGATTGTTTCGACCACGCCGCGGCGGCCGATCGGCACCGGTATGGCCCCCAGAGGCGCGAAGATCAGCCGGAAGCGGTTGTAATACTTCTCAAGCACCAGGAAGCGGACGTTTCGCGGCGTGCTCCACGCGATCAGCAGCCCGTCGATGAAGGAGACGTGGTTGGCGACAAACAGCACCGGCCCGGTGGCGGGAATGTTCTGACGGCCCCGGACGCGAATGCGATAGATGAGGCCGATGAGTGGGGTGAGGACGAAGCGCACCATTTCCGCCAGAACGAACTTCGCGATGATGGCCGAAGCAGCCAGAGCGGCCACACCGCAAATGAAGAAGATGTTCGCCGCCGGGATGTGGGCAAAGTCGTGAAGCAGCCACAGAATGCCGGCCGAAGAAATGGTTCCGATGGTGGTAATGAAGCTGCTGGTGGCGATGACGCGGCCGCGCTCCTCTTCCGGAGCGGCCTTTAACATCAAGGCGCCCATGGGGACCATGAAGATTCCGCCACTGAAGCCCATGGCGGCGAGCGCGAACGCTGCCTGCAGAGGAGTGTGGGCGAAGTGCGCCAGCGTCATGGAAAAGATTCCGAGCCCGACGCCTCCGAACGGCGCCATGCCGGTTTGAATGCGTCCGCCGGAGAGCCGGCCTGCCGTGACGCTGCCGATGGCAATGCCAATGGCCAGGCACGCAATCAGCAAGCCGGTTGTGGTTTCGGAAGCCGAAAGCTGTTCTTTGGCGAAGAGCAGCATATTCATCTGATAGAGCGCGGCCACCAGCCAGAAGAACATCAAGGCGAAACAAGAGAGCAACAGCGGCTTGCTTTTCCAGATCAGCTCCATGCCCCGCTTGAGTTGCGGCAGAGGATTTCCGGCGATAGCGCGCTTGAACTCGACGGTGCGGGCCGGGCGGATTAGAAGGCTGACCAGGAACCCAACCAATGCGACCGTCGAAAGGCACAGGCCGATGCGGTAGTGGGCCGTGGGAAATAGCGCCAGAGCGGCCGAGCCCGCGGCCGTGCCGGCAATCACCGCCAGGAACGAACTGGTGTCCACGGCGCCATTGGCCAGGGAGAGTTCATCTTCGTCCACCATCTCCGGCACAATCCCCAAGCGGGCGGGCGTCATGAACGACGTATGCGTGCCCATCAGGAACACCACCGCCGCCATCACCCAAACTTGTCCTGACCACAAAGCGACAACGCCAAGAGCCATGATGGCGATTTCAATCGCCTTGATGGTCAGGATAATGCGGCGCTTGCGGAAGGTATCGGCCACCTGGCCCGCGTACCCGCCGAATAAGAGGAACGGCAACACGAAGAGCGCGCCGAACAGCGGGATCACATCGGCGTGCCCCTGCCCTAGCGCCACCATGGATGCCGCAATCTTGAATGCCTGATCGTTGAACAGCGCCAGGAACTGCGTTCCCAGCAGGGCTGAGAATCCGGGCTTGCCGAGGACTTGCCGATAGCTTGTCATTTCTTTCATCTCCTTCTTTCGTCCCGATGTACCGGGAATGGCTACATAAGGGCAAGCTCACGGCCAAACAATGTCTGTTTCTAAACCATTGATAAGAATGAGATGGAGGCATGTTACAGGAAAATGCAGCCGCCGTCTCAAGTACATGCAATGTACATGCCATTCATTCGATGTATGCTTAAGGGACTCATGCCGCTCTTCCAGAGCAAAGAACGCTCGTTGCTTGAGAGCTTCTCAAAGATAGGGTTCGGCAACCCTTTTCTGGCCGAGTGGGTGGAACTTGAAAAGCTGGCGCTGGGGCCGCACTACGTCGAAGAGCCGCCGTATCGGAGCTTGGAGATCGATAATCCGGATCGCCGCCGCCCGAATACCTGGCGGATGATCGCGAAGATTGAGCGCCTCTTTGAGGACATCCCAAGGCGCCTCGCCTGCGGCGACCAGCCTCATAACTCAGAGTTGGTGTTATATGAGGACGCGACGCTGTTCATCATCTACCACTTCTTCCACGACCGTCTGTATAAGGCCGCATTCTCCGGGCCGGGCGCGAAGACCGGCGTGGTGAAGATCGGCTTCTATCCAGAGTTCTTGCAGACCTGGAATCGGAAGATGCTGTGGAACGGCGAGAGCTTGCCGTCCGGCCACGAAGCGCAACACACGTTCGCTTGCTTCTTTCAAATTGTCCGCGCCTTTCACCATATCTTCGAGAACATTCTGGGCGGCTCCCCGCCGGCGGCCCGGCTCCGTGCAGCCGTGTGGCAATCGATCTTCACTCATAACATCCGGCGGTACCGGCGGGCTTTCTACAACCGGATGGGTGACTTCGCCACATTAATCACCGGACCGTCGGGAACCGGCAAGGAACTGGTAGCGCGGTCGATTGCGCTGTCGCGATACATTCCCTTCGAAGTCAGTACGCAGTCGTTCGGCCATGACCTGGCGGCCAGCTTTCATCCCATTCACATTGGCGCCCTGACTAGCACGCTGGTGGAATCGGAGCTATTCGGGCACCGGCGAGGAGCGTTCACCGGGGCCGACAAGGACCGCAAGGGATGGCTTGAGACCTGTCCGCCGCTCGGCGCAGTCTTCCTGGATGAACTGGGCGAATTGAGTATGGACGTGCAGATGAAACTGCTACGCGTGATCGAAACCAGGACGTTTACGCCGGTGGGCGAGACGACGCCGCGCCAGTTCACAGGGAAGCTGATTGCGGCAACGAACCGGAAGCTGGCGGAGAGTATTGAGAAAGGTTCCTTTCGCGAAGATCTGTACTACCGCCTCTGCTCGGATCTGATCACGACTCCCTCCCTGGCGCGTCAGATTGGGGAGTCGCCCGCAGTGTTGAAGGACCTGGTTCGTTTTATGGCGCGGCGCAACGCCGCCGACGAAGCGGATACTCTCGCTGACGAGGCCTACACCTGGATCGAGAAGAACCTGGGTCTTCAGTATCCATGGCCGGGGAACTATCGCGAGTTAGAGCAATGCGTAAGGAACTTGATCATCCGCCAGGAGTACATTCCCGCCCGGAGTGAGTCGAGTGAGCCACGACCGCCCTCCGTGGAGCATATCTTCGACGGGGCATGCGAAGGCCAGCTTACTGCCGACCAATTGCTGCGCCGCTACTGCACGCTGGTTTACTCCCAAACGCATAGTTACGAGGAGACGGCGCGAAAGTTGAAGATCGACCGCCGGACCGTAAAGAGCCGCGTGGATCTTGAGTTGCTCGGGCGGCTGGACGCTGGGCCAGTCTGAAAGTGGCGATCCATTTCACCGTTACCCGATAGCCCGTTCGGCTACACGGATGGCCGTTCTGGCGAGGTTGTGAGCCTTGCCTAAGCAGCTAGTACTTCCACAAACGCGGCATTCGCATCGTCCGAGGGGTTAATGCGATGGACGAACTCCTGGCCTGACCGTTATGGCTTGTTTGCCAGCCCGCCCCCGGCGCCATTCGCAGCTGTCTGTCGCGCTCAGCGTGAGCGCCCGATACCCTGTTGTGCGAAAGGCCTGAACGCGGCGCGAATGAAGACCTGAAGCTCCAGTTTGAGGGTGTCAGACGCTTCGATCCCGAAGAGAAAGAGTCATCCGCTCGCCAATTGAAAACATCATTCTGTGCAGTACCATGAAGGAAGCTCAGCGCCGCTTTTCGCCCGCGCATCTGGCTGGCCATACAGGAGGTTCCCCACGATGAGCGACCATCGCCAACACGCCCATCAGTTGATAGATCGCTTGCCCGACTCGCAACTCACTGCCCTGGTCGGACTGCTGGAGACTATCGTCGATCCGGTCGCCGCTGCGCTGCGCGACGCACCTTTCGATGATGAGGAAGAGGCCGAAGACGAACGCGCGGCCGTGGCCGAGGCCCGTCACTCTCTGCAACGCAACGGCGGCAAGGGTATTCCACATGCCGAAGCCATGCAACGATTAGGTTTGGGCTAGAGCCTCCGCGTGAAGGAGCTTGAATGGAGCGAGGAATCGCTGGACGACATGGCGGCGCTTGACAAGGTAATGGCACGGCGCATCAAGAAAGCCGTGGAACGGTTTGCGGAAGCCGGTTCCGGCAATGTGAAGAAGTTGCAAGGAATCGATCCGCCTGAGTTCCGGCTGCGCGTCGGCAACTTCCGCGTTCGCTTCCGCAGCAACGCCGATATCCTCCACAGCGCAGGCGAAGGGGCTCTCCAAGGACGCAGTTGTCCGAGAGGCCCTCGACAAGATTCTTGCCGATGCGCCAGAGCATCTGGCCGGCCCTCGTGGTGAAGCCCGGCCGATCTGGGAAGTAATGCTCGACAGCATCAAGGATGTATCGCCGGAGGAGCTTGCAAGACTTCCTAAAGATGGCGCCAGCGAGCACGATCATTAGACGATCATTATCTGTACGGCCATCCGAAGCTCAACGACGACAGATCCTTTTCGGGCAGGGCCGCCCCCACCCTAAAATTATCGCCTCTATCCAGCTGGCGAGCACCTTCACCCCCAAATTCGGTACCATGTGCTCCATGAGTCTTCGGAGTTTGTGTGTTGCCGGCGCCGTGCTGGCTGTTCTGATCGCCACCGGTTGCGGATCGAAGCCCGCGCCTACTGAGAGCACGGCGCCGGTGGCGACTACGCCCGTTGCCCCTGTCTCCAGTCAAAATGCTCAGACCCGCGGCGAGGTAAGGCAAGTCCTCTTGAGCGATGACGTTTCAGGAACGCTCCGCATTCAATGGATGAACGGAACAGTTTCCCCCACCGCGAAAGGCGGGATCATTTCGCTCGACGATAAGAATTCGTACCTGATCGACATTCAAAATGCCGTGATGAGCACCAGTCTCAGCGACATGACGCGCTTGATGAATGACCGGATCTTTTCTTATCCCGGTTCGCCGCTCAGCCACATCGCGCTGACGGCGCAGGGCGCCCAACTCAAGCTGACCGGAATCGCCAAAAAGGGCGTGAGTATTCCAGTGGAGATCGTCTCCGACGTGGGGACGACGCCGACGGGCGATATCAAGCTGCACGTCGTGTCATTGAAGGCGCTCAAAGTGCCAGTGAAAGGCTTATTCGGCTTGTTTGGGATCAAGGTAGGGGATCTGGTGGACGCCAAAGGCGCCAAGGGCGTGACGGTGGATGGCAACAATCTCATCCTGGACATCGAAACTTTGCTCCCTCCGCCTCGCAAACGAGGCAAGGTCACCAAGGTGGAGGTCAGCGGCAGCGACCTGGCTCTGACTTTTGGCACGCAGCCCTTCAGGCAGACCACCAACCGCGTCTGCTATTTGAAGTTCGAGGGCGGGACGGTCGAGTTCGGCAAGATCCGGATGCGCGATTGCGACCTCACGGTATCACCCATCGACAAAGCTGACTGGTTGGATTACAACATTGACCATTACCAGCTACAACTGGTGGCGGGAATCAACAAGATCACCGCGGCCAACGGCTTGGACAGTTTTGTTCCTGGCTACGCGAAGGTCAAGGCCGGCGCGCCGGCCAAGGGTAAGTAGCCCTAGCGGCTCTTCGCGATGGGTTGGTTGATGGCATGGCTAGGCGCGGCGCCGCGCAGCGCTTCCAAAATGTTTGTGGCGGCGGATCGTTCAATCTCAATCCGCACCTTACCCACTGCCGAGCCGAGATGGGGCGTGAAGAGGGTCCGCTGGGTCAAGGCCAGCAGGCGGGGCGAAATCTTGCGTGGCCGGTGCTCTCGCGCCCAGTCCTCCATTTCGAAAACATCGGCGGCATACCCGCCCAAACGGCGAGTCTCCAAGGCGTCGGCAACTGCCTCCTCATCCACGATCGAGCCGCGGCTCACGTTCACAAGCAGGGCGCCCGGTTTCATAAGGGCAAGACGGTCGCGATTGAGCAGGTGCAAAGTGGCGGCGGTGAGAGGCAACAGAGGTAAAACGAAATCGCTTTCGCGGAGAAGATCTGTGAGCGGAACGGTCTCATCGCCCTCATCCCCGTTGATATCGTGCGTCAGAAGACGGCAGTCGAATGGCGTCAGCAATCTGGCGAGCGCTCGTCCTACTTTGCCGAAGCCGATGATGCCCACCGTTGCACGCATCAACGTCTGGCCGTAGAGGACCGGGCGCCACCCTTCAAAGCCGCCGCTGCGAATGAGGCCGTCGCCCGAGAGGACATTGCGGCCAAGCCCCAGCATGAGGGCGAGCGCGAGCTCGGCCGTCGGCTCGGTGAGCAAATCGGGAACGATGGAAAACCAGATACCGCGCTGCGTGCAGGCTTCGACGTCGAAGTTGTCGAATCCCTTGAGAGCCGCGGCCACCACCCTGAGGCGCGGACATTCGTCCAGAAAGGCCGCGTCGAGGCAATCCGGCATGAAGACCATCAGGCCTTCGCCATCGCGGCAGTGGGCCAGCAACTCTTCGCGGGTCCAACTGCCGGGGCCGTGGTTGACGGTGAGGCGGCACTCGGTTTCGAGAAGCGCGGCGGCCTCCGGGTGGATGCGCTGGGTGACGACGACTTTGGGTCGAACGGTCAAGACAGGAACAATGCTACCGGTGGCCGCTTTAATCGATCGCGCCGTCGTCAAGTGCCACGGCTGAGAGCTTCCAGTGGCGGCGCAAACGGCCACTGAGGAAATCCACCGATCCCACCAGAACGCCGATCATCAGAAGATAAGACATCATTTCGGGGTAGTGGAACAACTGTTGCGCGTTATAGAGCGCGCCGCCCAATCCGCCTGCGCCGATGATTCCGAGAATGGTAGCCGCGCGAATATTCCACTCAAACCGGAACAAGGCGTGGATGGCGAGCGGCGGCAGCGCGAGCGGGATGAAGGCGAAGGTGGCCACCGAAAGAACGGGCGCGCCCGTGGCGGTCACCGCGCGCACGGGGGAGAACTCGATGTTCTCGAAGGACTCGGCGTAAAGGCGCCCCATCGAGCCGGCGGTGTGCATCGCCAGAGCGATAATGCCGATCTGGGGACCGACGCCCAGGGCGCTCACGAAGATCAATCCCCAGACCACTTCAGGCACTGAGCGCAGCAATTCAAGCACACGGCGGGCCGGAGCGGAGATCAAAGCCGGCGAAAGGTTGCGGGCGGCGCAAAGCCCCAGCGGCAGCGCGGCGAGGATGGCCAGCAGCGTTCCGCCGACAGCGATCTCCACCGTTTCCAAGAGAAGCTTTGGGAGCTTCGCGAGCGCGCCTTCCGGAAGCATGGGCGGAAACATGCCGGCAATGGTCGTGGCGCTGTGCGACACGCTTTGAATAGGGGGGCGATAGGCCCAGACGGCAATCAACATCAATGGAAAGATGAAGCCGACGAGCTTCGGCCGGTGCTTCAGCAGCCGGGCAAGCAGATCGATGAGCGCGATGAGAACTACCAGGAGAAGAATAAGCGTGGTGGTCCTTCGGTAGTCAAGCGCGTTGATAGCGCCGACAATTTCCGTGCCGAGACCGCCGGCGCCCACGGCTCCGATCACCACCGACGCCCGCACAGCGCTTTCAAACTCATAGCATCCGTAGCTCAAGATATCGCGCAGCCGGAGCGGGATGAGGCCGAAGAAGGCCACGGAGAGCCGGCTGGCTCCGGTGGAGCGCAAAGCGGTCACCGGGTTCTGATCGGCTGAGAGAAACAGGTCAGCGAAGATCTTTCCGATGGCGGCGGTATAGAACAGAGCCAGCGCGACCATGCCGGCTGAGTGCCCAATGCCGACAACGATGACGCACAGAATGGCAAGCGTCAGATCCGGAATGGAGCGGAGCGCGGCGAGCGCAGCGTAGATCAGGCGGCCGCCTGGCAATCGGGCGCCCGCCCAGACGCCGCAAATCAGGCCGACCACCAGCGCAATAGCCATGCCACCCGCCGCCATGGTGAGCGTTTCCACGACGGGCTCTCTCAGCGCCTTGAGATAGCCAAAAGAAAAGTAAGGAGGAAAGAACTGGGGCGCCAGGCCGAAGAGCTTCGCGAGCGTACTCATGGCGGTCAGGCGCTGAATCGTGCAGCGAACGGAACCGGATCGTGTGAAAGACGATTTAACGGATAGGAATCGCGGCGCGGGGCGCGGTCGTCCACGACTTCGCCATGGCGTATCTCTACCACGCGGTCAAAGAACTGTTCGGCGAGCGCGGGTTGATGCAGGGAGCAGAGCAGGGTGACTTGCCGTTTCTCCGCAAGGCCGCTGAGCAATGCTAGAACCTGTTCGGCGCGGTCAGGATCGAGCGAAGCCACCGGCTCATCGGCAATCAGCAGCACCGGCCTCTGGACCAATGCGCGAGCAATGGCGACTCGCTGGTGTTCCCCTCCCGAAAGCGATTCTGTTCGCACACGCAGCTTGTGTTCCAAGCCCACCTCTCGCAACGCCGCGGCCGCTTCATCCAGTTCCCCGGCGGACGGCAGGAACAGAAATCGTAATGCGCGAAGGGCGCTCCATCGTCCTAACGCGCCGGCCATGACGTTCTGATAGACAGCAAGCGCTTCCACCAGGTCATGCCGTTGAGAGATGACGCCAATGCGGCTCCTGAGACGCCGCAGGGCCGCGCCGCGAAGCTCTGTAACGTCTTCCGGCGGCGCAGCCAGGGAGCGCTGCACCAAAATGCGTCCCGATTCTGCCCTGGCAAAGCCATTAATGCTGCGAAAGAGGGTGGTCTTGCCCGCCCCGCTTGGGCCCACCACAGCCACGCGTTCGCCGCGCGCCACACGCAGCGATAGGCGGTTCAACACGGGCTCAGCCTTTCCGAAGCGCACGGTCAGATCTTGAATCTCAACGACTGAATTTGAGTCGACCATGGGGGAGGGTTGTTAGTCTCTTAGAGTAGTTTCAACTCCGCGGCGGTGCGGCGAATCTTGTCATATTCGCTGTCGCTGACGGTGATGAAGTTCTTGCCGCGCAAAATACCCAGAACCTGATCGTCCCTGCCTTCCTTGAGGCTCAGGAACGCGTCGGCGAATTTCTTGCGGCGGCCCGCATCGATTTCTTTGCGGGCTACCCAGACGTAATCGACGAAGGGCTCGGACGTGAAGAAGATGCGCACCTTGCTCTTATCCAGCTTGCCGTCCTGGAGCATCTGGCTATACACGGTTTCATCGAGAGCGCCAGCATCGGCGCCGCCCGATTCCACAGCCTTTGCGGTTGCCGGATGGCTGCCGGTATAGCGGAACTGGAGGTCGCGATCAGGGTCGATGCCCGCCTTCTTCATTTCGGCGAACGGCATCAAGTGGCCGCTAGTGGAGTTGATGTCGCCAAACGCGAACTGCCTGCCCTTGATGTCAATCAGCTTTTGAATGTTGGAACCTGCGGCCGTGATGAAGACGGAGTGGAAGTTCTTATCGGAAGCTCTCTGTACTAAAGGCGCGACTCCGTAGCGGTCATGGGCCTTCACGTAAGTGAGCGCGCCCAGGTAGGCAAAATCGAGGGTACTGTTTCCCAGGGCCTCCACCGTGGCGTTGTAGTTGGTGGGAATGATCAGGTTAACCGGCTCACCCAACGTCTTGCTGAGGTAGTCGCGGAGCGGCGCCTTCTGCTCCACGGCTACCTGGGTGGCGCCGGCGTCGGGAATCATTCCGACGCTGACTCCGGAGGCTCCCCGAAGGAACGACGAAAAACTGGCGGCGGCGATGCTCGATGACAGGAAGTGGCGGCGGGACGAA
>CAJCIT010000275.1 GCA_903970405.1 Acidobacteriaceae bacterium | reverse complement strand
GGTGCGCCCATAATAGAGGCATGGACGACGCTCTGACTATTGCGGGCCGCACCTTCACCTCCCGGCTGTTCGTCGGGACCGGCAAGTATCGCAATAAGGCGCTGATGAAGCGATGCCACGAAGCTGCGGGCACGCAGATGGTGACCCTGGCGGTTCGCCGCGTCAACCTTACCGACCGGACGAAGGAATCGGAACTCGATTTCATCGACCGCGACAAGCTGTTTATTCTCCCCAACACCGCAGCCTGCTTCACCGCGGACGAGGCCATTCGCACGGCGCGCCTGGCCCGGGAAGCGGGACTTTCCAATTGGATCAAGCTGGAAGTGATTGGCGATCGAACGACGCTGTTCCCGGATAACGAGGGGTTGCTGGAGGCCACGCGGGCGCTGGTCAAGGAGGGCTTCGTTGTCCTGCCCTATACGACCGACGATCTGGTGAATGCCCGCAAGCTGATTGACGCTGGCGCCGCCGCCGTGATGCCGCTGGCGGCGCCCATCGGCTCCGGGCTCGGCATCCAAAACGCGACCAATCTCCGGATTCTACGGGAAGCGATTACCGGGACGCCCTTAATTGTGGATGCGGGCGTGGGGACGGCCTCCGACGCAGCGGTGGCGATGGAGCTAGGCTATGAGGGGGTCTTGCTGAATACCGCCATTGCCGAGGCCGAAGACTCAGAGCGGATGGCCCACGCGATGAAACTGGCGGTTGAAGCGGGACGGGCGGCCTTTCTGGCGGGCCGGATGCCGCGGCGCGAGTACGCCTCAGCCAGTAGCCCGCTGACCGGCGTGCTCGGCGCGAAGGTCTGAATTTCCCCGTTCCTCGGTCGCATAGATCTCTTCGCAAATCCGGGAAAGCTCCAGACAATCCCGCTCGCCCAACCGATTTGCAAAGTACTCTATTTGGAGCGAATCCATCACCGGCTCAATCCCTTCAAGCAGTTGAAGGCCGGCGTCGGTGATATTGGTCACCGACAGGCGGCGGTCTTCGCTCGATCGGCGGCGCAGGACAAACCGCTGCTGCTCCAACCGGTCGACAAGCCGGGTGACATCGGGCGCGCGCTCGATCATTCGCTGAACGATTTCATTCCGCGAATATCCCACCGGATGCGCCATCCGCAGTACGTGAAGTACGTTGTATTGGCTCAAAGTGATCCCGAAGGAGGCGCACGCCGCTTCCATTCTGTCGCGCAGATGGTCAGTCGCGACGAAGAGATGGAGCATTGCGTCGCCTGCCGGGCCAAATTGGCCCTGTTTCGATAGTCGTTTCTTCATAACTTCAGCCATATTCCTGGTAAGGGTTAGAGGCGTAAACCAAAGAAGTGTTGCACACGGAATTGGAGAACAATTCGGGCCCTTACAAGAGAGGGACGATGGTCGCGTGATTGCGTCAATCCCATCAATGGGGTCAATGGAGGTCGATGGGGTCTGTCCCTTTTCGTCCGGAAATCCCTAATACAAAGGAGTTTATCTGTTTCCGCGAATCACCGGCGTTGGCAATGCCGGGCGTGAGAATGGCGAAATTCGCCGCTGGTCGGCGACCGGTAGGGATTGTTTGGAGATCCGCTGGAGGGCAACGCACAATGCCTCAAGTTTTTTCTCCGCCCGTCCGATATGACGTTATGCTGCAACCGATTTCCTATGCCTTCCGGCGAGCGGACGTGGCGGCGAGCCAGCCTTGGTCTCCACCGGGTCCAGTTGCCTCGATCGACACTGCCCTTGCTGGCGATCGGCTTGACCTGAGTGGCACCGGTTCGACGCTGCTGGAACAAACCCATGAGCCGGCACCGAAAATGATCCACATCATACAGCCACTGGAGCATGAGCAACCGGAGCTGTCTGTCAATAGCGGTCTGCATCTCAACCAGTCCGTGTTCGGCTAAAGCGGCTATCGCGGGATGCGGCGAGCCGCTGCATAAATTCCTCAGATTTCTCCGAATCCGGCCGATGAGTTTGTTGATGCTGCCAGCAATATCATCAGCGCAACAGGGACTGCAACAGTCAGAGGTTCAGGTGGATCGGGCAGTAGCACAGATCTCAGCGTGGCCCTCGTCAAGTCAGTTCGCGGCGACGGGCTCCAGCGCCCCGCCGGCCATGGACACGGTGGATCTGAGCGCAGCGGCAATTTCTTTATCGCAAGCAACCGATGCCCACGCGGCGGACACCAAGGCGATAGCTGTCGCCGACGATGTGCACAAGCAAGCGTTAAGTCTGGTTGCTTAGGCCGAGCCGCTTGCGATTCTGCTGGCGGGTGAGGTTAGAACTCAGCGCCGCAACTGCCGCAGGACTGCGTCTGTAAACTCGCCCGTCGACGCCGATCCACCGACATCGGCGGTGAGCCGAGTGCCGTCGAGGTAGACGGCTTCGATGGCATGGCGCAGTCTCCGTGCCGCATCCGGTTCGCCGATGTGGATCAGGAGCATCACTGACGACATCATCAGTGCGGTGGGATTCGCTTTGCCTTGTCCGGCGATATCCGGCGCGCTGCCATGCACGGCCTCGAACACGGCATGGGTCTCACCCATATTGGCTCCGGGAACGATGCCGAGTCCTCCTACCAGCCCGGCCGCCAGGTCAGAAACGATGTCGCCGTACAGATTCGGCAATAGCAGCACATCGAACGTCTCCGGCCGCATCACCAGTTGCATGGAGGCGTTATCGACAATCAACTCCTTATACTGAATGTCAGGGAACTCCTGCGCCACTTCGCGGCAACATCGCAGAAACAGGCCGTCGGCCAACTTCATGATGTTCGCTTTGTGGATGGCCGCCACGTGCTTGCGCCCGTTCCGCCGGGCATATTCAAAGGCGTATTGTGCAATACGATGGGAGGCTGTCCGCGTGATCACTTTGAGACTGGTGACCACGTCCTTCACAATCTCGTGCTCCAGGCCTGAATATAGGTCCTCCGTGTTCTCACGGAAGATCACCATGTCGATCTTTACATCCTGGAAGCGTGTCTTGATTCCGGGCAGCGTCGAGACCGGCCGCACGTTGGCAAACAGATCGAGGGTTTTGCGTAAGGCGACGTTTACGCTCTGAAAGCCGCCGGCCACGGGCGTGGTGACCGGGCCTTTAAGGCCCACTCTGGTCTCATTCAGCGAATCGAGCAGGTATTGGGGCAGGGTCTTGCCGGATTCGAGGATGATGGCCTCATTCAATTCGGCGCGCTTCCAACGAATGTCAACGCCAGTGGCTTCGACGGCGCGGACGGTTGCCTCAGCGACTTCGGGACCGATTCCGTCGCCTGGAATCAAAGTGCAGTAGTGTGGCACAACCCGATCTTATCTGGCGGTGAAGGTGAGTGACCGGTAGACGGATCCGTGATTCTTATTGCCTCGTTAGGCGCACGAAGAGCGTCTGTCCCAGCTTTGTTTCGTGGCAGTCCCGACGTTGGGCTGATCCCGGCGGACAACGGCAACTTCCCGTCCTGTCGAATCGTGCGCCGCGGCGGAGCGTGCGGGAGTTCCGGGTCCTGCTACGCGGCCTGTTCTGCTTCCGATCTGAAGGCCTGCGCCAAGGAGATTTTTGTCTCCTCCCAACTACTTTCTTGGGCAGGCAGGCATGGGAAGGCGGAACGGAGCCGGGTCCGCGACCGCATTCGTGTCGGCATCGCGTGAGACGGGATGCCGGATTCCGGGGTCCACCGAAGCGTCGGCCTTGTACTCAAGCAGCCGGATGGCGCAGACCTTCGAATCCGGGGCCTCAGCGCCTTGCAGCAGGAGAGTTTGCGGCACGCCGCTGAAGCGTTCGCTGCCGGCCCTGTTCGACTGGATCATGCCCTTCAGGACAAGAATTTGCGGCTGGCCGCTGAAAGCCTTTCGCAAAGCGGCAGAGTTAAAAGGCTTCGGGAAGTCGAACTTCTGAGGCTGCTTCTCCGAGCCCTTCAGGCCGGCCAAACTCTGCGCACTGGCGAGCGGGGCCAGCAGAGCAACGAAGAGCGTACACAAAATGCGCATGAGCAGTTCCCTCCTGACCGGCTTAGACGGGCGCGAATCCACTTGGTTAGCAGGATACAATACGCTTCGAAGCGTACGGGCGGTTTGTTGGCTGTTGGACCACGGTCCAATTAGTGCGCAAATTAAACGTAGTAACAAAAGACGGATGAGCGCAGGAATGGCTAGATTCCACTACCCTATAGGGCGACAACGTGGTATCTTAAAAGCGTCCGACGTGCGGCTGAATTCGTTGATCTTAACCCTCCTCAATCCTAGCTGCTGTTTGAACAAACCTCACGCTAGGAGAATCCCATGATGAAATTATTTGTTGGAAACCTGAGTTTCCAAACCACCGAAACCGACTTGATGTCGATTTTTTCCCAATACGGAGCTGTGGAAACAGTCAACGTGGTCACTGACCGCATGACTGGCCAGCCCCGTGGTTTTGCCTTTGTTGAAATGGCTGACCGGACTCAAGCAGAAGCAGCGATCAATGCCTTGAACGGCAGCGACCTGCAAGGCCGAACCCTAAACGTTAACGAAGCCCGCCCGAAGACCTCGGCGCCCCCCCGCAGCGGCGGTTTTGGCCGCAGCAACGGTGGCGGCGGCGGTGGCGGCGGGTTCAAGTCCAAGAATCGTTGGTAATTTTCCGCTATTGGCCGGTAACCATCGCGGCCACCCAATCCGGCAGCATTCGAGGGAGGGTCCTTTGAGATCCTCCTGCCGATGAGAGTGAGAGTGAGTCCTTTCTTGAACCTACCCTCGCTCTGTTAGCTGGCTCAATTGAGCCGCTTCAAAGAATGCGCCTCTGATTTAGCACCCAAAAGCGAGGCTTCAAATGCAATTCTCATATAAGGGATTTACGCAAAGCGGAAACCTCCGATGCTTTGCGTTTGAGGGATCGGAAGAGCATTGCCCCACTGAGCATTTTTCCATCGCCATTGACATGGCTCTGTTCAGCAAGTTTCAGTTGTCGTTCCAGAGCGGCCCCATGTTCGCCCTGCAGATTCTGCGCAATGCCGCCCTGGCAGGCACCGATGAACTGGCGCGGGTGAAGGACTACCAAGCCCACGATAGTGACTTCAAATCCCTCCAAGCTGAACGTGAGCGCCGCGTTCAAGCTTTAGCCAATAAACGGCCCGCCAAACGGCCGGTGAGAAAGCCTCCTCCCAGTTCACAGCTCCGCGGTCTAGGCGCCCCATAAGAAACATTTGGCCATCCGCGCCGTGCCGCACACGATTATACCGATCAGCGGCGTCAGTCGGTACTGAGCCACTCTCATATACCTTCCATAGACTGCAACACCGGGCTGATTGCCGGTGGCCTCCGGAGCCACTGACCCCGAGCGCCATCCGATGCGGCTGCCCTGCGGTATAAAGAGAATGATAGAAGCCATGGCCTGGAGGAAGTGAATCTAATGGCGGGCCAACCTGCGTCATTGGTTTGGACCGCGCTTGACAGGGAAATCGAATAGCGTGGCCCTACGCGCGCCGTGTCAGTACCACGTGAGTGGTGTCAGCGGTGGCAACGTGTTCAGCGCACCGATACCCCAGTTTTGGCGCGTCGATACCAGCAAACAGATGCTCCCCTGAGCCGAGGAGGACTGGCGCCATCGCCAGGTGCATCTCATCGATCAGCGACGCGCAAAGGTACTGCCGGATTGTCGCTACGCCGCCGCCGAGCCGGATGTCTTGTCCGTTGGCAGCCTCGGTTGCGCGGGCCAGCGCGGCGTTTATGCCGTCTGAGACAAAGTGGAAGACGGTGCCGCCGTCCATGGCGATTGAGGGCCGAGGATGGTTGGTGAGGACAAAGACGGGAGTATGAAAGGGCGGGTTGTTGCCCCACCACCCCTTCCAAGCGTCATCCGGCCAGGGACCGCGAACCGGCCCGAACATGTTCCGGCCCACAATCCAAGCTCCGATAGCAGCGAAACCCCGCGCTGCAAAGTCGTCATCGACGCCGGTCAAGCCGCCTTCGCGGCCGAGCATCCGCTGAAACGTTCGGGTGGCGAAGAACCATTGGTGCAACGCCACGCCGCCCGCGCCGAGCGGGTTGGCGAGATCCTGATTGGGGCCGGCGCCGTAGCCATCGAGAGAAACGCTGAAGCTGTGAACCCGCAGTTTAGCCATGAATGTCCCTTTCATGTTAGTGAGCGATCAGAGCGTGCGCAAGCTTCCTCAAGGAGCGTTGGCGCCCCGTTAAACCTTACAGTTACCACCTACTGAGCCGCGACCTTCAAGGGAGCGACCGGTGGGAGTGAGGCGCTGCCCGTTACCCGCTTGCTTACTTTACGCGCGCGGTTCAGAAGGGGGGCGGGTGAACTGGGAACGTCAGGACCAGCAACCAGTCGCTCCCTAAGACTGACGGTCGCGGCTCAGTAACGCGAACGAAGGGCGCCGGTTCTTTCACACGTTCTCAGCTCAGCCTCAGAAGGGGCGGGCGATCCGCGAACGTCAGGACCAGCAACCGGTCGCTCCCTGGCGGTCGCGGCTCAGAAGGCGCAGGTGCGTCTTGGTTATCTCGAGGATTTTCAGACGTTCCTCCCCGCCGCACGATTGTACAATCTGCTGGTGATCGATGAAGAGTGGCGCCAGGAGCTTCTGGCGATGCGTGCCGAGGACGTACGAGTCCGTCAAGAATTGCTTGAATCGGGTGAACTGGGAGGCAGCTATATTCCACGAATGGAAGCTGTGCACATTCGGAACGCGGCCCGCCTGCGAGAGTTGATTGAAGCGCATGGTTGGCCTGACGAGAATATCGCGGGCAAGGATGGCGCCGAGGCGGCATGGTTCATCGTCCAGCACGCAATCGGGGAACCTGAGTTTCAGCGGGCAATGTTGCAGTTGCTGCGTGTTTGCGCGGATGCGAAACGGACGCCGCTTTGGCAGGCAGCCTATCTGGAAGATCGAATTGCGATGCATGAGGGCAAGCCGCAACGCTACGGAACTCAGTGGATGGATGATCCGCTGGACGGGCGAGTTCGGCCGTGGCGGCTCGCCGAGCCGGACCGGGTGAACGAACTGCGGGCCGGGGTGGGTCTCGGGCCGTTACACCCTATTCCCGAACCCGGTCCGCCGTTAGGTTTGGATGAGCAGCGAAGCATCGGGAGAACCAGCAGTGGTGGGATCGCTGGCTCACAAGTAGAGGATGGCGTTCTTAACTCAAGACGCTTAGTCGTTTTTCCCAGCGAAATACGGCTTCTTGCCGGCCAGCACCAGACGCTCATCCAGCGCCGCCATCACCAGTATCTCTTCCTCTTCGGTCAGCCCTTTGGCGTCCTTCTCGACACGAGACAACATGCCCTTCATGCGTGCCGGCGATAAGTCTCCCGGAAGGGTCATGGCGTAAGCGAAGAGCGCGTCCATGCGAAGTTCCTCGTCCTCAAAGAAGGCGCGGAGCTTGTCCATCTCTGACCGGATTGCATGGTAGCCGACGCCCCAGATGGCGTTGCGGCGGGTCTCCAGATCCGCGTCGTTCAGATGCTTCGGGAAGTAATCGCGGAAGCTAGGATGGACGGAACGCCACATGGCTTCAAGCGCCTTCGATCGGCCTTCGGGCAAGCGGTAGAGATCCTCCATCGCCTGCCGGACCTCATTCCGGTCGGCTTCGGCCGACAGGCCCACCAGGACGCCCGCTCGCTCATCGATTGCAGTTTCAGCGTTCCGCATCACTTTGAGCATGGCCTCAACCACTTCGGCGTCGTCGGTGGCATCCATCAGCGTCTCCCAGGCGCGAGCGCGCACTGTCACGTCCGGGTCGCCTTCTCCCAAACGCAGCAGCTTTTGCTTCAGTTCGTGCTCTATCTCCCGGTTGAAGAAGGATTGCGCCGCGGCCGCCCGCAGCGAGGGCAGAGGATGGTCAAGCAGCTCAATTCGTTCGTCTTCGGTCAGTAGTTCTACCGGCAATTCTTGCTCTTCGGGGTAGAACTCGAAGATATTGAACTCGTCGATGCGCGGCTGGGGGGGCTTGGCGTTCGTGATCTGTTCGATGGCCTCGTCAATCTCCAATTGAAGCTCCGCCTCCTCAGGCTTCAGCTCCTCACGCAAGGCCCTTAAAACTGGCAACGCCCGCGGATCGCCGTAGAGGCCGAGCAGAAACGCGCCATCGCGGGCGTCGTACTGGAGGTGCTCCGCCAGCGCATCGAAGACACGTTGATCACGCACACCGAGGCTGGCCAGGAGGAATGCCACCTCGGAACGGTCGGTCTCATCCAGTTCCGCATGAACCGCCAGGAGCGGCTCCAAGGCATCTGCTCCGAAAGAGACAACCGTCTCCACCAGTTCGTCGGAAAAATCGGGCCCTTCTTCCTGAACGATCTTCATCAGCAGAGGCAAGCCTTCCTTCGCATGGAAGTGGCGGATCAGGTTCACAAGATCGGCCTGCAGATCGATAATGTCATCGGTGCGGGGGCCGTCCTCATAGGCGACCACGGCCTGCATAGTCTCGTTCGGCTTGGCCAGCAGGGCCTTGATGGCACGGTGGTCAAGCCCCAGCCGGCCGCGAGCAACAGCGTCGAGAATCGCGGCCGGGGGAGTTTCAGAAAGACGGTTCGGATCGGGGAAGAAGGACACTACCTCCATTGTGCGACGAAGCGGGTATCCAAACGGCGAAATCATTGGCCAATCGAAGAGCGCCGACCGAGCCGCGACGATGAGACGTGGGAAGGATGGCGCCAGACCGTCGCGCCACGCCGACGGAGCCGCGACCGTCAGGGGGCGACTGGTTGACAGGATTGGGCCACCACTGCGGTCGCTCCCTGAGATCTAAGAACGTTGGAAAAAACCTCAATCTACTGTCAGGAGGTGACCGCAGCAGCGACGCACTGCCCGTTACCCGCTTGCTTACTTTACGCGCGCGGTTCAGAAGTTGCGTGAGCGATTTGCGAACGTCAGAACCAGCGCCGCGGTCGCTCCCTGAGAAGCTGTGAAACAATCCAAAATTCGCGACTTTTCCACAGTGTAAGTTGTTGAAACATAAAGGAGCAAAAATGTTGCAAATCGATTGTTTCACAGCTTCTGACGGTCGCGGCTCAGTAGCGCCGCCGATTAAGCCAGGCAATGCCCATGGGGGGCCAGCCCCGCCCCACAAGCTGAGACAGAATGACTGTATGCCTTCCGCCAAGCGTCCCGATCTCGAATACGAAGACCGCCGTCTCGCGACGCTCTCCAAACTCTGCCTGGCGCTCCCCGAAGCAACACGCGAAGATCTCGGCAGCCACGCGTCCTTCCTGATTCGCAAGAAGACGTTCGTTTATTTCCTTAATAACCATCACGGCGACGGCATTGTCTCGGTTGCCTGCAAGGTTATGCCGGGCGACAATACCGCGCTTGCCTCGACGCAACGCGAACGCTTTTATCTGCCCGCCTACATGGCGCACCGCGGATGGGTCGCGCTGCGGCTCGATGCCGGCAAGGTGGACTGGAATGAAGTCAATGAACTAGTCATCGGAAGCTACTGCCTTGTGGCGCCGAAGCGTCTTGCCACCGTTGTCATGGATCGACATACTGCAACTGAGAACTGAAATCACGCCGCCGATGGTACGCTGAAAATGCTGTCCGGCGCCGCTGCATGTCCCGCGAGTTTCGCGGCTTCTGACGCACGCGGCTCGATTGTTCCAGTCACGGCCCTGTGGCGAAATTGGCAGACGCACCAGACTTAGGATCTGGCGTTCGAAAGGACGTGGGAGTTCAAGTCTCCCCGGGGCCACCACCATCCGCTCAGCGTTCCCACTGCGACGTTACAATCGGACAAAGCCACGATGCCGACCCTCCTCACCGACGCGCTGGAATGTCTGCCCCCGCCGTTTCCTCGACGTAAGAGGTGTCGGACAGCAGCCTGACCTTCGATCTGACGGTGAAAGCTTCGCTCTATGCACGCGCCGGTATTGAAGAATATTGGGTACTCGATGTCGCGGGCAGGCGCCTGATCGCTCATCGCAGTCCCCGTGCCGGCAAATACAACTCCGTGGAGGCTTACGGCGAGGGCGAAACCATTGCTCCGCTGTCGGCGCCGGCGGCGAGATTCTGTCTCGCGGACGTGCTGCTGGGATAGGCCAGACCGGGCTGGGCGCTACTTCGCTGCCGCTTTGTCCAGACGCAGGAAGCGAGCGGCATTGTTATATAAGATGTCGCGCTTCTGTTCGGGGGTCAAGTAAGTTGCGCCTTCGATGACGCCGATAGACGCTTCCATTAGTTTCGGCCAGATCATCTGGTCAGTCCCAAACATGACCCGGTCTTCGAATCCCGCTTCCACGATGCGCTGAATGTAAGTATGAACTTCCTTCAGCGGATAACTCCAGATGAGGCCGGCAACGTCGACGTATACATGCGAGTTGGCCTGGAGCAACGTGAGCAGATTGTCGATCATCGGGTAGCCGGCGTGCATGATCCAGAGCCGGAGTTTCGGATGGCGGGCCAGCAGCTCTTCCAGCAGCAGCGGGTTGCCCATGGAGCCGCGAAACTTCGGCATGGCCACGTTCGCGCGGCCTGAGCCTCCCGTGCCCATGTGGATTCCCACCGGTATATCCAATTCCTCAGCCAGCGTGAAATAGCCGTCCAGTGACGGGTCACTGGGCGAGAGACCCTGATATTGAACGCCCACTTCGCCCATGATTTTGAAACCACCCTTGGTGAACGCCTCTCGCAATTCTTCGACGGCGGCGTATTTGCCCGGCATCATGCCGTTCTCGAACGAAGTACCCGGAATGATGCGCGCGGGCGCTGCCTCTTTCCACTTCCGCACGGCCGGCTGATCGCCCATCACCACCGCTGTGACGTTGAGCCGTTCATACTCGGCGAGCATCGTCTTCATGTATTCTTCGGGCGTCTTCGAGGGCTCCAGGACCAAGGTACAGTTCTGTTTCGCCCAGCCCATGGAGGATTCAGCCGACCGCGGGTCAGACGCCAGGAACTGAGGATTGAACGGGCACATTGGCCCCACGCCGGGCAAGCCCCCAATGGTGTGTACGTGCATGTCAATCACGGGTGGCTGGCCGTTCCGTTCGGTCTGAGCCGGGGCAAGGGAAACATGGACGATGAACAGCGAAGCGATCAGGGCTTTCGGCATGCGGCGATAATAACACCGCCAAACGAACGCCGAGAGGCAGCGACGCGACCCGCGCCACGGGTGGCCTAGCAATTACTTCGCTGCGTAGCTCTTGGTCTGCTTATTGCGCTGGTTGAAGACCGAAAAGCTGCCGTCTTCGTTCGCCGTGACTTTGAGGTAGTAACCGGTATCCGCTTCGGTAATGTTAGCAATGAAGGCATCGGGCGCGTTGTGCTCTTTGCCGCCTTCATCGGCGAAATGAAGCTGCCACAGGTCTTCCAGACCCGCAACGCCTCGGATTGTATCCACGGTTGAGGGCGACCCGCCCTTCTTCTGGCCGTTGTCCATGATCGCGACGCGAGGCGAGAGGGCTTTCACCAGAACCGGGTTGCTGCTGAGATCGGAGCCATGGTGGCCGACGATGAGCAGATCCACTGTGCCGAGCTTGTTCGCCGGACACGCCAACTCTTTTTCTTTGTTCCAGGTGAGGTCGCCCAGATCCACCGTGCGGAAGCGGCCGAACTGGATGTAGGAGCCGACCGAACGGGCATTTTCAGTAGTGTCCACCTCTTTGGGCTGGGCCGAGTCGCAGAAGGCGTTGGCGGCGCCCGCGCCCGGGAGCGGGTTCGCGATGACCACTCCGTTGGCGCTGACGATGGTCACGTCCAAGCCCTTGATGGGCAGCTTATCGCCCGGTTTCACGGTAAGGCGCTGGGCGGTGGCGAGACCCTTCCGGTAGCCCTCGCTGAGCCGGGTGGCCGCTTTCCCGGTCTCGATGTTGTCGCCGTGATCGACAAACGTGCCCACGGGAATCTTCTCCACCAGTTGCGGAACCCCGCCGACGTGGTCTTCGTGATAGTGCGTGACGATGACGTAGTCAATCTTCTTGACCCTGGCGTTCCTGGCCGCGGCGGCGATGCGGTTCGCGTCCCGGAATTGATTGCCGGACCAGCCGGTATCAATCAACAGCGACTGACCGGAGGGCGTGACGAAGAGTGTGGCCTGTCCGCCTTCGACATCGATGAAGTAAATTTCGAGAGGCTTCTGCGCCGCTGAGAGCGTGCAGGCGACGGCGAGACTCAAACCAAGAGCAAGGAAACGCATGTCAAAGAATCTATCATTAACGTGACCCGGAGCAGCGCGATAACCGGTTGCGCTCGCACCGCCGGCGCAACCCGCTTCTGCCTGTCAGTAAGCTGTAGTTGGATGGCGACTCCCAAAATCAAGAAAGCCTCGAAAAGGCAGCTTTCTGAAAAAACACGACAGCAGGGCGCAATTCCGTGCCTCATTCTGGTTTCACTCGGGCTCATTTTGCTAGCGGCGCTTCTTTTCTTTTCTTTGAGGTCAGGTTTGTCATGAGAATCGACGGAAGAAACAACGATCAGCCACGAAGACTGACCATCACGCCGGGGTTTCTGGTTACCGCCGAAGGGTCGGTCTTGATCGAAGTGGGCAATACGCGCGTGCTATGCGCGGCCACCATCGAAGATTCGGTTCCGCCGTTTCTTCGGAACACCGGGAAAGGCTGGGTAACGGCTGAGTATTCCATGCTCCCGCGCGCGACAGCGACGCGCGCTCCGCGGGAAGTGACCAAGGGCAAACCCTCCGGCCGGACGCACGAAATCCAGCGGTTCATCGGGCGCTCCCTCCGCGCCGTGGTGGATCTGCAGGCCCTGGGCGAACGTAGCGTGATCCTGGATTGCGACGTCCTGCAGGCCGATGGCGGTACCCGCACCGCCGCGATCACGGGGGCCTGGATTGCCCTCTCCATCGCTATCGGGACGCTGGTGAAGTACAAAGCGCTGGCCAAAAACCCGCTTATCGATTCCGTGGCAGCCACCAGCGTTGGACTGGTTGGCGGCGTGGCGATGCTCGACCTCTGCTATGAGGAGGATTCGCGCGCGGAAGTCGACATGAACGTGGTGATGACCGGGAAGGGCCAATTCGTCGAAATCCAGGCCACGGCCGAACACGCGCCGTTCGACGATACCCAAATGTCGGAATTAGTGTCACTCGCCCGCATTGGTGTTGCACAACTCACCGCCCGGCAGAAAGCGACGCTTGCCGGGCTCATCCCCGCATGATGCTCTACGCCGCCACCAGCAATGCGGGTAAGCTGCGCGAACTCCTGATGGCGAGGGAGGGTTCGGGCCTCACGGATTTAAACGTCGAAGTGCTGCCGAACCTCCGCGACATCGCTCCCCCGGCCGAGGACGGCGCTACCTACGAGGAAAACGCTGCCACCAAGGCCGTCTACTATTCCGGGTTCACTACCGGGCTCGTCCTGGCTGAAGACTCCGGCCTGGAAGTGGAAGCGCTGGGCGGCGCACCAGGCGTTCGTTCGGCGCGTTATGCCGGGGTGGGGGCAACGGAGGCGGCCAACAACGCTCTTATCCTGGAATCGCTTGCGGGGCAAGCCAACCGCCGCGCCCGGTTTGTCTCCGTCGCCGCATTGGCCCGGCGGGGCCGTCTGATCCAGAGCGTTCGCGGCGAGGTTTCCGGCCTGATCCTTACCGAACTCCGTGGGGATCGGGGCTTCGGCTACGATCCGCTTTTCTTCTACGAACCCTTCGCCTGTTCGTTTGGCGAGCTAACGCCCGAACGCAAGTTTGAGGTCAGCCATCGAGGTAATGCGCTCCGCGCATTATTCCGGGAATGGTCTGGAGGACTAGATTTGGGTCATTAACGTCCATTTGGGACATAGTGAAAAAAGAATTCGAACGGTTGGGCTATCCACGCTTGAGCGGACCTTCGCCAATCGGGAGATTGGCGTTCCCCGGCAATCTTGTTTTATCCGATAATATAGATGTCCATGCACTCCTGCTTACTTCATAACGGGGAAATCCGCGGTACCAGCGAAACTCTGGTTGCGCCGGGCCAGGTAGGCTTCATGAATGGGTGGGGCATCTTCTCCACCATCCGGGTAAAGTCAGGCGTGCTGTTCGCTTTGGCCCGCCACTACCGGCGCATGCGGCACGACGCCGAACGTCTGCACGTTCCGTTCGAGATCTCAGAGGACGAATTGGAGCGCCAGTTGCTGAGACTGGTGGAGGCGAACCAAGCGCAAAACGCCACTCTGCGTGTGGTCGTGGTACGCAATCACGGCGGACTCTTCGAAGGTCCGGCTCTCTCCCGCGCCTCGGACGTGATTGCTTTTACGGCGGATTTAAGCCAGTGGGGCCCGGGCGCGAATCTCATGTATGTCCCTCATGGCCGACACGCCGCGAGTGCGTTTGCCGGGGCCAAGGTGACCTCCTGGGCGCAGAACCTGACCTGGAATGAAGAGGCCCATCAGCGCGGCTTAGACGAAGTCATCCTGCTGAATGAGCACGGGCAGGTCAGCGAGTGTACGTCCGCTAACATCTTCGTCATACGCGGCAATGAAGTGTGGACGCCAACGCTGGAAGGGTCCGGCTGCCTGCCGGGCGTCACCCGTGCCATCCTGCTTGAGGAAATCGAGGTTCCGGGCGTGTCGATCCGTGAACGGGATTTTCTGCCTCAGGATCTGGAATCGGCCGATCAGGTCTTCATGACGTCCACGACCCGCGACCTGATGCCGGTGCTTTCCGTGGAGGGCCGCGCTTTGGGCCAGAATCCGGTAGCACTGGAGCGGCTTTCCGCTGCTTTCCAGGCGTTTCTCAATGCCTATGTGGCGAGCCGCGCGCCGGAGGTGGCATCGCGATGAGGATTACCACCATTGAATGCGAAAATTGCCACGGCAACAGCGTTCGCCTGGCGCGTTACGACGGCCTGGGAGAACGCGTAGGCGCCTTCTTCGGCATCCAGCCGTTCCGCTGCCGGGATTGCAGGCATCGCTTTACCGTCTCCATTTGGCTTATCGACAAGCTCGCTTACGCCAAATGTCCGAAGTGTCTCCGGACGGATTTGGTCTTTTGGTCGAAGAAGTATTATCGGCCCAACATGCTTACGAACTTCCTCATTTCACTGGGCGCGCGCCGATACCGCTGTGCGTCGTGCCGCTGCAACTTTGTGAGCTTCCGTGCCCGGCTCGGTGTCGACCCTGAAGCGACGCCGCAGACGCCGCCGGAAGCGGCACCCGAGCAGGCGGCCCAGTCAGGCGGCGGCCACGACGCCCGATCAGTTGTTACCGCGAGCGTTCTTGAAGTTCGGAGCGACTGCCCTTAAACCGGTGCGCCAGCCGTTTCCCGGCTCAGACGCGACAGAACTAACAGGCAGCCAATCTGTTCGCCGATTGTACTCAGCATCTCCATGTCGCTGCCGCTATGGCTGTGGGTCAATCGGTGCTGCACGTTAATGACGCCGACCACCCTCCCCTGGGAAATGATCGGCGCGGACAAAAAAGCTTCAAACGTGTCCTCGGGCAGGTCTTTGAAGAACTTGAACCGCGGGTCGTTGTAGGCCTCCCGCGAAATCGCCAACAGTCTTCGCTCGCGCGCCACCCAGCCCGTCAAGCCCTCATCCAACCTCAGTTTGACCCTACCCAGGTTCCCCCGCGCCGGTGCGTTCGAGGCACAGAGCACCAGTTCGCCGTCCTCTGCCAGGTAGATCAGGCAAGAGTCGCAGGCCATGAAATCGCAGACCAGTTCCACGATTTCATGCAATATATCGTCAAAACTGGTCGCCCTGGTCATCAGGCGGCTGACCTGTTGAAAAAGGCGGAGTTGCTGTTCGGCGCGCTCCAGTTGGATTTCGAGTTCCCGGACTTTAGACACCTTATAGATTATGACAAATTAATCTGCCGCCGTTCCGCTGAATGTTCGTGTATTCGCCCGTAGTAGTACGATGAAGCCAGTGTTTTCGAGGAGACTCACTTCTTAATGTGGAGCAAACGTAAGGAAGAAGATACGGTCTTGAAGCCAGTTCAACCCGCCAATGTGCCGGTTGCAGAACCCCAAGGGAGAGAACCAGTAATGTCGAGTCCAATTAGAACATTTGATGCCGAACCAGCCCCCCGCAGTGTGGGCGCCGCGACGCTCGGAAAGAACGTCACCGTCAAGGGCCAGATCTTCAGCCGTGAAGATCTTGTGGTGGACGGCGAAGTGGAAGGCACCATTGAATGCCAGGAGCATAAACTGACGATCGGGCCCAATGCCCGTGTCCAGGCCGGACTGAAAGCCCGGGATATTGTAATTTTTGGGTCCATTCAGGGGAACGTGGAAGTCCTGGATAAGATCGATATCAAGAAGGAAGCCAAACTGGTGGGCGATATTAAGACCGCTCGCATCATGATTGAGGACGGCGCCTACTTCAAGGGAAGCATCGATATAACTAAAACGGTTGCGCCGTCGCGCGCGTCCGGATCGCCCGCTGCCGGAACCGCCTCAGCCGCCGCGCCGGCGTCTCCAGCCAGCCCGGCCCCCTATGCGACCGTGGCCGGCGGGGGAAGCGCCTCGTAAATACTGTGAGGAGGGCTCCGGCCGTGTGGCGCCGTGTTGGAGCCCCCGCCCTGTTGTTCGGTTGAGGTGAGCCTGTTTGTGGGATCGATTTCGAAAATCTGTCAGTGAGGGCTCGGCTAAGCCCGGCGGGCTTGTTAAGCCTGGCGGGGCGGCTCCCGTGCGCCCGCCGACCCGGACGGCGAAGGCAATGGCGCCGTTCACCCGCCAGAGTAAGGGCTTCGAGCAGTTCACGGGTTCGTTGCAGATTTCTGAATCGCTCTCCATCCTTGACCTTGCCGGCGCCAGTCAGGCAAACATCTCATTCATAACGAACCTGGGGCATCGCATCTCGTCCGAGGACGTGGTCTCGGCGATTGCGCAATACTTCGGCCCAGGCAATGACCTTGAAGCGCAGTACTCGGCCAGCGCGGCTCATCGGTTTTTCGAACAACTGCTCAGTTTTCCCGACGCTAGCTTCGACGGAGCGTTGGTGTGGGATACATTGCAGTTTCTGCCTTCGCCGGTGCTGGAACAGACGGTGGATCGCCTGCTGCGCGTTATGCGTCCTGGGGGACTGATTCTCGCCTTCTTTCATGCCGATGAGAAGACTACCAGTATTCCTGTCTACTCCTACCGCATCCAGGATCCGAAGACCCTCTTGCTGACGCCGACCGGGGGAAACCGGAAGGTGCGGCATTACAACAACCGGTCTATCGAACGTATGTTCGAAAAGTCCCACTCCTTGAAGTTCTTTCTCACTCGCGACCACCTGCGTGAAGTCATTGTCCGGCGCTGATGTGATCCGGCGCTGATGTGATCCGGCGTTGACGCGATCCGACGTCGACGTGCCGAAGCGTCACCGCTCAACCGGCTTCCTGTACTTACCCCTCCAACCGTTCCAGCGGATGCCCACCAAGTCGGCGAACGCCCGCGCCGTGGCGCCCAGCGTGACTTTCGTTCCTTCGGCATTGAACCAAGCCACAGGCACCTCAATGACCTTGAACCCCAAACCGACGGCGATAAAGATGTCTTCCACGTCGAAGCTGAAGCCATTCAGCCTTTGCAGAGAGAAGACGGCCTCCGCCGCATCGGCCCGATATAGTTTGAACCCGCACTGGGTATCGCGAAAAGGCAAACCCGTGATCACTGACATCACCACGTTGAAAAACCGGCCGCCCGTCTCGCGAAGCCAGTGTTGATGCTTCTCAATCAGCTTGGGGTTCATTGCGCGGCTCCCAATGGCGACGGAGGCTTTCTCCGCGCCGGCCTGCTTCTGAAGCGCCATCAACTGTTCGATGGGCGTGGAGAGATCGGCGTCGGTCATCAAGCGCCAGTCGCCGGTGGCCTTCATCATACCGTGTCGAACGGCATAGCCCTTTCCTCGATTTCCCGGATTTCGAATGAGCTTAAAGCGGGGATCGCGCTGCGCTTGTTCTTCGATAAGGCGCGCGGTTCCATCTCGCGAACCGTCGTCCACGACAATCACTTCCACCGCCGAGTAGTCACACCCGTTCAGGAAGCCGGTCAGCCGGCTCAGCGTCTCGGGGAGCCGGTTTTCTTCGTTGTAAGCGGGGACAACGACCGATAGCGAAGGCAAATTGCAGTATACTTCGCCGCGGCAAACCGCTGATTCTTTCCTGGCTTCTATACTTGGGTGTTTGAGGAGTTTTCTTTGGCATTAGAAGATGAGTTGCTGCGTCAGCGCTCCGAACGTATCGCTCAAATCGAAAGATTAGGGTTCCGTCCTTACGGTCAAGCCTTTGCCTTCACCCATACCGTCCCTGAGATTCTCAGCGGCTTCGGCTCGAAGACCGCCGAAGAACTGGCTGAGCCCTTCCACATCCGCATAGCCGGCCGCATCATGAGGCTGCGCCGGATGGGCAAGGCCGGTTTCGCCCATCTTCAGCAGAACGGCGAGCTCCTCCAGGTCTACATCAAGAAGGATGCCGTCAGCGAGCGCGATTTCGAACTCTACCAACTGCTCGACATGGGCGACATTATCGGCGTCGAGGGCTACCTGTTCCGCACTAGAACGGGCGAACTCAGCGTGCATGTCGAAAGGATCGAGTTTCTGTCGAAGATCCTGCTGACCCTGCCCGAGAAATGGCATGGTCTGGAGGATGTTGAAACGCGTTACCGCCAGCGTTACCTCGATTTGATCGCCAACCCTGAGGTCCGCAAGATCTTCGTGACGCGGGCGCGTATCATTGGTGCGCTGCGCCGCGAGCTGGAAAACCGCGGCTACATCGAAGTGGAAACGCCCATGATGCAGCCCCTGTATGGCGGCGCGGCGGCTCGCCCATTCGTCACCCATCACAACACGCTGGAACTGGATCTTTATCTGCGCATCGCGCCCGAACTGTACCTCAAGCGCCTGGTCACCGGCGGATTGGAACGCGTCTATGAGATCAACCGTAACTTCCGCAACGAGGGCATTTCGAAGCACCACAACCCGGAGTTCACGATGCTCGAGTTCTACCAGGCGTACACGGACTTTCGCGGCATGATGGATCTTACCTGCGATCTGCTGCGCGCCGCGGCTATTGAAGCCACTGGCGGCGCGGCTGTCGCTTACGAAGGCCGGACTTTGGACTTCGGCAATATTCGGCGGTACTCGATGCGCGAGGCCGTGGCCCGATACTGGCCGCACTCGCCCAAGCCGGCGCCGGAACAGGTGGCCGATCCCGCTTGGCTAAAGGAGCACTCCAGCGCTTCGAGCCCCGGCGCCGCCCTGGTCGAATTGTTCGAACGCCACGTCGAAGAGCAACTCTTCGAGCCAACCATTATTTACGACTATCCGGTGGAAAACTCGCCGCTCTCCAAACAAAAGCCCAGCGATCCCAACTTCGTGGAGCGTTTCGAAATCTATGCCGCCTGCATGGAAATCGGCAATGCTTACACTGAGTTGAACGATCCGCGGGAGCAGCGCAAGCGCTTTGAGTTCCAACTGAAGCAGAAGGAGGGCGGCGACGAAGAGGCCCACATGATGGACGAAGATTACCTCCGCGCTCTCTGCTATGGCATGCCGCCCACCGGCGGCGAGGGGATCGGGATCGATCGCTTGACCATGATCCTCACGGGCTCAAAGTCCATTCGCGACGTCATCCTCTTCCCGCTGTTGCGGCCTGAAGGCGAAATCGGCATCGCCGAGAAGTTACGCGGCCTTGAGTAATATGCGGTTTGAGTGGCTGGTGGCGGTTCGCTATTTGAGCGCCAAGCGCAAGCAAACTGTCATCTCAGTCATCACTGTCATCTCAGTTATCGGCATCGCCGCCGGTGTCGCCTCGCTCATCATCGCCCTCGCCATCAACAACGGCTTTCGGAGCACGCTCCAAAGCACCATGCTGAACGCTACGGCGCATGTGAACATCTTGGAGCGCCAGCCCCTTTACGGCATTGAGAATTGGCAGGAGTTAGTGCCGAAGCTTCAGCGGCTCCCTCACGTCACGTCCGTGACGCCGACGCTCTACGGGCAGATCGCCATCAAGGGGCCGCAACTGGGGCAAGGCGCCGTTCTCAAGGGCGTACTGACCGGGCGGGATGCGCCCACGCCTGAGCTCCTGCGTCATTTGAAGCAGGGTAGTCTCAAGGGCCTCGCCGCGGGTAGCCGGCCTCCCGGCATCATCGTCGGTTCCAAACTCGCGCAGCAGGCCGGCCTCATGCCGGGCAGCGTTGCCAGCGTCATCAGCTACCAGGGCAAACTCACGCCGCTGGGGCCAACCTATAGCGTGTTCCGCTTTCGGGTGGTTGGCACGTTTGAATCGGGTCTTTACGATCTGGATTCCACTTGGGCGTTCACAAATCTCGAGGAAGCGCAGCACGTCCTCGATCTGGAAGACACCGTGAATGCGATCGAACTCCATCTCGATGATCTCTTCGCCGCGCCGGAAGTCGCCCGGCAGGCCGAAGCCATTGCCGGACCCAAGCTCATCGCCTCCACCTGGATGGAACAAAACCGGTCGCTGCTCAACGCCCTGCGCCTTGAGAAAGCCGTCAGCCTCATCACGGTGGGACTCATCGAACTCATTGCGGCGCTGAACATCCTGGTGGTGCTGGTGATGCTGGTGATGGAAAAGAACCGCGACATCGCCATTCTGATCTCCATGGGCGCGCGGCAGCGGCAGATCCGGCGAATCTTCATTGTGCAAGGACTGATTATCGGCTGCGTCGGCTGCCTGCTGGGGCTCGCCGCCGGTTACTCCGCCTGCGAGGTGCTCGATCGTTTCCGGCTGATCCGCCTCGATGAAGAGGTCTACGCCATCAACTACGTGCCGTTCAAAGCCAACTTACTGGACGGGCTGTGGGTGGCCGGCGGCGCGCTGTTGGTGAGCCTCCTCGCCACGCTTCACCCGTCGCGCAACGCCGCCAAGATCATGCCCGCCGAAGCGCTGCGCTACGAATAGCCGCCCGAAGGTATCGAAGACTTCGAGGCCTCAGGCGTGCGCGATTAGTCCTTCTTCGGCGCTATCGAGAAATCCCACACGCGCAAGTTCACTTCACCGCTTGTGTACTGCACCAGCGCATACTCACCGGGTTCCAGCGGGTTGGCCGGCCACACCTTAAATAGCCCCGTCGCCATCTCGCGCATGTAGATCTCCACTTGCTTCTGATCTTCGATGTTCTCTTTGGTCACCGGAACAATGCTGATGTTCTCCACAATGCGCTGCCCCTTCTTCGGCGTCAGCTTGATAATTCCGAAGCCCTCCAACTGGTCCAGCCGCAGGTAGAACTCCGGCTCAGCGGTGGGGATGGAGAGCGCGGCCTTCTCGCCCTTCACGGTCACGGTGGCTTTGCCCGCCACCACCGGAATCGGCGTCACCATCTGCAGCACGTGGCGTTTGTTGCTGGTCTCTGTCTTCCAATCGGCCGGTTCCATCGGCTTCACCTGTGCGTCATTGAGCCAGTAGGCGCCCGCGTCCAGCGGCACGCGGGCCACTTCCCTTCGTTCGGCCCGCGCCGCTTTATCTTCGGCGTCGATCAACTGCGCCGTCTGCTTAATGCCCTCGTCGGTCTTCTTGCGTTCCTTTTCGGTCTTGTCCAGGTCCACCAGTTCTTTGGGAATCTCTTCCCAATCGCCACGCTCGGTGCTGAAGTAGCGGACGCGGTCGTCCTGCACCTGGTACTCGCGCACCATGTGATAATCGCCGTCTTTCAAATACAGCTTGAAGGTTGACGCCAGCGCGAGGATAGCTGAAAGAAAGAAGATGACAGTACCGCGAAACAGCACAAGTTTATTGTAGGGCAGGCGGGCTGCTTGCGGCGGGTTGGCGACTCGCCTCGGCGGTCTGGCCGATTGCCAATCGGCCGCAGGTTTTCAACCTGCCCTACAACGCCTGAGGCGTTCCTGATCGATGCCTTGCTCTCTGGCGACCCGGGCTAGCAGCGCCTGGCCGCCTACCCCTTCTTGATCTCCACCCACTCCACCCTGTGCCCCGCGCCCTTATTCAGGATAATGTCGGCCCGGTACCGCGTCGGCAGAACGTTTTCCTTCAAGTTCTTGCCGTTGATGGTCTCCCAGATACGTGTTGCTGTCCGCACGGCCTCCTCGTCCGAGAGCCGCCCGTACTGCTGAAAGTGCGACGCCGGATTTGAGAACACGGTCTTCCGGAACGTGAGAAAGCGGTTCACGTACCAGTTCACCAGGAGTTCCTCCTCCGCATGGATGAAGATCGAGAGGTCGATAAAATCCGATACAACCCGGCGGTCCATGGAGCGCCCATCGCCCGGCGGCGGCTGCAGGATGTTGATGCCTTCCAAAATTAAGACGTCCGGCTCTTCGATCGCAATCGATTCTCCAGGGACACGGTCGTATTTGATATGGGAATACACCGGCGCCCAGAGCGGAGACTCGCCGCTCTTCACGGACGATAGAAAATCGATCAGCAGCTTCACGTCGTAGCTTTCCGGAAAACCCTTTCGCTCGAGGAGTCCCCGTGCTTCCAGTTCCGCCGTAGGCAATAGGAAGCCGTCCGTCGGAACCAGCGCTACGCGTAAACCGCGGCGGGGATGGGTCAGCAAATACTGAAGCACCCTCGAAGCGGTGCTCTTTCCCACCGCCACGCTGCCCGCGATCCCGAGAATAAAGGGTACCTTGACACCCGGAACGCGCAGGAAGCGCGATGTCCTTGTCACCAGCAGCCGGGCCGCTTCAAAATGGAGCTCGATCAGCCGGATCAACGGCAGATACACTTCCTCAATATCTTCGTTGGTGAGGCGGTCATTGATGCTTTTAAGGGCTTCGATGCGATGCGCATCCAGCAGCACATGTTCATCGTGATGTCTCAGATCCGCCCATTCGCTTCGGCTGAAACGGCTGTATCGCAAGTTCGGATGAGGCATGAACGAGTTGGGGGAATCCTCTCCGTTTTCTCAAGCAACCGGTAAAGTCTCTGTGTGCAGTATATGACGCAAGCGGCGGCCAAAGCAGGCGCGAAGGAAGCGCAGGAAAGCCTTGAGTAAACACACAACTAAAGCCCTGACGCGGCTCAAAAGAAGTTCCGCCAGACCGTGTCCACCAAGGCGTGCGTAAGCGTCGAGGCCATCAGGTTGCCGCCTTTGATGAACGCTGATCCATAAAACCAGCCTGCCACCGCCGCCAGTAGCACATACTTCCAGTTTGGGACGGGAGGGTGCAAAATGTGGAACAAACCGAACAGGCACGAAACCAGCGCTTGTCCTTTCCACGGCGATCGAAGACTGGCTGAGATCAGCGTCTGCAGGAACCCGCGAAAAAACAATTCTTCGAGCAGAGCAACGAACAGGAAGATTTCGACGAAGCCCGCCAAGAACGCCCCGACCCCCTCCGGCCGCGGATTCCAATGCGTAAAACCCATGAGCAGGCTAGCCGGGATGGCCATCGCCGCAAACAGCATGAAGTTCAGCCCTGCCGCGCCAAACGTCTTCGCCGAAAACGAAAACTCATATCCGAGGTGCGGCACCGGCCGCACGAAGACCCAGGTCCACGAAGCGACGCCGATGAGGAAGAGTCTCGCCATGAAATCGAGATTGGCGGGCACGTTCCAAATGCCCTTCAACTGATGAGTCAGCAGCACCGCCGCCAGCCATGCTGCCGCAGCTAGATCCTGCCATCCAAAGCGCGACGGCACTTGGACGGGAAACAGGCCGTAGATCGCAAGCAGCGGCGCGGCACTGGCGATCAATCGGGCCGGCGCTGCCCAGCGCCAGTCGCCGGTGCCCGCGGCGTAAGCCAAGTAAGGCACGCACCAGATAGTCATAATCAATGTATATTTCAGAACGCTAAGCTGGCGGCTCTTCAAGAATTGACCTTGAATCCACGCGCGAGGCCCTCTCATGCCCGGCGTCACCACTACAACCAAGGTAAGTACGAAGCAGCAGTAAATGCCTGCCGCGGGTCCGAAGCCGATTCGATAACGCGCAATGTAACCTGGCGCAATCGCCCCGAAAAAGCACGCCAGAATAGCCACAAGAGCCGCGGACGGCCCATATCGGGAGGCTCTCGAAAGCGTTTCTGACATCCTTGCAATTATCTAATGGCCGTCCATCGAGGGCAGCGCATCGCTCGGAATCCGAACAGAATCGATCTCGCTCTGTCCGCCGCCATCGTCTTCTCGACGGAGGCTGACATCTGGCGGTGGGCAGCCTGGGCACGCTGGATAGTCGCCGTTCCCATTGCACTCACCCTTCTGCTTTGGTTCAGGCAATCGCAGACAATCGATTCTTTAAGGCTGGGTTTCTCCCGCCTTGTTCTCTCCTTCACGCGCTGGGCGTTGCTATGGATGCTGACCTTGGCGTTATTCCTGTTTCTGGGGTGGCGCCTCTTGTTCCATCTGAGTATTCTTGCGCGCGGTGTTGTCTATTTCGCGTGGTGCGTTTTCCAACAGGTGTTGTATCAATCCATCGTCTGCGAAGGGCTGCGCAGATTGGTAAGTCCCAGTTGGGCTGCGGCGTTAGTATCGGGCATCGTCTTTGCGCTCTTACATGCTCCGAATCCGGTCTTGATGCCCGCCACGTTCGTGTGGGGCGCACTCTCATGTCTGCTCTTTGAGAACTGCCGGACCGTCTTAAGACTCGCACTCTTACAAGTGATGTTGTCGTCCATGCTGATGTGGTCCACTCCGATGAGACTCAACCACGCCTTCCGCGTCGGGCCGGCTTACCAGCGGATGCACGTGACAAGATAAACTGAGAGTCCTATGAACCGACGCGACGTTCTCCTCGGCATGGCCTTCGCCGCTACCGCTCCGGCGGCCGGAATTGCGGATACCCCGGAACAGCCAGCCCACGATTCGCTTTACATCCCCAAGGCTCATCTTGTGGAGGATCGCAAGCTGCTGCACGACTTCATGGAGAACTACGCGTTCGTCAGTCTTGTCACCGCCGCTCCCACAATCCGGATCACTCACATCCCGGTTCTGCTCGACAGGACCGCCGGCCCATACGGCACGGTCTACGGCCACATCGCGCGCAACAATCCGCAGATACAAACTTTCGATGGCCACCAGCAGGCCGTGATTGTCTATCAGGGGCCGAACTCTTATATCTCGCCCTCCTGGTACGCCAAAATTGACGTAGTGCCCACTTGGAACTTTGGCGTGGTTCACGCCGGCGGCGCGCTGAAGGCGATCACCGATAGGACCGCGCTCCATGATCTGCTCGCGAAGCTCATCAAGACCAATGAGAGCCGCTACACGCCAGCGTCCACTTACGACTTCTCAAAGATTCCCGACAGTTACATTGGCGGAATGATCGGCAACGTCGTGGGCTTCGAAATGCAGATTGAAATGCTCGAAGGCAAATTTAAGCTCGGTCAGGAACGCTCGGAAGGCGACAGGGCGGGCATTTTGAAGAATTTGCAGACCGCGAAACAGGATCCATCGATTGCCGATCTCACGGCCAGCTACTACGAATTCCTGAAAAAGAAGGCGTAATCGACGCCACAGTCTGGGCCGGTTTAGCTGAACCCCAATGGGAAATATTCTTCAGAGCCTGCCTGCGGGCGAAAAGGTCGGTCTTGCGTTCTCCGGTGGATTAGATACCAGCGCCGCCATGCACTGGATGCGCGCCAAAGGCGCCATTCCCTACTCCTACACGGCAAACCTTGGCCAGCCCGATGAGCCCGACTACGATGAGATCCCGCGCCGCGCCCTGCAATACGGAGCTGAGCAGGCCCGCCTCATCGACTGCCGTAAGCAACTTGTGGCGGAAGGCATTGCGGCTCTTCAGTCAGGCGCGTTCCACATTTCCACCGCCGGCGTGCACTATTTCAACACCACGCCCATCGGCCGCGCCGTCACCGGGACCATGCTGGTGGTCGCCATGAAGGAAGATGACGTTCACATTTGGGGCGATGGCAGCACTTACAAAGGAAACGACATTGAGCGGTTTTACCGCTACGGCCTTCTGGCCAATCCGGCGCTACGCATTTACAAGCCCTGGCTCGACCAGACCTTTATCAACGAACTCGGCGGGCGCAAAGAGATGTCGGAGTATATGCTCAGCCACGGACTCACTTACAAGATGAGTGTGGAGAAGGCTTACTCCACGGACTCGAATATCTGGGGGGCCACTCACGAAGCGAAGGATCTGGAGCATCTCGATAAAGGAGTCAAGATTGTCGCGCCTATCATGGGCGTGGCTTTCTGGCGGGAAGACGTCGAGGTCAAGCCCGAAGCGGTTAGCGTCCGCTTCGAAGAGGGGGAACCGGTGGCGCTGAACGGCCAGACCTATGAGGACCCGGTGAAACTTGTGCTCGCGGCAAACTCGATCGGAGGGCGCCACGGTCTCGGCATGTCCGACCAGATTGAGAATCGCATCATTGAGGCGAAGAGCCGGGGGATCTATGAGGCACCCGGCCTGGCGCTACTTTTCATCGCCTATGAACGCCTGGTGACTGGTATTCACAACGAAGACACCATTGAGCAGTACCGCATGAACGGATTGCGGCTCGGCCGCCTGCTCTACCAGGGCCGCTGGTTCGATTCGCAAGCGATGATGCTCCGTGAAACGGCCCAACGCTGGGTGGCACGCCCGGTCACCGGCGAAGTAACCGTAGAACTGCGACGGGGCAACGATTACTCGATTCTTGACACCGCGAGCCCCAACCTCACTTACAAGCCGGAGCGTCTGACGATGGAGAAGGGTGAATCCGCGTTCTCGCCGCAGGATCGCATCGGCCAGCTCACCATGCGCCATCTTGACATCACAGACACGCGCGACAAGCTGCTGCTCTACATGAAGACCGGTTTGCTGGGGCCGGCGAGCGGAAGCTCACTGTTGCTCTCCGCCGGCGAACCCGAGCTTGAAGAATGAATGTGGGGCGGGATGGAATTATTGGAAATCGTCCTTTCAGAGGTCTTCCAGCCTATAATGGCCGGAAGAGCCGTCTCCTATGCGACCCGCTCAAGGCAAATTTCATCGCCGCGGCGGCCACGCGGTTCGCTAATCAGAGATTGGCGTTCCCAGGCGCGTGGCGGCCTGCACGGAGTGTGGCGGGTGCAGAGGAACCGCGTGGTACCGTGGTGGTCGCAATGTCGTGGTTCACTCGACAGAAACCGCCGACGGAAGGCGGGGGCGATGGGGAAAAAAGCGTTCGCACGGAAGGCCTTTGGCAGAAGTGCGACGGCTGCGGCCAGATCATTTGGGTGAAGTCCCTGGAAGACAACCAGATGGTATGCCCCAAATGTGGCTATCACTTCCGCATCGATGCCCGTACCCGTCTTCGCCTGCTGTTTGACGAAGGAGCTTACGGGGAGCATGACCCATATCTTTCCTCCGCCGATCCTCTCTGCTGGGTAGATTCAAAGCCCTACGGCCAGCGCCTCACCGAGATGCGAGCCGCGACACATCTGGCTGACGCCATTGTGTGCGCCACCGGCGAGTTAAATGGCCGGCGACTCTATATTTGCGCTCTGGAGTTGAAGTTCATCGGCGGCAGCATGGGCGCCGTGGTCGGGGAGAAAATCACCCGCGCCATTGAACATTGCATCGCTGAGAAGCTGCCTCTGGTCATCGTTTCCGCGTCCGGCGGCGCGCGCATGCAGGAGGGCGCCATCAGCCTGATGCAGCTCGCCAAAATCTCGGCCGCGCTGATGCGGCTTGACAAGGCCCGTCTCCCTTACATCAGCGTCCTCACCGATCCCACCACCGGCGGCGTCACCGCCAGTTTCGCCATGCTGGGCGATCTGAACATCGCCGAACCTGGCGCGCTCATCGGCTTTGCCGGACCCCGGGTCATCGAACAGACCATCCGCCAGAAGCTGCCCGATGGCTTCCAGCGCAGCGAGTTTCTGCTTGAGCACGGCTTCCTTGACGCCGTGGTCCCTCGCCCCGTGCTCAAGAGTTACCTCGATCGCGCGCTGACCTTTTTCTCCGGTCAGCGACAATAGAGAAAGTGCCCTCCGGGGGCGCGTTTCGAAACAATGCTGCAACTCACCGGGGCGGGAAAACGCTTTGGCCCCAAACTCCTTTTTGAGGACCTTGACTGGCTCATCACGCCCAAGGATCACGTCGGCCTTGTCGGCGGAAACGGCACCGGCAAGTCTACTTTGCTGAAAGTCATCGCCGGCATCGATTCTCTCGACTACGGGTCCATTCAAGCCATGAAGGGCATCCGCATCGGCTACTTGCCGCAGGATGGGCTCTCACTCACCGGCCGCACCGTTTTTGAAGAATGCATGTCCGTGTTCGATTCGCTCCGCGACATGGAGCGCGAACTCGAAGCGCTCACCGTCAGGATGAGTGAACTGGACCCCGCCGGCGCCGAGTACGCGCAGGTGGCTGATCGTTTTACCCGCGTCGACAGCGAATTCCGTACGCGCGACGGCTACGCCATCGAAGCCAAGGTGGGGGCCGTGCTCACCGGTCTCGGCTTTGACAAGACCGATTGGAGCCGTTATACCGAGGAGTTCTCCGGCGGCTGGCAAATGCGCATCGCGCTTGTCAAACTGCTGCTTGAGCAGCCCAACATTCTTCTGCTGGACGAACCCACTAACCACCTCGACCTGGAAGCGCGTAACTGGCTGGAAGACTACCTGAAGAACTACCCCCACGCTTACATCCTCATCTCGCATGACCGCTACTTCCTGGACGTCACCATCACTCGAATCGCCGAGTTATGGAACAAGCGCGTTCACTTCTATTCCGGCAACTACGAAAAGTACAAGACGCTGAAGGCCGAGCGGCTGCTGCTGCTGGAAGCGGCATACAAGAATCAACAGGATCGAATCCAGCAGCTCGAAGCATTCATCAATCGCTTCCGCGCGCAAGCCACCAAAGCCAAGCAGGTGCAGAGCCGCATTAAGGAGCTCGAAAAAATCGAGCGCATTGAGCTTCCGCCGGAAGAAAAGACGATTCACTTCACTTTTCCCCAACCCAAGCCCAGTGGGCGCGTGGTCTGCGAATTTAAGAACGTTTCAAAAAGCTTCGGCGAAAAGCGCGTTTTCAGCGGCGTGAACTTTACGATCGAACGCGGCGACCGCATCGCTCTGGTGGGGGTCAACGGCGCCGGAAAATCAACTCTCATTAAGCTGCTGGCCGGCACCGAGCCTCTTTCGAGCGGCGAGTACACCCTGGGCCACAACGTTGAGCCTGACTACTTCGCCCAGGATCAATACAAAGCTCTCGATCCGGACAGCCGGCTCATTGACGATATCCGGGACGCCTCGCCGCGCAGCACCGATACCGAGCTTCGCAGCCTGCTTGGCTGTTTTCTCTTCAGCGAAGACGATGTCTTCAAGCGCATTGGCGTGCTCTCGGGCGGCGAGCGCAACCGTTACGCTCTCGCCCGGCTGCTTCTGCATCCCTCGAACTTCATCCTGCTCGATGAGCCCACCAACCACCTGGATATGCGAGCCAAGGATGTGCTGCTGGAGGCGCTTGAGAAGTTCACCGGCACAGTGGTGTTCGTTTCGCACGACCGCTATTTCCTCGATGCACTCGCCACCCGTGTCTTTGAAATCGGAGGCGGCGAGGTTCGCGTCTTCCCGGGCAACTATGAAGACTATGTGTGGCGGAAGGAGGGCGGCCATTACCAAACACCGACGCTTGATGACGTCCTGATCGGCGTCCCTCCGGCGATCCCGATTGCCATGCCCGCGCCCGCCGAAGCCGCGCCCAAGGTCCGGGTGAACCCAATGAAGCTGAAGCAGATGCAGGATCGAGCCGCGCAGTTGGAACGCCGCATCGCCGAGCTGGAAACCCAGATCGCTTCCGCCGAGCAATCGTTCGCGAATTTCGTGAGCGCCGAAGAATCCATGCGCCTCTCGAATCTCCTTGACGCAATGCGCGCCGAACTTAAGTCCTCGATGATGGAGTGGGAAAGCCTGAGTTCTCAGATAGAGGCCACGGCGTAAGGCGCGCCGGCTTCGCGCCTGCGATTCCTGTAGGGCAGACTGGCAGCCTGACTGCCAGCCTGCCCTTACAGGGGTTGAGGGTTACTTGGCGGCGACAGGCGCAACCGTGGAAGCGGTCTTCGAAGTCTTCGCTTTCTTCACGTGCTTCTTGGCCTTCGTGGTCGCCGTGGTCTTAGCGGTATCGGTGGTGGCCGTTGTGGCAGCAGGCTTGCTGGCGCTAGCCGCGGCGAACATCACCGGAACGGCTAGGACGGTCAAAAGGGTAGAGGTAAACAGCTTTTTCATTTCATTTCTCCTTGTAAGATCGGTCAGCCTTGCTTGTTTCTGGCTCAACCGTCTACATCTCCACTTTGCGGTCAAAGCGGCGCCGGCGCCATCGCCTCGATTCGTTCCGAATCATCCCGTGGATCGGGGATGACGGACAGTAGAAGTTAATGAAAAACTTGTCATGATGGATCGCGAAAAGCCGCTCACCCATTCAGAGTTCAAACGGCTGTTGCTGGTCGGCAGCGGCTTGTCCGTGCTGCTGCTCTTGACGGCATCGCTGATAGCGTGGCGCGCAGTGCGGCAAATTAATGAAAATGCCACGAACTTCGCAACCGGACAGACGCAGGCCGAAGAGGTGATTGGGAAGCTTCAACGGGAGCAGGACCTGCTGAATGCGCGCCGGCTGCAGTTGGTGCGGCGAGCCGACTTGCTCAAGAAGGAGGACATCCTGAAGCAACTGGCGGAATCTCATGCCGAAATGCAGTCCACGCTAGCCGCGGCGTCTGAGCAGGCCGAGGAAGCGCGGGAGAACATCCAGCGCGAAGGCTACGGGTTGCGGCGGATGACGGTGGGGCTATTCGGCGCCTGCGTACTGCTCTCGCTGGCGTTTGCCGGGTATACGGTACGGGCGTCCACCAGGGTCTTCGGCCGGATGGAGGAGCAGGCGACGGCATTGAGCCAGGTCCAATTGCAACTGCTGGAGAGCCAGGAGCAGGTGGCGCGGCGATTTTCACATGAATTGCACGATGAACTGGGGCAGGCTCTTACGGCGCTGAAGGCCAATTTGTCGGCCATGCGCGAAGGCGTGGAATTGGAGCGAGTGGAGGACTGCCTGCGGATTGCCGACGATGCGGTGAAGAACGTGCGAGAGCTTTCGCAGTTGTTGCGGCCGACGATTCTGGATGATTTCGGTTTGAATGCCGCGCTGCGTTGGCTCACCGACAACTTTGCGCAGCGGACGAAGATTCTTGTGACCTACGTTTCGGATCTGGGGGCGCGGCGGCTGCCGGATGCGACGGAAACCCATCTGTTTCGCATCGCGCAGGAGGCGCTGACGAACGTGGCGCGGCATTCAGGGGCGAAAGACGTCCAAGTGGGACTGGCGAGCCGGGAGAACGAAGTGGCACTGACGATTCAGGACAATGGCCCTGGCATCGATCCCGGCGTGAAAAGGACGCTGAGCCTGGGCCTGGTGGGCATGGAGACGCGGGCCCGCGGCGCGAATGGCAGATTTCACTTCGAGAGCGTGCCGGGACAGGGTGTGAAGATTGAGGTGACGTGTCCGATACCGTAATCAAGGTTCTGTTGGCCGACGACCACACAATAGTGCGGCAGGGATTGAAGCTGATTCTTTCGTCGCGGCCGGATCTGCAGGTGGTGGGCGAAGCAGAGAACGGGCGGCAGGTTCTGGATCTGGCGGCGAAGCTGAAGCCGGACGTGATTCTGATGGACGTGGCGATGCCGGAATTGAATGGCATTGAGGCCACGCGGCGGCTGCATGAGATCTCTCCGCGCACGAAAGTGCTGGTGCTGAGCATGCACAAAGAAGCGGTTTATGTGCGGGAGATTCTTAAGGCGGGGGCGCGGGGCTACATTCTCAAGGACGCCATCGATACCGAACTGGTGAGCGCGATTCAGGCGGTGGCGCGCGGCGACGGTTACATCAGCCCCGCCATTTCCGGCGCGCTCTTGAGCGATTATCGCGAGAACGTGACGGACCCGCTGGATCTGCTGTCAACCCGCGAGCGCGAAGTATTGCAGTTGATCGCGGAGGGGAAGACGAACAAAGAGATCGCCACGCGGCTGAACCTGAGCGTGTACACGGTGGACTCGCACCGCGGCCGGGTGATGGAGAAGTTAAACTTGCACTCGGCCGGCGAACTGGTCAGGTTCGCCATGAAGCGCGGACTGGTGGAATGAACTCACTACATCCGGATGTTGTGTTGGCCGTACGGCTCAAACAGCGTGATTAGATTCGTGACGCTGAAGAGTTCGCGGACGCGTTTGCTGAGATTGATCAACTCCAGCCGCACACCCGCCGACTTGGCCGAGATGTACAGAGCGGCGATGGCGCCTAGACCCGAACTGTCAAGCTGACCGAGATCGGTGAGATCGAGAATGACGCGCTTGGTTTTCGGGAACCAGCGCTTGACCTCATAGTGCAGCTCATCGGTGACGCCCGAGACAAGCCTGCCGCCACACTTGACGATGACTGAGCCGTCGGGTTGCGGCAGCGCCTCCAGAGTGAGCGGCGACGAGGTGAGAGGGGCCGGGTTGTAAGACATAGGGGTTCGTTCCATCTTAAATCGGAAGGCCGATGGGGAGGGCGGCGAAGGGACGCCAACCAGGAGATTGGCGTTCCCAGGCGCTTGCGGGCGCTTAACTCAGGAGATTGGCGTTCCCAGGCGCATTCCCGTGAAGTGCTGGCTCAGTCTGGCGCCGGCTGACAGGAGACTGGCTGGAACGCCGGATTCAACCACCCCTCCGTTTTCCAGAACAAGGACCCAGTCGGCGCGCTCAACAAGAGAGCGGCGGTGCGTAACCACAATCGACGTGGTGGCCTGCCGGTGCAGGGCTTGGGAGAGCGTTTCCGCGATTTCGTGTTCGGCCTGAGGATCCAGCGCCGCCGTGGGCTCATCCAGTACAAGAACCCGCGGCTTGCGCAACAGCGCGCGGGCGATGGCAATGCGCTGGCGCTGTCCTGCTGAAAGCGTGGTTCCTCTTTCTGAAATGACGGTCTCGTAGCCGCGCGGCAAACCGGCGATGAAGGTGTGAATAGCGGCTTCGCGCGCTGCGGCTTCAACTTCCAACTGTGTCGCGCCGGGGCGGCCGTAGCGAATGTTCTCGGCAATGGACGCCGCAAACAGCATGGGTGTCTGATCCACCAGCGCGACTTGCTCACGAAGAGAAGCGAGCGATACGGTACGGATATCGACGCCATCGATTTCAATCGCGCCGCCTTGCGGATCGTAAAAGCGGAGCAGAAGATCGACAATGGTGGACTTTCCCGCCCCGCTGGAGCCGACGATGGCGCAGACAGAGCCGGGCGGAATCCGGAAGGAAGCGGCTTCGAGAAGAGGCGTCTCCGGCAAGTGGCGGAATTGAACGTCGCGGAAAACGACCTCTCCCCTGGACGCGACAAGACCCCTTGCGTGAGGAGCATCCTGTACTTCGATAGGCGCGTCGAGGACTTCGTAGACGCGCTGCAGCGAAACGGCGCCGGTGAGGATACTGGACCACGCGCCCATCATGATCTGCACAGGCGAGAGCAAACGGGCGTGGTATGCCATGAAGGCGACCAGCGAGCCCACCGTGAGTGTTTGAGCAATCACCATGCGGCCGCCATACAGAAATACAATGGCGCTGGCGGCGACCAGAATAGTTCCGGGCAGCGCGCCGGCGAGGAATGAGGTGAGCTGCATATTGAGCAGGGCGTCCACAAAGCCGCTGTTGAGACGCCGGAAGCGCCCGATCTCTTGAGCCTCCGTGCCGGATGAGACCACCAGGCGGATGCCCAGGATGGTCTCAATGAGGAAGCTGCCGATTTCTGAACTGCGCTCGCGCAGAAGCTTCACATGGGCGGCCAGCCGGTGCTGGAAGTGGCGCATGGCGAACAGGCTGAGCGGCACCAGCAGGGTTCCCACGATAAAGAGGCGCGGACTCAGAAGCAGCATGGCCGCGATGCTGCCAACCAGGAAGAGCAGATTCGAGGCGATGGAGAGGATGGTGTCAGTGAGAATGCGCTGGACTTCGCCGATGTCGTTGTTAACTCGCGATACGATGTCGCCGAGTTTGTGCCGCGCAAAGTAACGCGGCGAGAGACGCTGAAGATGGGTGTAGACGGCCAGGCGCATATCGAAGAGCGCCTGGGCCGAGACGCGGACATACCAAAAGCTGGAGGCAATGCTAAAGGCAAAGCCAAGCACGGCGGCGGCGAAGAGGAAGCCGGCCGCCCACCACAGCATCCGCGCGTCCCGCCGGAGGAGGGCGGAATCGATCAGAAACTTCGACAGGTACGGCTGGCAAAGCCCAAATAAAGTGGCCAACAGATTGATAGCGACGATGCCGGCCATCCGCGCGCGATACGGACGCAGAAAGGGGAGGCAGCGGCGGTACTGGCCCAGGACGGCGCGGGCGGTCACGGCCGGGGTCCGGCAAATTGAGGCCTTGCGGGCTCAGACAAGACGCAAGCCGCCAGATAGCCGGTGACGTTTGCGACGGCAAAACTGATACCGGATAGGTTTCGCTCCGGCGGGACGCCCGGGATGGGACGCGGATAGGGCGAGGCGATAGCGATGTCGTCACGGAAGAGCACCATGTCGCGAGCGATGTGAGGATCGGCTTCGACGCCGAGCACGGTAGGCATGCACCCAGGGTAAGCGGGCACGCCGCCAATGTGACGGGCGCTGACAATGCGGCAACCTTGCAACGAGGCGCGCTCAACCATCGGTTCAAGGCGTTCGCGATGGCCCCCGTTGACGGTGCCAAGGCTCAAATTGATGAAATCCACGCGCTGATTGAGCGCCCATTCCAAGCCTGCCGCCAGTTGCAAAATGGTGGCGGACAGAGCGCGATGAAAGATGCGAACCACAAAGATTTCAGCGGCAGGCGCCTTTTCGTGAATGGCGCCAGCCACAGCGGTGCCGTGGCCCAATAGGTCAATCGTGTTATCGAAGAGACCCTCCGGACGGACCTCCACTCCGCCCACGATATTACCGGCGTGTGGATGGTTAGGGTTTACTCCACTGTCCAGGATGGCGATGCGGCGAGGCTGCATTACGTTCGATGGCGGCAAGTGACGGGTCACGGCCGAGACTCAATAAGAACAATCAGCGCGCTGCGTCCGCCTGGCTGCCGGAGGTGACGGCGACCATCGGAGTGGTGATGTCCGCGTCGAGACTGAGTGACTTCTTGAACTTCATAGTTGCCGCATCGTACACATCCACCTCAAAACCGGCCGAGTAAATGTAGAGATCGCCGCCGGAAGAAGAAGAGGAAAAAGAGAAACGCGGGCGGCACGGGAACTCTTCGCGCTGGGTGAGTTTGCCCGCGGCGACGTCGATGCCCCAGAACTCGCAGTGACGATCGCCATGCGTGCCGGCGATCGAAACCGCATACGCCTTTTTGTGATCGGGAGTGTAGCGAATATTCGATACGCTTTGCACGGAAGGACCGATAGGGCTGAAATCGAATTTGCGTTCGTTGAGATGAAATGTGGCGATGCCGAAGACCTGACGGTGGACTTCGGGGTCTTCAGTGTTAAAGATGCCGGTGACGGTATTGGGGTTGTCGTTGGGATCGATTTCGGGAGAGAAGGTGACGTTCTCCATGCCGGGGAATTGAGGCTTTGAGAGCTCGATGGTCTGAACCTTCTTGAGGGTGGACGTGTCGTAGATATTGATGGCGTTGCCGAACTGATAGAGAAATTTGCCGTCCGGCGAGACACGGTAGTTGCCGCCCCGATAGAAGTTGCTGGCCTGGGCGCGTTCGGTGGCCGGCACCTCCACTTGCTTGACGATCTTGTGCTGCTTGAGGTCGACGATGGCCAAAGTAGGCAGGCCAATCTCCCAACGGTCAATGAGCTTCTTCGATCTGGTGATGTTGGTATAGAGCAAGGTTCCGGTAGGGTCGATGGCGATGCCGGCAAGCGTCACGCGGGTGTTTCCGCCGCCGAGAATGAAGGAGTCGATGACCTCCCCTTTAGCCAGATCGATGGTTTCGATGCCGGTATCTTTGATCGTCGTAACAATGAGCTTCGACTTGTCCGGCGAAAGAATGACGTTCCGGGGAACGTCGGTCTTCATTTCGATACGCTTGACTATCTGATATGTGCTCTCGTCGAGAACGACGATATCGTGGGGCCAGGTGCCGATATAAAGCAGCGTCTTTGCCGGCAGAAGCGTAGCGATGGCGGCGATGAGCAGCGCGAGTTTCTTTGTCATTTCGATCCCTATGTGGGCGCTCTATGGGAAAACCAAATCGATATTCCGCCAGTCTTTGGTGGCGGCGGCGCACTTCTTGGTCCAGTCCGGATAATTATTGAGGTGATCGGGCACTTGGGCGGGCCAGTAACAAGTGGCGTAGCAATCGAACAGATCGCGCTCGGCCGGCTGGCATAGCCCTGCCGTGCCACCGGAAGAATCAACTTCCCAGCCCGGCGAAAAGACCAGGGCGCAGCCTACCGGGTAGTGAGGCACGGCTGGGGGATGCGCCGGACCCTGCTGGAGTCCAATGACGTCCCGGCGCTGGGTGGCCACCTGTTCGTCTACGCGGTGTGCTTTGAGATTGACTGCCCGCAGGTGCTTCATTGCTCTTTTCTCCTGTCGAAGTGCTGAAGGAATGAGGGATTCTTCACTGAAATGGAGCCGTAGACTTCCAGGCACTTGTTCGTCCATGCCCGAATCCAGTCACAGTAATGCAAGTTCGGGTGGCCGGTGTCGCCGTAGCGAACGAAGGCTTCGTGGTGGCAACCGCCGGCGCAGAGAGGGCGCGCCCAGCAGGTGTGGCAATCGTACTTGGCCTGAATGTGGCCGCGGCTGAGAAAGTCAGCCTGGAGGGCGCGATCGATGCCCGTCGAGACATGGCCAAGCTTGTGCGTATCGGAATCGACGAAGCGGTGGCAGGGCGAAATATCGCCTGAGGGCCCCACGCCCACCAGACCGAGACCCGCGCCGCAGGGATGTGATTTATTGACGCCTTGATGAAGCTCGGCGACGGTTTCGCTGACGTTTGAGAAAGCATGCGGACGGTTATCTATCGCGTAGGCAAGGTACTCATCGGCTAACTGACAGAACTGATCGAGGATACGATCCATCTTTGTCGCGCCGACGGAGTGGAGGCGATTGGGAGCGCTGGTAACCGGGGCAAAACCGATTTCGTTGAAGCCGATATCCTCGGTCAGATGGCGGAAGATGCCGATGCAGTCTGTAACCTCGGCGGTAAGCGTCACGCGCGCGGCTACGGGACGCGTCTTGTGGCGCTCCAGCAGCATCTTGATTTTCGGCGCGATGATGTCGTAACTTGGGCGGCCATTCGCGAAGACGCGCAGCTTATTCATCTCGGGCGGCCCGTCGATCGAAACCGTTACGCCGATCCTATTCTCGGCGAGGAAGTCAATGATGGCGGGAGTCAGGAGCGTAGCATTGGTGGTCAGGCTGAAGTCGATGAACCGCCCCTCCGATACAGCCTTGCCAATTGCGTAATCGACGATTTTCTTCAGCAGCGGGAAGTTCATCAGCGTTTCGCCGCCGAAGAAGGTGATATGCAACGATTCGCGCCCGCCTGAATCCCGGAAGAAGTAGTCCACCGAATCGCGCGCCGTTTCCCAGGCCATGAACTTGGGTTTACCCTCGGGCGTCGCCAGCTTGTCCTCGCCGTATTCGTAGCAGTATTTGCAGGAGAGATTGCACTGATTGGTGAGATTCAGCACCATCGATTGCAAGGGGAAATTGGCGGGGAGCGGCTGATGGAAACTCGGCTGCCGATCGGGCGAAACCAACAACCGGCTATCGATCAGATCCGCCAATACCTCGTCGATCAGGGCTTGGGGAAAACCAGCGGCCGCGAGTTCCCGGGCCATTTCATCGGCAGTGCGGGAGCGGTTCTGCACATGCTTCAGAGCCATCGCCGCCGCCGGAGTCATCTCAAAGATGCCGCCCGTGGGAACCAGGTAAATGAACTCATTCTCGCCGGCTCGGAAGGGATGATATTCGCCGGCTTTGTAGGCGAGAGGAGAAGCAACGGCGCTCATTGAGCAACCTCCGGTTCATCCCACTTCATATAAATGGGCACGGTCACCGCCAGATAACTTTTCGCCACCAGCGGAGACGCCATGTCCTTGTCCTGGTATTTGGCGACGATCCAGACATCGCCGGTGTTATT
>CAJCIT010000274.1 GCA_903970405.1 Acidobacteriaceae bacterium | reverse complement strand
CCGAACCGGAACACGGAATGCAGATTACCCACCTCACGGTCAAGAATTTTAATGGCTTCGAGTCACGTGAATTAGCTTTTCATCCACGCTTCAACCTGCTCGCTGGCGGCAATGCCACAGGGAAAACTTCGGTGCTCGATGCCTTAGCAGTCGCGGTGGGGAGCTGGTTCCTCGGCATTAATGGACTCGCGAAGGGGCCAGGCATAGACCCAGAGAAGGTTCGCGTCGTCGCTCACGCTCACCGAGACAGCTACACATTCGAAAAACAGTTCGTTTCGCGGATCGAATGCAGTGGTGTCGTAATGGGGAAGAACATTACCTGGGCACGAGAACTGCGGCGCGAAGGCGGCCGAACGACTGCTGTGGACGCGAAAGCAATCAGCGATGTGGCGCGAGATGCAGAAAACCGCGTCCGAGCAGGGGAAGAGATTACGTTGCCGCTAATCTGCGCCTACGGCACTGAGCGACTGTGGTTCGAAAAGGGCCACCACGCCCGAAAGGCGGCCAAATACGGCACGAGGCGCTTGCCATCCAGGTTCGATGGCTACCGCGATTGTTTTGATTTCACCATTCAGGAGACTGCACTTCTCAACTGGATTCGGGACGAGGCTACCGTCTCGCTTCCAGACAGGCAGGACACAATTGCGCTCAATGTGGTTAAGCGAGCGGTGACGGCGTGCGTCGAAGGCGCCACTGCCTTGTATTACGACGGCCGATACAAGGACATTGTGGTCCTGATGGACCGGCAGGGCGCTCAACTCTTCAGAAACCTCAGCGACGGGCAGCGCATCATGCTCACGCTGGTCGGCGATCTGGCAAGGCGGGCCGCAATTCTGAACCCACATCTGGCTGATTCCGCTTTGCTGGAAACAACAGGCGTGGTGATGGTAGACGAGTTGGATCTGCACCTCCATCCAAAATGGCAACGGCGCGTGATCACCGACCTGAAGCGAACATTTCCGGCCTTGCAATTCATAACAACCACCCATTCGCCACAACTGATCGGCGAGGCCAAACCGGAAGAGGTGACGCTATTGGACGGTGACAGGGCCACAACACCTCCACGTTCATTCGGCGTTGACTCCAACCGGATACTCGAAGAGGTGATGGGCGCCAGTTCCCGAGATAAGTCCATCGAAGAGCTTCTGTCCCACTTGTTCAAGTCCATCGACCGGGAAGATTTCGACACCGCTCGGCGCCTGTTGGAGCAAACAGAAACCCAGCTCGGTGCGGATGATCCGGAGCTCACCAGAGCACGGGCCTTGATGTCGTTTCTGGAATCTCCGGTGTGAGCACGATCGTCAAGCGCACCGGGCCGGCCAGTCTTGCGGAGTATCGTGCTACTCCCGGCGCAAATTACGATGGCTATCGAGATAAGGATACTTTGCGGGGCTAACTGGTTAATGAGCAGCGGGGGCTTTGTTGTTATTGCCTTTCCCGTATTCGTGCCGAACACAGCGCGATGAAAATCGAGCATTGGCACAGCCAGGCTCGCTACAGCGCCGAACAGCTTGACTATTCAAACCTGCTTGGCGCGTGCAAGGGAAATGAAGGCAAGCTTGGCCGGGACCAACACTGCGACACCTTCAAAGGAGACAGGGATCTCTCGCGGAACCCCGCAAACCAAATGCACCGTGTGGAAGAATTAACCCGATTCGAAGGTGACGGCAGGATCTCTTCCGGCGACCCGGTGTTTGCCACCGATCTTGACGCCGTACTGAATCTGAACCATCCCTTTCTCGTGAACAATCGTAGGGCAGTCCTGGACGCTCTTAAGGAAACAATACCCAGGCGCGGGCCTCTTCAGCGGGCGACATTAGAGAGGTGGCTCCTTGATTGGAGCGGCGAATCGACGGAAGGGGAACTGAGGCCTTTTTGCCAAGTTGTCGTTTACTGGATTCGGAAACGATTGGCGCGCCCATAATGAGAAGCAGGCTCATTTTGAATGACGGAGAAATCCGCCTGGAGGTGGAGTCGCATCTCGCCGACATGTTCCCCCAACGGCGTTTCTCGGAACTTCCAGCCAATCGGCCTTCAGCCGCACCCCCTTCGCCAGCCATTTTGGCAACAAGCATCGCCTCAACGCCTATGCCCCTCACAGCGTGATCCCCCCGTCCACGGCGATCACCTGTCCGGTCACATAACTATCCGGCTCGAGCAGAAACCGCACCGTCCGGGCCACGTCTCCGGGCCGTCCGAACCGCGCAATGGTTCCTTCGCTCACAAACCGGTCGTACTTGCCTGACTGGATGCTCACTTGCGCCATGCCCGCGTCGATAATCCCCGGCGCGATTACGTTCACCCGGATATTGTGCGGCGCCCGCAGCTCCTTGGCCAGAATCCGTGCGCCGTGAATCAACGCTGCTTTCGCGCCCGCATACGCTGTTGACCCTGGGAACAGCGCCACGCTCTGCATCGTTGAAAACAGAACAATCGATCCTTCAATCCCCGCGAGCTTCATCCGTTCCGCCGCCTCACGCGCCAGCAGTAACGGTCCCAGATAATTCACGGCATGTGAGGCGATCATCTGCTGTTCCATCTGCTCCGGAGCGGCCACCCGCGCCGGAGTTCCCGTAAACACCACCAGGCCCTCAATCGGGCTGGCCACATCCAGCAGCCGCTCGCGATCCTCCCGCTTAGTGATGTCCGCCTGGACAATCTCGATGCCCGGCGCCAGCGACTGCAAGCCCTGGGCCCGCGCCTCGTCGCTGAGATAACTCACCACCAGCTCCGCGCCTTCAAGGGCCAGCAATTCCGCCGTCGCACGCCCCAATCCGCCTGACCCACCCGCCAACAATATCCGCATTGTCCGATTCACCCTCAACGGGCGGTCCACCGCGGGCGGCTGGATTCAATCGCCGCGTATCCCAGCGCCACCACTGAGACGTACATCATCAGTACCTCGCTATCGCCCAGGTTGAACTCGAATAGCCCGCCCACCAGAATGCCGATGGTCACCGCAATCACTGCGTGCAACATGAAACGCTCATCCGACAGGCCAGGCGGTAAACGCCCCAGCGTGCGGAACGCGTCCCAAAGAATCGTGCCGATCAGCCACAAGAACACCAGTAGAGCCGGAATGCCCCGCTCGGCCGCGTATTGAATATAGATGTTATGCAGGTGCCCGTAAAAACCCACGGGCTTGGGCTTGAGTTCAACCGGCATGTAGCTGTCGAACTGCCGGCGGATCTGCTCTGGACCGAGCCCGAACCATGGATGCGCCTTCACCATCTCAAGGCCTGTCCGAAACGTCACCACCCGGTGCCGGTTGGAATCGGTTTCACCGTGCGGTTGGAAAAGGCTCTGGACCCGCGCCTTGCCCGCCGCCGGCGCCAGCACGTACGCAACCGCCAGCACTACCGGCAGCAACAGCACCATTTTCGGCCGCCAGCACCAGATCAAATAAAGGAGGGAGGGGATCATCGCCAGCCAGATGCTGCGCGTCCACCCCAGCAGAATCGCCAGCAGCAACACCGGAATCGCGCCGCCATACACCCACGCCGGCAGCTTTCGCCGGGCGAAAAACAAATGCGCCACCAGCACCGACAGCGCACTTAACTGCAGCGCGCCGAACGTCATCCAATGGCCTTCAAACCCCGTGATGCGCTGCTCCACGTAACCCGTATAGAAATCGACGCCCGCCTGCTTGAAGTGCCGGTACTTCAGCACAAACTGCACGACACCAACGAGCCCTGAAGCCGTGGCCGCCGCGGCCCACCCCGCCACCACGTAATACACTTTGCCAAAATGCGCCGAGAACACGCCGTAAATCAGCGGGATAAACAAGAAGACGAAAAACTTCCGGATCTGGGGCCGTCCGCCCCATGGATCAGGCGATAGAAACACGGAAATCAGCGTCAGCACAAAGAAGATCGCCAACGCGGGCCAGATCCGGGGGAACGATAGCTTCCTTCGGTAGACCAGTAATAAGACGATTCCCAGCCCCAGCAACGTTTGACTGGCTGCAATCGACACATGGATCAGCGTGGCGGACGCCGTCGCCACAATGACAAGGATCTGCTCATGCCGCGGCGTCTGTTCTTGGGTTGCCACCGGCTTCAGTATGCCAGAATGAAGGGCGAAGATCTTACGTATGCAGGTTTACTTGCTTCGCCACGGAATCGCCGAAGAAGGTCATGTCGGCATGCGTGACGCCGACCGGGAATTGACAGCCGAAGGCAAGCGCAAACTACGGGAAACATTCCGAATCCTGACCAATGCCGACGTCGCGCCGACCCTGATTCTCAGCAGCCCTTTGGCGCGCGCCATCCAAACCGCCGAGCTCGCCCGTGAACTGCTGAAAACCAAGAACGAAGTCCTCCTTACAAAGGCCCTCAGCCCCAATTCCACCGTCGAACAAGTGTGGGATGAATTACGGGTTCACCGGGATGAGGCGGAACTGATGCTGGTAGGACACGAACCCCTCTTTTCCCGTCTCTCCGCCTACTTCCTGGGCGCCAACGACCTCAAAATCGACTTCAAGAAAGGCGCCGTTCTGCGCGTTGACATGGAGAGCTTCGGCCATCAGCCTCGCGGCACACTGCGCTGGTTCTTCGTTTCCCGCTTGGCCGGCAAGACGGTTCGCGCCGGTGACCAGAGCGATTGACCGCGGATCGCGGCCGGTCCGGTAAAGTAACCCACTAAGTTAGGTTAAGGAACTCGCGCACAACGGACTCGCGCGCCGCGGCGAAGTCAGCCGAGTTTCTTGCTTGTTTTGCGCCGCGGCGCGCGGCCTGTGCGCTCTTGAGTAAATACATTGAATTATCGCCAGCGTCCCCCTTCCCCCCGGCCTCTCGACATCTCTCCCGCCCGCAAGGTTGCCTTTGAGGTTCTAGAGCGCGTCAATGACGGCGAATATGCCAGCGAGGAACTCCTTACCCGCGCCGCCTCGCTCGATTCGCGCGATGCCGGGCTCGCTTCTCAACTGGTGTTTGGCGCACTCCGGTACCAGGGCCAGCTTGATTTCCTCCTGGAACACTTTGGGGGGCGGGCGCCGGGACAACTCGATCCGCCGCTGCTCATTGCTCTGCGCCTCGGCATCTTCCAACTGCGCTATCTGGATCGCGTTCCCGCGCACGCGGCCGTCCACGAAACCGTGGAATTGGTCAAGCATCGGACGCGCGCCGCCGCGGGGCTGGCTAACGCCATCCTCCGCAAAGTCACGCGCGATCCGCTGCGCTGGCCCGGCAAGTCCATCGAACTTTCCTGTCCGCGCTGGCTTCTTCGAAAGTGGACCAACCAGTTCGGCGCCGAAGCGGCCGAAGGCATCGCCCGCGCAGCGCTCGTTCAGCCCGAGGCCTACGTCCGCATTCGTCCCGGCGAACCTCTTCCCCCGGACGCGGCGATTGAAGCCACCGATGTTCCCGGATGCTACCGGGTCCTCGAAAATGCCCCAGCCGGTTATCGCTTTCACGACATTGGTTCACAGGCCGTGGTTCCTCTATTGCAACTCGCGCCCGGCCAAACCTTCCTCGATCTCTGCGCTGCGCCAGGCAACAAGACCCTACAAGCGCTTGAAACGCCTCTCAGCGCGGTGGCTTGTGACGTCTCCGAACGCCGGCTTCGGGAAGTGCCCGCCATTTGCCCGCGCGTCGTGCTGGATGCGTCGCGCCCGCTGCCATTCCGTACGAAATTCCATCGAGTCTTCATTGACGCGCCTTGTTCCGGCACCGGCACTCTGGCGCGAAACCCCGAGATCAAATGGCGCGTCCAAGCGAAGAACCTGCAAGGACATCAACACCGGCAGGTCCAGATTCTTGAGCGCGGCATTGAAGCATTAGCGCCGGGAGGTCTGCTGGTTTATGCAACCTGCTCGCTGGAGGCGGAAGAGAATGGCGATGTGGTCAAGGCTGTGCTGTCGCGCCTCGCGGTTAACCGGGGGGACAAGCTCAACCCGCCGCCGGCAGTCCAACTGGTGTCTGAACACTGGCGGCTGCCTGGCCGTGACCCAGGGGATGGCTTTTACGTGGCCGTGATAAGATCGGGGAATTCCGGGAGCAGCTAGGCACTCGCAAGCCCATCTGCGCCAGAGTTCGTAAGTCCGGCCCTCGGAATTTTTTTAGCAGTTCGAATTCTTAGCATGTGACGGGCTGGCCGGCCAACCGTGGTTCAAATTCTTCCCTCTATTCTCGCCTCTGATTTCGCCCGCTTGGGCGAACAGGTTCATTTGGTCGAATCCGCCGGAATTGAAATGCTGCATGTAGACATTATGGACGGACACTTCGTCCCGAACCTCACCATCGGGCCGCCGGTGGTCGAGTCCCTTCGCCGTGTCACAAAACTGAAACTGGACCACCACCTGATGATTGAGGACCCCGACTTCTTCGCGCCCCTCTTCATTAAGGCCGGCGCCACCTCGGTCAGCGTTCACTATGAGGCTTGCCGCCATTTGCACCGCAGCCTTCAGCTGATCAAAGGCGAGGGCGCGAAAGCCGGCGTAGTCATCAATCCGGCCTCACCCGTCTCCCTTCTCGTCGATGTGCTGGAAGTTGTAGACTACGTGTTGGTCATGAGTGTCAATCCGGGCTTTGGGGGGCAGGAGTTCATTCCCCACTCCGTGGAGAAGGTTCGGCAGTTGGACCGGTACCGGGAAGATGGCGGTTTACGGTTTGCCATCGAAATCGATGGCGGAATCTCAGAGCATAATGTCGCGGAAGTTGTTCGCGCCGGCGTGGATTGGGTTGTGGCGGGTACCTCCGTCTTCCACGCTCCGGACCCCGTTTTCGCGATTCATGAAATGCAACAGTTGGCGGATCAAGCCTTCCGCGAGACTTGGCGTTTCGCGTCGCTTGCCCCCGCCGGTGCTCAAACGTCGTTGAGGATGTAAGGGAAAATATGATTCTGAAATATAGTTGGACCCTCCGGGTTCTTGTCATTGCGGCTGCTGTCTCGCTGCCGGCGTTTTCTTCGATTTTCACGAAAAAGAAGTACGAGAACCCCATTTCGAAGAACACTCAGCAGCCCGATAAGGTCCTGTTCGACAAGGCCATGCATGACATCGAGCATGGCCGCTATGAGATCGCCCGCCTCACGCTGAACACCCTCATCAATACATATGACTCGAGCGAATTTCTGGCCAAGGCAAAACTGGCCATCGCCGATAGCTGGTTCCGCGAAGGCGGCTCCAACGGTCTTGCTCAGGCCGAAGCCGAATACAAGGACTTCATCCTCTTCTATCCGCAAATGCAGGAATCGGCCGAAGCCCAGGATCGCATCTGCCAGATTCACATCAACCAAATGACCAAGGCTGAGCGGGATGACACCCAGGCTCGCGTCGCCGAGCAGGAGTGCAAGAAGGTCATCGAAGAGTTTCCGAACAGCAAGTTCGCCCCCCTGGCGACCCAGAAGGTCCGCGATATTCAAGAGGTGCTGGCGGGACATGAAGTGGCGGCCGGCGATTTCTACATGAAGCGCGGCGCCTACCCGGCAGCCGCGAACCGGCTGGACGGAGCAGTCAACCAGTTCCCCCTTTATAGCGGCTCGGACGACGCTCTGCTCAAGGCCGGCGAAGCCTACCTCGCCATGGACAAGAAGCGTTTCCGACAGCAGGCCATCGCCGACTTCAGCAAGATCGTCCGCGATTATCCGGGCAACCCCAGAATTGTCGCGCAGGCCAAGCGGCATCTGACTGATCTCGAAGCGCCCATCCCTGAGCCCAATCCCGAAGCCTTGGCGCTCCTGAAGTACAACAAGGAGCACTATGTGAAGCCGTCGTTAGTTCACAGAGAGATAAGCCTTTTTATCACCGGCGCACCCGATATGAGCCACGCCGCGCAGAAAGGCGAGCCCACCATGACCGCGATGAAGTCGCCAATTCCCGTCAGCGTTCCCGTGCAGGTTGACACCGCGAGCGCCGGACAGGGAACGGGCGCTCCCGGTTCCGGAAGCAATGAGGTCAGCGTCCAGACATTGAGCGGCGATTCGAACAAGCTGGATCAATCGCCCGATGCCCGCAAGGCGGCCCCAGCAGGAGCCGCCGCCACCGATGCGCCGGCTGCCACCGCCGCGCCGCCGCCTTCGAACCACGCTAAGGATATCGCCGCCGCCCAGGCCGAGAGGGCAAAGAAGGCCAAGAAAGCGAAGAAGACCTCGAAAACCACGGCTGAACCTGCATCCTCCACGACAACCACGCAATCTGGTCAGCCTGCTTCGACAGACACAACGGCGCCCGCCACGCCGCCGGCCGCCGCCCAGACCCCGCCAGTCCAGCCGCCCCCACAGTCATAGCCGCGCCAGATGACTCGAATTCTTCTGGCTGACGATAGTCCCAAGGCCCTGCGCCTCGCAGAACAGATTCTGTCAACCGGAAAGAACCAGGTGGTCAGCGTCACGGACGGGGCCACAGCCCTGCACCGGCTGCTTGAATTCGATCCGGATTTGCTGCTTTGCGACGTTTACCTGCCCACTCGAAATGCGTTTGAGTTGGCGCGCTTCATCAAGGCCCAGCCCAGTCTCAAGCGCGTTCGTATCGTTTTCGCCGCCGGTCCGGCCGATCGCTTCGATGAACAGGACGCCCGTAACGCCGGCGCCGATGCGATCCTCCGCAAGCCGCTGGAGGCGACCTTGCTGCTGACCACGGTTGAACCCTTGCTGGCGGCCGCTCTTGCGGAACGCGAGCCTGAATTACCGGAGCTCACGAAAGGGGAGGCGGTTATCTTCGATCGCGACACGGTCCGGGCGGCGGTTACTCTGGCGATCGAAAGCGCTGTGCCGACGTTGATCAATGAGCTGACCGAGCGTGTCTTGCTGGCCCTTTCGCAACAGCGCGTGGGTTCCCCCGAGGGCTGAAGTTTCGGATCTTAGAAGGGCTCGTCTGAAGATCCTGGAGACAAACGGACGCACCCACGACGACTGAGACTTGAGGCTTTTTCCCGCGTTCTTAGTTCCCGTTATAGGGGCCCCAACGAGAATTTTGTTCTCGTTGCGTCAAATCAGGCAGCGATCTTGAGACCAACCTCCCGCAAAAGTGCGTCGAGGTTGTCGCAGATGCGTTGATATATGCGGTCGAGCTGGCAGCGT
>CAJCIT010000273.1 GCA_903970405.1 Acidobacteriaceae bacterium | reverse complement strand
ACGGCTGAGAAGGCCAAGCCTCTGGAGGCGAAGCCCGTTCCAGGAACGGCGCCGGCCGCCGCTCCTAAACTGAAAGATCAAACGCCCGCCGAACCGAAACCAGCTAACAAGCCGCCATCGGGCAAGCCGAATCCCGCGGCCGCGGCGCAGAAGTAGAAAAACGGAGCAATCGGGACCACTCTGACGCGGTTTGGGTTCCACGTGGCGCGGACCTTAGCCAGCTTTAGCCTGCTGAGCCGAGAGTCATCTTGGCTGTTCCCGGTTACGGGTGAAACGAAAGAAAGCCGACACGACTGTCGGCTCAGCCGGCTAAAAGCCCGCGCCACGGGCCTCCGCGCGCCGTTCTGAGGCACACTGCTTCCCGTGCTCGACGCCCTAATCATAACCAAGGGCTGCGCCCATCTCAAAGGGCAAACGGCAAACGAAGCGAAACCGGCTAAGAAGTCGACATCGGGCAAGCCGAATCCGGCAGGTGCGGTACAGAAGTAGGAAAATCGGGCAATCGGGACCACTCTAGCGCGGTTTGGGTTCCCCGTGGCGCGGGCTTTTAGCCCAATGCCACTTAGTTTTCCTGAGGAGCCGTAAGATACTGAAACCATTGTGGCGCACGCAGTCCTGCGTGCCGCGTCGGCACTCACGCCGACGTTGCCGCGAACCGTGGCGGACCACTGGGCCAACGGGCTGCCCGCGCAAACAAACATAAGTCCTTGAAACTGTTCGTTAAGGAAGAAACTAAGTAGCGTTGGGCTTTTGCCAGGCTTTAGCCTGCTGAGCCGAGAGTCATCTCGGCTGTTCCCGGTTACGGGTGAAACGAAAGAACAGCCGACATGACTGTCGGCTCAGCCGGCTAAAAGCCCGCGCCACGGGGCGTCCGGCTCTTTTCGGCAGGTATTAATTTAGTTAAGCGCCTTGGGCAACCCGGCAATCCGACGCCAAAGGTGGGCAAGTCGAATCCGCACGCCGTTCTAAGGCAAACTGCTTCCCGTGGCTCAGCGCCTAATAGAGCAGCGCCTCCTTTCGGCGCGCCAGAAACGTCGCGACATCCTCCTGATCGAGGCGCGAAGAGATCGCCTTCGGGTCCACTCCCGCCTTCAGGTCATCGAGCACTCGCTGGTTGCCCACGAGAAACCGCGATTCATTCAAATCGAGGCGGCCTGGATAAAGCTTGTTAATCGCCGAGATGACTTCAAGGCCGATCAGCACGCTGTTCACCGACTCGCGATCGGTGATGACGAACCGCACGCCTTCTATGTCCTGGTTCGCATAGTTCGATGCGGTGGGGCGAAAGCGCACCGGGTAAACTCGGACTCCAGGCAGGAATCGCGTGTTCAGTTTGGCGGCCAACTCCGCGCCATGGATCCAAGCTGCGCCAATTTGCTCGAACGGCGCATCGGTCCCACGCCCCACGGAATAGTTCTTGCAGGCTTCTATCATGGCGAGGCCCGGATACAGCAAAGCCGCATTGAGGCTGCGCATATTCGGCGACGGATTGAGCCAGGTCAATGATGTGGAATCGAACCAGTCGCCGCGCTGCCAGCCCTTCATCGCGACGATATGCAGATCGGCTTTCCAGTGCTGCTCGGCGTTGGCGAGCGTGGCCAGCTCGCCGAGGGTCATGCCGTGCCGCAGAGGTATGTTGTAGCAGCCGGTAAAAGACTGCAGGCCCGGGTCCAAGGCCGGCCCCTCAACATGCGTTCCGGTAATCGGATTCGGGCGGTCCAGCACATAGAACGGCGTTTTCGTTTTGGCCGCTTCTTCCAGCGCGTAGAGCATCGTGCAGGAGTAGGTGTAAAACCGGGCGCCCACATCGGCAATGTCGAATACCAGCACATCCACGTTCTTTCGCTTGTCGGCGGTCAAGCGGCGATCCTTGGTCTGGTAGAGGCTGACCACCGGCAGACCGGTGGCCGAATCCTTTGAATCGCCGAGATCCGAGTCTCCGACGCCGGCGAGACCATGCTCGGGCGAGAAGAGTGTGGTGACGTTGACCCCCGCCGCGCGCATCGCATCGACGTTGCGCTTGCCGTCGCGATCGAGTCCGGTTTGATTGGTGATGAGACCGACGCGCTTGCCTCGCAGCGGAACAAACTTTTCGGCTTCGAGGACATCGAGCCCCGTTTGCACTTGCCCGTTCCGAGCCACCACGCGATGTACGCCGCCGCCGGCCATTACGTCGTTGTAGCCGGTGAGAGTGATGCCGGGAAGGTCGATATTGTACGAGGCCGCTACGATGGTGGCGATTTTTGAGCGCAATTGCGTCAGCGACTTGCCGCGCTTCGGATGCACGACGTTGGTTAACAGAATTACGTACGTCTTGCTGGAGGGATCGATCCACAGAGAAGTGCCGGTGAACCCAGTGTGACCGTAAGAGCCAAGCGGAAACAATTCGCCGCGATTGCCGCTATAGGGCGAATCGACGTCCCAACCCAGCGCGCGCATCACGGGCTGATCGGAGGGCGAACCGGGCTCCGTAAACTTCTGGATGGTTTGCGGCTTGAAGAGCTGAACCGTTTGTCCCGTGGCTTCATCGAATCGCGAACCTCGGCCCAGCATCATGTCAGCGAAGCGGGACATATCCGCCGCCGTGGTGAAGAGCCCGGCGTGTCCGGCGATGCCGCCCATGTAACGGGACGTGTCGTCGTGGACCACGCCACGCAGCGGTTGGCCGGTCTCGGGGTCGATCTCGGTGGGTGCGATGCGGGGTTTGAGCGAAGCCGGGGGCTGAAACATGGTGTCGCGCATACCAAGCGGAGCGAAGACTTCTTCGTGTGCGAACTCGGCCAAGGTCTTGCCGCTCAGCCGGCGCACGATCTCACCCAACAGAATGAAGTTGATGTCGCTGTACACGAAGCGCGTTCCCGGCGGCGTGGTTGGCGCTTCAATCAGGGCGCGCGCGATGCCCGTTTGGTAGCCAGACCACTTCGGCTTCAGGTCGAGATCGGGGCGAAGACCGGAGAAGTGAGTCATTAGATTCCGGACGGTGATATCGCTCTTGCCGCCCTCGAACTCGGGGAGGTAACGAACCACCGGATCGTCGATCCGCAGCTTGCCCTGCTCCACAAGTCTCATCGCGCAGGAGGTTGTGGCGAGCACCTTTGTCAGCGAAGCGGCGTCAAAGATCGTGTCTTCGGCCATCGCCTCCCGGTTGGGAATCAGCGCGCGGCTTCCGTATGCCTTGTGGAACACCACTCGCCCGTCGTGTCCCACCAGCAGCACCGCCCCGGGGATGAGGCCGGATTCCACCGCCTTCTGAACCTGCTCATCCAGCAGCGGGCCTTGTTGGTAAGCGCTGTTCTGGGCGGCAATGGCGCCGGCCAGTACGAGAAGAAGCGGGAACGTCTGAGACAGTGGGTTTCGCAAGAGTTTTGAAAGGCGAATCTTCATCGGGAGGTCATTCATGCGCGCGGAGACTTCAGGCGAGCTTGCCGGCAATGGCTTCCAGCGTCAACGCGAGGTCGACATCCTTCTGCGTAATGCCGCCGGAATCATGCGTGACCAGGTCGACGGTGACCCGGTTGTAGACGTTGAACCATTCCGGATGATGGTTTCGCTTCTCAATGGCGAGGGCAGCGGTAGCCATGAATCCGAAGGCATGGATGAAGTCGGGAAACTTGTACTCGCGGTGGAGCTTGCCCCCGATCACCGTCCAGCCCTGAATCTGGCGAAGGGTCACCGTCAATTCGCCGTCTGTGAGCTTGGGAGCGGGCATGTGAATATTGTACGGAGCGCGAGACGGGTGACCCCGTGGCGCCGGCTTTTGAGACTGCCGAGCCGAGACTCATCCCGGCTGTGCCTGGTTAAGGCTTCCAGTCCGCCCTACATGAAGCAACGCAATTTTTTTGAGAAATTAGCGGCTAGCACCGGTCGAATTCGGCGCACTCGTCCGTCGTTCTGTCAGCAACGCTTAGAAGAATCTGGAGCCAGCCTCAGCGGGCGCTGAAACAAGCGCTCACGATAGAATCGTTTCGGCGCTACGCGCCGGCAAAACAAAGGATCGCCATGGAAACCTCAACCGCTCAACTCCTCGCTTCCGAAACCCTGACACCGCAGGAACGCGAAGACGCCATCCAGTATTTGAATGAAACTCGGGACGGCCTCGTCGAAATCGTGAAGGGTCTATCCCCCGCTCAACTGGCGTTCAAACCATCTGCCGAGTGCTGGTCGGTCGCGGAGAACGCCGAACACATCGCGCTTATTGCAAACCTCGTCGCTTCGAAGGTTGTGAAGGATCTCACCGAAGGCGCGCCCGCCGCCGCTGCCGATCGGCAGAGCAAGGATACCCACATCCGCACAGTGGTCCCCACCCGCCAGGTCAAAGTGAAGGGGCCGGCCTTCGCCATGCCCACCGGGCAAGTGACGTTGCAAGAGTCTTTAGACCGATTGGGTGCGGCTCACGCGTCGCTGATCGGACTGGTTGAAACCCGCGATGACTTGCGCTGCCACTTTGCGCCGCACCCCACGCTCGGTCTGCTGGATGGCTACCAGTGGGCGGTGGTGACTGCCGCTCACACCCAGCGCCACACCGGCCAAATCAGCGAGGTTACGTCGGACCCTCACTTCCCTGCCGCCTGAACACCCTCTTATGAACTACATGTTTCTCATTTATTCGCAAGAGATTGCCGAAGGCCTGCCGCCGGAAGATGCGATGGCGATCATGGAGGGCCACCGCGCGGTGCTGGGCGAGGCGGCGGCCAAAGGCATCCTCGTCTCGGCCGATGCGCTGAAGCCGACGGCCACCGCAACCACTGTTCGCGGGAATGGCTCAGGCTATCTAACCCTCGACGGACCATTCGCCGAGACGAAAGAGCAGCTCGCCGGCTACTACATCCTCAATTGCGATGATCTGGACGAAGCAATCGAATGGGCCAAGCGCATCCCGACCGCCTGCAAAGGCGCCACGGGCTGCATCGAAATTCGTCCGCTGCATGGGGTACAGATTCCAGCCCCGTCCGCGCCGAAGGCATGAATCTGAACGCGGTTGACGCCAAAGAGGCCATCGAGGCGGTATTCCGCAAGGACTCCGGCCGCATCCTGGCCACATTGATTCGCGTTGCCGGCGGGTTCGATCGCGCTGAAGAGGCGCTGCAAGAGGCCTTCGCGGCTGCCCTTGTCGCGTGGTCCGAACGAGGCCTTCCCGAGAATCCAGCGGCGTGGATCACAGTGGCCGCGCGCCGGAAGCTGATTGACTACTCACGGGCGGAGCGCACCAAGCGCGACAAGGAAGATTCCATCCGCTATGAAATGGAAAGCCGCGCACTTCCCTCCCCCGCGGAACCGGTTCACATGTTGTTGAACTCCCAATCCCCCGAGTATGACGACCGGCTGCGGTTGATGTTCACATGTTGCCATCCGGCGTTGAACCAGGAAAGCCAGATCGCGTTGACGCTGCGAACCCTGGGCGGCATCACCACTCCGGAAATCGCGAAGGCCTTCTTAACCTCCGAATCGACGCTCGCGCAAAGGCTGGTTCGCGCCAAGCGAAAAATCCACGAGGCTCGGATCCCCTATGAGATTCCTCCTCCGCACCGTCTTGCGGAGCGCCTGGCGCCGCTGCGCGCTGTTCTTTATCTGATCTTCAATGAGGGCTACGCCGCGTCATCGGGAGACTCTCTGGTCCGGCGCGACCTGTGCGCCGAAGCCATCCGTCTTGCCCGGGTGCTGAACGATCTTCTTCCGGACGATGCTGAGAACCTTGGCTTGCTCGCCTTAATGCTGCTCCATGATTCCCGGCGCGACGCCCGCATTCAGAATGCCCAGTTGGTCATTCTCGAAGAGCAGGACCGGTCGTTGTGGCATCGAGAACAGATCGCGGAAGGCATCGCGTTGCTTGAATCCGCTCTGCGGCGCGGACCGACGGGCCCGTACCAGTTACAAGCGGCGATTGCGGGCGTCCACGCCGAGGCGATCACCGCAGCCGAGACAGACTGGCGGCAGATCGCGGCCCTGTATGCGACACTGTATCGGCTCAATCCGTCACCGGTGGTTGCCTTAAACCAAGCCGTCTCGATTGCGATGAGCGAAGGCTTTGCCGCGGGTCTCAGCCGCCTGGATGAACTCGAAGCTTCAAGTGAGCTGGATGGGTACTATCTCTTGCACGCCGCCCGCGCCGACTTTCTGCGCCGCTTAGGGCGTACTGAAGAAGCGCGAGTGGCTTATGAGCGAGCCTTGACGCTGACCGTCAACCCAGTGGAACGTGAGTTCTTGAAGAAGCGCCTCGCCGGCCTGAGACAGATACTAGGCTAAGGAATCGCGGCATTCCGGGCGGCATTACTTCGCAGCCTGAGCGGAGGCCTTTTCCTGAGATGGCGGCAATGCCTCGCTCAAATCTGACGACCCAACCTCCGGTTCAGCCCGTTGGCGGTGCGCCCTGTGCCGACTGTCTATCCAGTCTTCCTCGCGGCCGTAAAAGCGGCGGTTACAGGCCACGCAACGCAAGGGACTGTCTCCAAGCAGACAGGCCGGCAGATCGTACCACCGCCGCCGCGATCTCCGAATAGCGTCTGAGGCGCCACAGTTTATACAGCTACTCATTTTCGCGTTGAACCAAGTATAACAACCCTCGGTTCCTTAGTCCTGCCCCACCCCCAAAAAAATTCGGAGAGCAATGACGGTCGTTCGCTTACGAATATCGGATGCGGGGACCTCTTAGAATGTTTCGGAAAACTCCAAGTGCTTTTCGATCTCCACCCGTTCTCGCCACACCGGGTGAAGCCGCTTCTGTGTGATCAATGGCAATTGGTCCTCAAGGTGAATCGAGCCATGTTGGCTCGCGTTTCCGTAACTCAGCGCACACTCGGCCCGCTGCGCCTCCGCGAATTCAATTGCGCAGACGAACGTCTCACCATGCGTCGCGTAGAATTGTTTGCCTTCCTTTCGGCCAAATTGAATGGTACGGATGGCGCCCATCACGCCGCTATCGCCATTGCCTGGAAGGTCTGTTTTACCGCTTTGAAACCGATACACCTGGCCCCAAGGCACGTCCAGTTCGCCATAGCCGGCGCGGCACTCCCCCGCGGCGGCGGCGAGCGCGGCCACGGCCCGCGATGGATCGGCGATACCGCTGCCCGAATCCAGCCAACGGCTCGGGTCGAACTTCACTCGCAGCCTCGAGTTCATGTCAGAACCCGTGAAATACTTCTCCGCAAACATTTGGAACAAGACCGCCCCGCGGCTGTATGACTCTGTCTGACGGTCCCAGCGCCGCAAGACTTCGCTCGCCTCTTTCACCAGTGGATCGGCGGATGAAGCGGCCGCAGTTAGTAAGTCAGGCAAAATAGCATCGGCAATCTCCAGCCGCGTCGAGTGCTTTGCGGCTAAGAATGTCTCGAAAGTAAAAGCCTTTTCGCCAGTTAGCAGACGAAGCGAGCGAATCGTCCTGTAAGACAAAGCCGCAACGGGGGAGAAATACGGCGGATACAGGCTCCTGTCGAGCTGCGGCAAGGTGGATGTCCACGGCGGTTCATTCGTGTTCTGATGGAAGCCGCTCGGCGGATCGATCGACTTCGGCAGATCGTCAAAAGAGTGGTACCCCGTCCACAGCGTTTCCGCCGTATCCCCAGGCACCACCTTTGACCAATACGCCCAGTCATGAGTTTTTCGCAAAGGCACCAAGCCGTCGAAAACCAGCATGATGTGTCCATCGGCGTCCGCGTAGTTCGCGTTCCACATCGGCACCGCCATCATCTTGAGCGCGGTCTTGAATTCCTCCAGATTCCGCGCTTCGCCCATCCGGAACCACTGTTCCAGCATCTTCGGCCTGTCGAGACCGGCGACGCGCATGGCCACGGTAACGCCTTTGTCATCGAAAACGACCGGGCCGTGAACGCTCTTGCGGATTTCCAACTTCTCTTCGCGGAATGTTCCGTCCGCCTGCTTGATCTTGAGGGTTTTCGTCCGACGCTCAAAGGGGCGCAACCTGCCGTCGAATTCGTACTGGCCATCGTGGACCTTCAGTTCGTAGAAATCCACTGTATCGATTGTGTTCACCGTCCGCCCCCAACCCGTGCGCCGGTTAAATCCAATCACCGGCGTCGGGAATCCGATCTGCGGCGCGCCGTAAAGATCGTAGTCCGGCGCCACCAGATGCACCTCCATATATCGGTAAAATGTCTCCCCCCATTGCAGATGTGGATTGATCAACAGCAACGGATGCCCGCTGGCTGAGCGCGTTGGGCCCACCGCCCAGGTATTCGATCCCGGCGTCTCAGGCTGTTCGACAGGCGACACTGGCGAAGGTGTAGATACTAAGGCAGCCGACGCCGGACTCTTGCCCTTCAGAAGTTCATTTACCTCATGCTGCATCCGCTCCCGCGATCCCATGTACATGTAGTGGATCGCCCGCAGTGAATGTCCAATCACGTCCACGCCGCTGACCGGCAGCACCACCCGGTACTCCTGACCGATGGTCTCCGGATGCTGCTTCGCGTAGTCGTTGATCCCTTGGGCAAAGGCATCCACATACCGCCGGAACACCGGATCTTGCGCCTTGTACCACTCCACGGCCCGTTCCGGCACGCCGTTCAATTGCACCCACCGGTCCAGTTCCAGGTGAGGCTCGCCCCAGTATTCGGCCCCCCGCCCGCGCGATTCGCCATACAGCCGGAGCAGCAGATCCCCCTGGTTGCGGGCTTGCGCCCAACCTTCCGCATAGAACATGGATTCCCGATCGGCGGCAAAGATGTGCGGAACGCCGTATTGATCCCACAGAATCTCGGCACGCGGCGTCGCGGCCGAACAGGCGGAAACCGTCAGAAGAACCAGAAGAATGTTGCGCATGTGACCACGCAGATTAGCACATTATGAAGAAGCAGCCGGATACTTGTACCGGCACCGGCCGTCGTGGCACAGGCAGCCTGTGAAGGCCGGTTATTTAACAACCGGCCGGAGGGCCGACAGCCCGCCCCACTCTGCGCTTTGCCGGCCTGAAACTCTATTGATTCGAGGTTGCCGGCGCTGGAGCGGTTGCAGGTTGCGATGTCTGTGAGGCGGTGTTCTGGTTGTTGGAGGCGCCGTTGTTGGACGCGCCGCTAAAGGCGCCGCCACTGTTTCCAACGCCAGTAACAGGCTGAATCGCCGCGGGCTGGCCGGTCGACGTGTCCTT
>CAJCIT010000272.1 GCA_903970405.1 Acidobacteriaceae bacterium | reverse complement strand
GCAGATTGAATATCCCTTTCCGACCAGTCGATAACGGCGGGAGCGCGGGACCTTCTCGACCAATCCCTTATGGCGCAATTTGGATAGGTCATAGCGGAACGAGGCCAACGAGTACTGCGCTTCGGTCTGGCCGAGAGCATCTGACGGTCGCGGCTCAGCCGTTAAGTGCACACCATCTCAGTGCCAGGCGTCCAGACTCTAATCTCGCGCGCTTCTTCCCCATCCGCGAGTTCCAGTCGAGTCAATTCGATTCGAAAGGCGTCAGCGGGAAGGATCTCGGGGAACTTGTCGCCCCATTCGATGAGCACCAACGCTGGCGCGTCGAAGATGTCCTCAAGACCCAGGCGCCGGGCTTCCTCGGCAGTGTCAAGGCGGTAGAGGTCAATGTGATAAATGGAGACCGGATCGCCATACTCGTGGATAAGCGTAAAGGTTGGGCTTGAGACGTCCTCGGCGCGCGCGGCGCCGCGGCCTTCCGCGATGCCTTGCGTCAGTGTGGTTTTGCCGGCGCCTAAGTCACCGGCTAAGACCGCCACGGCATGCGCGGGAAAGAATCCGGCTAGGCGGCGGCCGGCGGCGCGGGTCTCTTCATCGGAGTGAGTTTCAAAGCGCAGCGCGCAAATCATTCATCGCGTCCGGATAGAACTTGAGCAGATCCGTGGCAAGCATGGATTGCTCTCCATATTTTCGCGCCGCCCATTCGCCGGCCCGGCCGTGAATCCAGGCGGCTGCGACGGTGGACCGCTCCAAGTCATCGGGGTGCTGTGCAATGAGGCCCGCAATGGTGCCGGTGAGAATATCGCCGGTTCCCCCGGTGGCCATCGCCGGCGAGCCGGTAGGATTGATCCAGACATGCGGGTGCTTGTCAGATTCCGTGCTGGGAAAACAGATGACAGTGCGGTCGCCTTTCAGCAGAAGCGCAACTCGGTTCTGTGTGGAAAAACTCCCGGCAAGCCCCAAGCGGTCCTTCTGAACATCCGGGATTGTCACGCCCAGCAGACGCGCCATTTCGCCAGGATGAGGCGTGAAGATGCGGGGTTTCGCCGCAACGGGAAGATGACCGGCGAGAGCGTTCAAGGCATCGGCGTCCACGACCATGGGGAGTTTCACATCGGTGTAGAGTCGGTGGACAAGTTCACGCGTCTCGCTTGCCGTGGTTATGCCCGGACCGATAGCGAGCACGGTCTTCTTCTCCAGAAGCTGAAGGATGACGCCCAACGCCTGCTTGCCGATGGCGCCGTCTTCGGTTTCGGGAAGCGGCTCAGTCATTAACTCGGGAGCGTACGCGCTGATGCTTGAGATGGCGGACTTAGCGGAAGCCACGGTGACCAGGCCCGCGCCGGCGCGATAGGCGGCTAAACCGGCCATCGCCGCCGCGCCTGGTTTGGTGGCGGAGCCGGCCACAACCAGGACGTGTCCATACTTGCCTTTGTTGGAATCGCGCGGGCGGGGGCGGAACAGCGGCGCGATATCCGCGGGCGTGGTAAGGCGCAAGCGAAATTCATCGGCCGATTCGCACAGCGAGTCTGGCGTCCCGATGGGTACGACGACCAGATCTCCCATCCACTCATAGCTGGGCGAAAGGCACTGACTCAGTTTGGGGGCGGCAAAGGTAACTGTGCATTCGGCGTGAACAAACTCGCCGTAGGCGACGGGCGCGTCCGATGGCAGGCCGGAGGGAATGTCGACGGCGAGCTTCCTGGCGAGCGGGAATGCGCTATCGATGAGCCGAATGGCGTCGAGCGCGGGACCGCGAGCCGCGCCGTCGAGCCCGGTACCGAGAATGGCGTCAACGATGAGGGTGGCCGGGAAACTGGCGTCGGGAAGTCCCTCACGCACCGGGCAGCCGGCGGCAAGTAACATTTGAAGATTTTCCTTCGCGTCCCCTTCGAACGCCGACGCGGGAAAGACATGGACCACCGAGATATCACGAAACAGACGCCGGATGAATAACTGGCGGGCAATGGCCAATCCGTCGCCTCCGTTATTCCCCTTGCCGCAGACAATCAGGATGGAGCGATCGCGCAGCGGAGCAAAGCGATCGATCATAACGTCCACCGTGCGGCTGGCGGCGTTCTCCATCAGGATGAGGCCCGGTATGCCGGCCTCAATGGTGCGCCGGTCCACAGACCGCATTTCGGCCGCCGTTAGTATCTTCACGCGGCCGGCTCCCCGTTGGGCGCGCCCATGGGCCCACCGTGGCGCGCGATGAGCAGGGTCATGTCGTCCTGCAACTCGGGAGTGCCCGTCCAACCGCGGACAGCTTCCATGACGGCGCGGATGATGTGCAAGGGATCGTACTTCGATTGCTTATTGACGATTTCAATGAGCCGCTCCTCGCCAAACATCTCGCCGTAGGCGTTTTCGGGTTCGGTGATTCCGTCCGTGTAGCAGACCAGCAGATCGTTGGGTTGAAGCTGCAACTGCGAACTCTCATACTTCGAGAAGGGGAAGGCGCCGACAACCGTGCCGTTGATCTCAAGCTGCGTCGCAATTCCGTCGCGGAAGAGCAGAGGCGGCAGGTGCCCGGCGTTGGTGTAAGTCAGCACTTGAGATCTGGCGTCATAAAGGCCGAAGAAGAATGTCGCGTATTTTTCCGGAGCGGTATTCGCGTAGATCTGCTTGTTCAACTTGGACACCAGATCGGACGCGCTGACAGCGGGGGCGTTCACGCCGGCATCGATATGCTGATTCATCTGCGCGCGCAGAGCGGCTTGCAGCGTGGCCATCAACAAAGCCGCCGAGATGCCCTTGCCGGCCACGTCGCCGATGGCAAAGGCGAGCTGATCGGGAGGCAGTAGCTGATAGTCGTAGTAATCACCCGAGACCATTCTGGCCGGATCGCACTGCACGGTTAACGCCAGACCGGAAGAAGGCGGAAGTTGCTTGGGATACAGCTGGCTTTGCACCTCGCGCGCGATCTCAAGCTCCGTCAGGAGACGTTCTTTTTCCTTTTCGACAGAAAGCAAGCGCTCCAGGTTGTCCGTCATCTGGTTGAACGATTGCGTCAGCTCGCCCACCTGATCGCTGCCGCGGACGAGAATGCGATGGGCGAAATCGCCATGGATAACCCGGCGCGTGCCCCCATATAGCGAGTTCACGGCGCCGGTGACACGCGTGGCCAGCCGGAAGCCGATCAGGCCGGCCACTATTTCCACCAGCAGGAACAGGATGGCAATTCCGATGATGATGAAAAAGAGCACGCTGCTGGAAATTTGAGACTGCGAGAAGATGCTGGTGATGACGGCCGAGGGGCGCGTGCGGACGCTAAATACTGCGGGATGCGAGGACCCAGGCCGTTCGAAGTCCATGTGGTCGTGAGTGGAGAACCATTGCATGGGCCAATCGAAGCTGTTGACGGGTGGGGGGATCCTCGGTGCGTGCGTGGAGTGGCGCACTTTATTGAAGTGGAATTCCCTGCGGCTGGCCGGTTGCTCTTGAACCTCGATACCGCCGGGAGTTCGCTGCGCGGACGCGGGTTGACTCGGTCCCTCTGTCTCGTACAATTCGACGACACCGAGATTTGGAACAAGATTCGAAATGAACTCGGAGCTGAACGGCGACAGGACGGTGATTTGCGCGCCGCCGCTCACGATGTGCGCCCATCCGAAAAATTCATCGTCGCGGCGGAGCAGGCCATGCGCATTCGACCACTCCGGCGGAACCGCCAAGTGGCCCGATCCGTCCGGGTAGTCCATCTCCCCCTTTTGATCTTCGACATGAACCGAAAGCTCTGGAAAGCGGCGCCGGAAGTATTCGGTCATGCGCGGGGCCAGCGTCCGGCGCTGCTCAGGCGCCAGATCGCGCAGACTCTCGGCGGCGGTTTGAATGGTTTCGAGGCTTCGATCCAGCTCCGCCGTAGCAAGGTACACCGCGAGCTCACTGGTCAACGCCCACGCCGCCGTGCCGACCAAAGTGATGATCAGGAGAATGGGCAGCACGCCCAGCAGGGCATAAACAAAAAGCAGCCGATTGCGCAGACTCCACAACGAGTGGCGGATGAGGTACCGGACCATTCTGAACGCGCAGACCGTCCCGGTAATAAAGAGTACGAAGAAGAGCAAAACCTTGAGCGCGCCCGCGCCCGGAGAAAAATAAAGGAGGGCAAAAAAAAGCAGCGCGATGAGAAAAGTGATTCCCATGCGGCCGATGGCCTTTGTGAGCCTGGCGAACCAATGCGGCTTGCCTGCCGGCGATGTGTCTTTCGATTTCGGCATCGTCTGTGGTCGATTATCTCTCGCCGCTTGTTTTAAGAAGGGTCAGTGGACCGGGTTGTCTCAGTTCCCAGACGGGTCTAGTTTGGCTTTGACGATGTATTCACCGCCGGGCGGGGCTTGGCGGCGTTCGGCGGCTTCGCGGACTCCGGGGCCGGCGTTTGGGCCTGCAATGAAGCCTCGTCATACAGATCGATAATTGTTTTCGTCAGATTGACGGTTTCCGATGCCCAAAGTACAGGATTGTGAGGGTCGCTGATATCGAAGATCATGGCGTACTGATGTTCAGCCGCATACTCCTCCAGAACCTTGACCAGCAACGGACTGAACTTGTCGATCAGTTGCGATTCTTCCTGCTGCAGCTCATCGTCGGCATCGGTTTCATCGCGCTGGAGCTGTTTGCGCTTCCGCTCAAGGGCGTCGGTGAGTTCGGCGCGCTTGTCCTCGGCAAGTGTTGTATCGTCCTGAAGCCGCTGGGCTTCGGCGTCGATTTCCTGCTGTCGATTTTCAAAGGCGGTGCGGCGGGGCAGCACCTTTGCCTGGAGTAGTTCGGTTGCTTTGCGGCCGTCGCGTGTGCCCACCAGCGCCATCTGGATGTCGACCACCGCAAACTGCGTCGGTTTCTGGGCGAAGAGCGCGGGCGAGGCCAGGAGGAGGAGCGGGACAAGCCGCCACAGCGCTTTTTTCGACCTAACCATTGCCTCCGCCTTCCAAATCCCGATACGTCCACAATAGCCAAGTGGCCCGCCATTGGTCTGAGCCGGTTGGACGTTCGAGTCGTCCTGGCGGTTCCCCGCGTTTCGCGCGCTTTGTCGAACACCCTGTGATCTTGTACAGTAATTGAGACTGCGCGAGCCATTTGCCGCAGAGCTTCGTCCATCTATAGAAATCCGAAGGAGTTCGTTTCCGTTATGTCCAGTTTCAGGACCCGTGGAACTTTCTTACCGCTGGCCGCCATTTTGTTTTCTGTCTTTTCCGCGCGCGGGCTGACCGCGCAAAGTGTCGATATTCCTTACGAGAAATTCGTGCTCGACAACGGGCTTACGGTGCTGATCCATGAGGACCATAAGGCGCCCATTGTGGCCGTGAATATCTGGTATCACGTGGGCTCGAAGAATGAGAAGCCCGGCAAAACCGGCTTCGCGCATTTGTTTGAGCACCTGATGTTCGGCGGCAGCGAAAACATCAAGGGCCGGTACATCGAGGGAATGGAGCGCATCGGCGCGACGAATTTGAACGGAACAACCAACGAGGACCGCACCAACTACTTTGAAAATGTCCCGACATCGGCAATTGACTATGCGCTGTTCGCCGAGTCCGACCGGATGGGGCACTTTTACAGCACGATCAACAAAGAGACGCTTGACCTGCAGCGCGGCGTGGTCCAAAACGAGAAGCGGCAGGGCGAAAACCAACCGTATGCGGTGTCTGATGAATTGATCCAGAAAGGAACGTTCCCGGCGGCTCATCCCTATTCGCATACGGTGATCGGATCGATGGCCGATCTCAACGCGGCGAGCCTGGAAGACGTGAAGGAGTGGTTCAAGACCTACTACGGTCCGAACAACGCCGTGTTGGTCATTGCCGGCGATATCGACGTGAAGACGGCGAAGGAGAAGGTGACGAAGTATTTTGGCGATATCCCGCCAGGGCCGCCCGTGGCCCATCCAAAAAGCTGGATTGCGCAGATGCAGGGTGATCAGCGTGAGGTGGTGGAGGATCGCGTGCCCCAGGCGCGTTTTTACCGGGTCTGGAACGTGCCGGAGTTCGGCGCCGCAGGCAACGACTACCTCAACCTGGTATCGCGAGTCTTGACGACGGGCAAGTCCTCACGCCTTTACAAGCGGTTGGTCTACGACGACCAGATTGCGACGGCCGTCTCGACATATGTCGACGATAAGGAGATCGCAGGCCAGTTTTACATCGAGGCCACCGCAAAGCCAGGCGTGGATCTGAAGAAGGTGGAAGCGGCGATTAACGAGGAGATGGCGCGATTCCTTAAAGAGGGGCCGACACAGGCCGAGATGGAACGGGCGAAGACCCAAACCGAGGCGCAATTCATTCGCGGCGCCGAGAGAATCGGCGGATTCGGCGGGAAGTCCGATATTCTGGCGAGCTACCAGACTTACACCGGCGATGCCTCCAATTACAAAAGGAGATTGGCGCGAGTGGCCGCGGCCACTCCGGCGGACCTGAAGGACGCCGCAAACACCTACCTCACAGCCGGCTCCTACACGCTCTACGTTCTCCCCTACGGCGACGTCAAGGCTGACGGGAAAGGCGTAGACCGCACCTCGATTCCCACGTTGGGGCCAACGCCGGAGCTGAAATTGCCGGCCCTTCAACGAGCCAAACTTTCCAACGGATTGAACATAATTCTGGCGGAACGTCATGAGATTCCGGTGGTAAACCTGTGGCTGGCGGTGGATGCGGGATACGCGGCGGATCATGATGTGATTCCCGGTACCGCGAAACTGGCGGGCGCGCTGCTCACCAGCGGCACAGCACGGCGGTCGGCGCTCGAAATCAGCGACGAGGGCCTTTCGCTCGGCGCAACGTTGTCCGCCGGATCGGACCTGGATTTCACCACGGTCAATCTCTCCGCGCTGAAAAAGAAGCTCGATCCGTCGTTAGATTTATTCGCCGATGTGGTGTTGCACCCGTCTTTCCCGCAATCTGACTTTGCGCGGCAGCAGAAGATTCAGGTCGCCAGCATCGGGCAGGAGAAGGCTCAGCCATTCTCCATTGCCCTTCGCGTGCTGCCTCCCATCTTGTTCGGGCAGGACCATCCGTATGGAGTTCCCTTCAGCGGTTCGGGCACCACGGACTCTGTTCAGAAGATTTCGCGCGGCGACATGGTGCGATTCCATGAACGTTGGTTTAAGCCGAATAACGCCACGCTGGTTGTGGTGGGCGATACGACATTGGCCGAGATTCAGCCGAAACTGGAGGCGCTGTTCGCCGCGTGGAAGCCGGGTGAGACGCCGGTAAAGAAGGTGGAAAACGTCGCGAGGCCGAAGCAGCCGGTTGTCTACCTGATCGACAGGCCCGGTTCGCTGCAATCGGTAATTATGACGGGAACGCTCACGCCGGCAGCGCGGGCCAATATCGAACCGGCCTATCAGACCATGAATGACATCTATGGCGGGTCATTCACCGGCCGCCTGAATATGAATCTGAGGGAAGACAAGCATTATTCGTACGGCGTACAGTCCACCATTCTTGCCACCCGTAGTGAAAGGCCGTACCTCAGCTTTGCGCCGGTGCAGACGGACAAAACGAAGGAATCGCTTGTGGAACTGGAGAAGGAGATGAAGGGAATCGCCGGGGCAAAACCGATCGGTGAGGATGAACTGGGGCGCGCCAAGAGCCAGGAAGTCCTGGAATTGCCGGGATCCAGGGAGACGGCGCAATCAGTGGGCAGTTCCATTTTGCAGATACTGAAGCTGCGCTTCCCGGACGACTATTTCCAGACGTATGGGAAAAAAGTTGAAGCGCTCCGAACGGCCGACGTAAATGACGCCGCGAAATCGCTGATCGACCCGAACGCGATGGTGTGGGTGATCGTCGGCGATCGCGCGAAAATTGAGCAAGGCATTCGCGACCTGAAGATCGGCGACATTAAACTGATCGATGCGGATGGCAAGGCGCTGTAGGGCAAACGGTCTCTTAACAAGGCTAAGAGCCTGTAGTATCAAATCTTCAGAATCTTCTCGCGAGTGCGAGGATTTTGTCGGACGGCAAGGCTACGGCTTCACGCCGATCCGACTCTGCTGAAAGAGCACCTTGCGTTCGGCAAACTCTTGGGTTGACCCCGCGTCCTCATTATCACCATTAGCACCGTAGCCTTCGGGTTCCGCACTGGCGACTGCGGAAGAGCTTTTCCGGCGGTTGGCAGAAGGGATAAGTCCCGTTGCCTCAATGATTTCTCTCGTAAAAGGGACAGACCCATTTCTCTCGTAAAAGGGACAGACCCATTTCGGCAAGAAACGGCGGTCGCTATTTTCTGGATGCTTGCGTCCATTCGCAGTTCTGTGAAGCGATTTACGGCGGCGCTTGGAAGGCAGTAAGCCCTTTCCTCTCAATGCTTTTCCAGGAAAAGGGACAGACCCTTTTTGCCGGGAGGACGGATGTCTTGGCGGGAGGATGGATTTTGGAGAGGCCAACCATCTCCCAATGGGAAAGAGACCGAGAAAGGGCAATCGCTTACTTTCCGGCTACTCGCTTCCATCCGGCGGTTCACTTGCAGCGATTTCCGCGGCTACTGAACAGGTAAGCCATTCCCCCTCAATGATTTACTAGGAAAAGGGACAGGCCCCGTTAAAGGGGGAGACACCACTCGGCACGGCGATGCCGCGATGTGCCACCGGGGCGCCAGCGCGCCGTCCGGTAGAAGGAGACTCTTGGTCTGCGCTTGAAAAATGTAGAACTCCAGGGCACGGCCACGGGCCGCCGCATCCAGCCCTCAAAGCGAGGCCGTTATACTTGCGTTTTGGGGCTTGTTTCGTGGGCACTATTGGACCACTCGCAAAGTCCGCGCCAATCAGGAGAATGACGCTTGTCCGAGGCCGTCTGGACGCCAAAGCACAATCCCTTTGCGATAGCGCTCACCGTCACCCTCGCGACGTTCATGGAGGTGCTGGACACCTCCATTGCGAACGTGGCGCTGCCCCACATCGCGGGTAGCCTTTCCGCGAGCCAGGACGAATCCACCTGGGTCCTGACCAGCTATCTGGTGTCAAACGCCATCATTCTTCCGATGAGCGCGTGGCTCTCAAGCACGTTCGGACGCAAGCGCTTTTACATGTCGTGCGTGTTCCTGTTTACGTGCAGCAGCTTTCTGTGCGGATTGGCGCCGAACCTGGGAATATTGATTCTGTTTCGAGTGATCCAGGGCCTCGGCGGGGGCGGACTGCAGCCAAGCGAACAGGCAATTCTGGCGGACACCTTTTCGCCGCAGCGGCGGGGCATGGCCTTCGCGATATATGGCATGGCGGTGGTGATGGCGCCGGCCATCGGGCCCACCGTCGGCGGCTGGATTACCGACAACTTCAGTTGGCACTGGATCTTTTACATCAACGTGCCGGTGGGCATTATCTCGCTTTTTCTAACGAACAGGCTGGTGGAGGATCCACCGTACCTGGCGGAGCAGCGGAGGCAAAGGAAGGCGGCGGGCATCGATTTCTGGGGCATTGGACTGCTGGTGCTCGCGATTGCGAGCCTGCAGATCGTGCTCGACAAGGGCCAGGAATTGGACTGGTTCGGCTCGCGATTCATCGCCACATTTTTGGTGGTGGCAGCCATCTCATTCGTCATTTGGATCTGGTGGGAATGGCATCATCCGTTTCCGATCGTGGATGTCAAGTTATTTAAGAAGCGCAACTTTTCAACCGCCATGTTCTTCACCTTTACGCTGGGCATCGTTCTGTTCGGCACCACAGTGATGTTGCCGCAGTTCCTGCAAACGTTGCTCGGCTATCCAGCGGTGAAGGCCGGCGAAGCGATGGCGGGCGGTGGATTCATCATGCTACTGATGATGCCCATCGCGGGCTTTCTGGTGGGCAAGGTGGATCCCCGCAAGATGATGGCGGTGGGATTCGCCATGACGGCTTTCGCGCTTTACAATTTCGCGGAGCACATTACGCTGGCCCTGGATTTCAAAACGGCGATGATCTTAAGAACGTTGCAAACGGCCGGGCTGGCGTTTATCTTCCTGCCGTCGAACACGCTGGCCTATGTGGGTATCCCGCGCGAGAAGAACAACCAGGTCTCCGCGGTGAACAGCTTTGTACGGAATATTGGCGGAAGCATCGGGATTGCGCTGATTACAACTTTCCTGACCAGGCAGGCGCAGAAACATACGAACTACCTGAATGCCCATGCGACGCCCGGCAGTCCTGCGTTCGAACAGATGAAGGCCGGGCTGACGAAGCTTTACGGGAACGCGGGCGCGGGTCCCGTGGGGTCGGGCCAGATGGCGTACGGCCAGATTGAGCGGATGATTCAGGGGCAGGCCACGACGCTCGCGTATGTGGACGCGCTGCTGGTTCTCACCATAGTAGTGGTGATTCTGATACCGATGGTGGCCATCATGAAGCGGCCGCCTAAACTGCCCGCGGGAGTAGAGAAGGTTCCGGCCGAAGCCGTGCACTGACGATGGGCGCCGGCGCCCCTATTCGCGTCCTCGGCGGCCGAGCGCCGCCTTGGCTTCCGCCTGCATTTCCTTGGCTTTCTCAGACTCGCGCTTATCGTGAAATTTCTTGCCTTTCGCCACGGCTATCTCGACTTTAATGCGTCCCGCCTTCAGGTACAGTTTCGTGGGCACCACCGTCAAGCCCTTCTCGCGGGTCTCAACTTGCAGTTTGTCGATTTCACGACGGTGCAGCAGCAGCTTTCGCTTCCTGGCCGGCGCGTGATTCATGATGTTGCCGTGGGAGTACTCGCTGATGTGGGCATTAATGAGCCACGCCTCGCCGCCCGCGACTTCGGCATAGGCCTCTTTGAGCTGGATTTTACCGTTCTTGGCTGCCTTGACTTCGGTGCCGGTAAGCACCATGCCGGCCTCATACCGGTCCAGCAGGTGAAAATTGTGGCCGGCCGAGCGGTTATCGCTCAGAAGCTTGATCGCGGTGTCTTTGGAAGGGGAGCCGGAATGCTGGGACACAATTGCTTGCTTTAGGGGAACTCGAGGAGACCCGTCACGTTCGGCGAAATCCTATCCACGTCCGCGTTGCCGCCGGCGTCAACTATGGCGGGACCCGCGTCGCGGAGGCACATTTCCAAGACCTCCTCTCAACCGAGCGGCCCTGCTTTGCGTCAAATCAGGGTTCCCTTAGAGGCTCATTCCCCGCCGTGGGCAGCAACGTGCAACTAATAACGACGACAGTCACCCATAGACTAACATAGGCTTGAACGTACCTAAATCAATGACTTCGAAACGACTACAGCAGACCATCGCTCTGATCTCAATCGCAGCGCTGGTGGTTCCCGCCGTCCAGGGAAAGACCCGGAAGGCCGAAAAGCTGCTGAAAGAAGCCTTAGCCGCTGAAGCTCAGAAGCAATACGATAAGGCCCTCGATCTCATTGAGCAAGCCCTCATTCTGGACCCCAAGGACCCCGCCTACCAACTGGCTGATGGCCGTGTCCGGACCGAGGACGGCGAGGCCCACTATGCGGCCGGCGTAAAACTCCGCAAGGAGCAAAAACTCGACCAAGCGCTGGTTGAGTTCCAGAAGTCGTTTGTCACCGATCCGTCACGGTTGGCGGCTGCGCAGGAAGTGCGCGCCACCATGGCCATGATTGAGGAACGTAAGCGAGCCCCGGCCGGCACGGAAATTCTGACTCCCTCGGAGAAAGCCCGCCGCGAGTTGGAACAGCGGGTCCACTCCCTGCAGGGCACGCCCGTGTTGCAGCCTATTAATCCCCAACTCGCCACCCTGCGGATCAACAATCAGCCGGCCCGCGTGTTGTATGAGACCGTTTCCAAGCTGGCCGGGGTGAACGTGCTGTTCGATCCGGGCGGTTTCCCGGAGTTGACGGGCAAGCAGTTCAATTTGGAGCTGCAGAATGCGTCTTTGGAAGACGCGCTGAACTATGTTGCACTGCTCACCAACACCTTCTGGAAACCGATCTCGAAGAACGCCATCTTTGTGGCCAGCGATAACCAGCAGAAGCGCCAACTCTACCAGGATCAAGTGGTGAAGGTCTTCTACGTTCAGAACGCCGGCACGCAAAACGAATTTAATGAGATCTTCAATGCGCTGAGAACGGCGCTGAACCTGACGCGCGGCACCTATCAGGTGCAGAGCCAGAATGCGATCATCGTTCGCGCTCCTCAGGACACCGTCGATCTGGTGGAAAAACTGCTGCACGATCTGGACAAACCGAAGGCGGAGATCCTCATCGATGTGGTGGTTCTGGAAGTCAGTAAGAGCCGCATGAAAACGCTCTCCGCGGCGCTGGCCGGCGCGACGGGCGGTATCAACACTTCCATAGCCTTCAACCCCACCAGCCCATCCAGTACCGGAACCACTACCACCGGAACCACTACCACCGGAACTACTACCACCGGAACCACAACCGGAACCACTACGGGCACAACGGGAACCACCGGTTCCACTACCACCACCGGGGGTTCCTTTGCCCTTTCGCAGGTGGGGAAGATTTCAACCAACGACTTTTCCATTAACCTGCCGGGCGCCTTGATTCAGGCGCTGCTTAGCGACACCAGAACGCGAATTCTGCAACGGCCCCAGATCAGAGTCTCCGATGGCGGTAAGGCGTCGCTGAAGATCGGAGAAAAGATTCCCTACGTGCAGGGGTCTTTACAATCGGCCGTGGCCACGCCCGGCACCCTGCCCTACGCCACAACCAGCTTCCAACCCGTGGATGTTGGCGTGCTAGTGGACCTGACCGCGCCGCACGTCAATGGACCCGACGACATCAGCATGCACATCAAGGTTGAGATATCCAGCGTCACTGGCAACGTAACCATTGCCGGTGTTCAGCAGCCGATCATCGGACAGCGCATCAACGAAGCCGACATCCGTCTGCGGGATGGAGAAGTGACGGTATTGGGCGGCCTATCGTCCGATAGCGATTCACACACCGTGTCAGGCATTCCGGGGCTGGTGGATATTCCGGCGTTGGGATACCTGTTCGGCAGCAAGACCAGCGACCGCGAACAGGACGATATCCTTATTGGCCTGGTGCCGCACATTGTCCGGGCCCTGGATATGACGGCGATGGGTGAGCGAGCCATTGCCAGCGGCGCTCAGGACGCGGTCCACGTCATTCACGGATCGGTTGCGGATGCGGGCGCGGCTCCGGTATCCAGCATCTCCGGGTCAGGCAATCCCTCAAACCCGCCCACCCCTGTGTCAGCGAATCAAGCGCAGCCCGCGCCAGTCCCAACGCTGCCATTTCCCGGTCAGACGCCCGCCCTGAACCCCAATCTGAATCGTTTCCCAAGGCCGCTCAACCCCAATCCCGGAAATCCCCCAATTCAGCCTCAGCAATCGCCGCAGCCCGATCCGAATCCACCTAACCCGCAGCCGGGATCGCCGGGCGGTTCGGCGCCAGGAAACTAAGCCACTGGAACGCATCGCACGAGTATCGCCATGCTTCTTATAAACTCACGGAATCGGGTCCTGGCGCGGGGATCTCGCCGATACCCGGCGCAGTCGGGGTTTTCCCTCGTCGAATTGATCGTCGCCTTTACCATTCTGCTGGTGCTCAGCATGATGGCGCTGCCCACGGCACGGTATCAGGTTCGGCGTCAGCGGGAAAGGGATTTGCGCCAGGCGCTGAGTGAGATGAAGCGAGCCATCGATAAGTACAAGGACATGTGTGACGCGGGGAAGATCCAGGGCAAGCAGGATGAATACTGCTACCCTCCAACGCTCGATGCGCTTGTGGATGGCGTCAAGCTCAACAACACGCTTACCGGACTGGGGCAGGGAAGCGGTAAAGTCCGGTTCCTGCGGCGAATCCCGCTTGACCCGCTCTCCGGAACCAGGGAATGGGGCATGCGTTCCATGCAAGACGATCCTACGTCAACCTCGTGGGGCGGACAGAATGTGTTCGACGTCTATACGAAATCCTCCGAAAGGGCAGGGGATGGAACGGCTTATTCCGAATGGTGATTCGGGCATGACGCGGCGAAAACCCATAGCGCGAGGTTTCACGCTGATCGAGCTGATGATCGTGATGGCGATCATCTCGATTCTGGTGGCTATCGCTCTGCCGAACTACAACAAGGCGATTCTGCGCTCCAAGGAATCCGTGCTGCGGAATAACCTGTTCGATCTGCGGAACATGATCGACGAGTACACTATCGATAAGGAGCACGCCCCGGCCAGCCTTGACGACCTGGTGAGCGACGGCTATCTTCATCAGATTCCGCGCGATCCGATCACCGGCTCAAATTCCACCTGGAGAGTGATTATGGAGGATACCCCAGTGAACCCGAGCCAGCCTCCTGGGATCTTCGATGTCAGAAGCGGATCGGACAAGGTGTCTCTGGACGGCACCAATTACTCTGACTGGTGAGGCCGGTCCAATCGTTTGGTAGTCTAGGTGTTGAGAGCGGTGCCCGCCATCTCCTTCCCCGATCGTCTAATGGTAGGACAGCGGCCTTTGGAGCCGTGAATCGTGGTTCGAATCCATGTCGGGGAGCCAAACCTTTAGCTTCAATAGTTTACAAGCGAATTGCCGTGTCCATGTACGCGTTTTGTACCTGTAGCTCCGACATGTAACTCATTGATGCACTGCCGAATAGTAACAGGGCATGGATTTGAAAATCGAATCCATGCTGGGATAGGCATGCTTTTTACGATCCCGCTTTGCACCGCGCTTACGACTGTCGGCTTGGCTAGTTTCGGAACCGTCCAGCAAGCCCCGGCTGAGGCGGCCGGGCCTGGCGGTCTTTAGCTATATGTCATCGGGGACCACGTCGCTTCCCTTTCGTCGTCGTGGAGAAGTGTAAGCGACGAGAGCTGGGGAGTCTGGCTAAGTGCGCGATCTCTTTCGGCCACTGCCCGACAAGGCTTTCATTGGACCAGCGAAGCATGTCAAAGGTCCCTTCGGGACGGGAGGTCGCGAACCACCCGGTTCCTCTCTCCGAGTAGTTGGCCTCAACGACTAAGTCGGCACGCCAACGGAGTCCGGCAAGACCTCCCGGCCCAGTCGCCGTAAGCGAGTTACTGTCATACACGATAACCGGAATTCCCCAGCCGCTTTCAGCCACAAGCGTCGCGATGACGCTGATGCCCTCGGCCCACATCTCGGGATCAGAAAAAGCCGCGACCGTCCCGATGTCTCCAATAATGACGCGCCGGGGCCGTTCTGAATCGTTATCGCCGAATAGTTGACCGCCGAGGTACTCGATGAGTTCACATATCGCGGCGTTGACGCCGCCAACGATGGGAAGACTACGCACTGCTACATTCTTCGACGACCACCCATCGGAATTGAACCCTACAGGGTCCAAATCGATCACAACATCTTTCTGAGACTCCGTCCCTACAGGCACCAGGCCGAACGCAAGTTTGCGCGCAAGCTCAAGATTCGGACCAGAGACGACCGCGAATGAACAAGCGTAATCACGCGGCTCCGGCGATGGAGCGAGATCGTCGATCCATCGCAAAGGAGGATATCCGTGGCCGTTCAGAAACCTCCAACCGTACGTGCGCAGTGTCGAGTAGTTCCGGTGTGCACCGAGCCAAACGTCCGGCCGAGGGCACACACGCGGTTGTCGCCAACCGCGGATTTCAAACTGATGCTCGCCGGTAGCGGAAGCACCATAACGATGCTTTCGCACCAGAATCTGACGCCCGCCGCCTCGATGGTGTTCAAGGCCCAACAACGTGTCCGCCGCGAAATCCCATACGGTGGGAGAGTCGTCGGTCGTCTCTTCACAGAGGACGAGTCCGAGCCCTCCTTGCGCCGCAAATTTCATCACTGCATCGACATGTTGGCGCGGCGTCGAAGGTCCGAGGCCGTAACCAGCAATGAGCGAGTCTACGACAAAGACTGCGGGTTTTCCATTGAGCGCCGTGACTTCTGTTGAAAGTAATTCAAGTGCGGCAACAAGATCCGGCACATCGTTACCCAGCTCTGATAGCAGACCACAAAAGATGCGTGGAGACTTGGACGATGAGACGGGTGTCGTTTGCGGGAGCATCAGCACCGTGGACTCCGCCAGTGGAGGCCCATCCCGATACTGGGACACGAGTTCGGACCGGCCCGCCTCGATCTGAGCGACATACTCAGTGGGCAACAGCTCAACGCAGGCCACTACAACGTCGCCACCGAGCGCACCCGCAAGAGCGAGGGCCACGTCAATTGACAACAACGTCTTGCCAGTGCCGGGTCCGCCTCGGACCACTACTGTTGCCGATTCACGTCCTGGCAACCGTTCTATAAGCCGCCAGCCTCCGCCGAGGATCACATCGAATCCGACATCGCCTGTAGGAACGGTACGAATCAAGCCGCCCTCCGAAATTGCGCACGCACGTTCTGGCGGACAATGAGATCTCGGCGAGGGGCTGCGACGCCAAGGTCATCCGCTGATACCCTCTCCGGTCCGACAAGGCCGGCGAACAGCGACGGATTACCGCTGCGGCAATCGAGTGCGGCGCGATCCTCGGTGGAGAGCTTGAGCCAAATAGCATCCATCCGGTCCCGTAAGTCGTCTCCGACCGGGTCGCCCGCGTCGTCGAGGTCAACCATGGCGCGTTCAAGCGCCAGATAAGCTCTCAGGCGAGGTCCTGGGGCCAAAGCCGCCTCCATACTGTCTGCGTCCGCGCCAGAGCGATTGTATAGTCTTCGTACGTTATCGTCGCCAGGGGCTCAACGAACGCGTGCATTGCAGGGTTATTCGGGTCCAGTCGCGCCGCGAGTTCGGCGACATGAAGCGCTTCATTCCCGATGCCAAATATCCCATCTTGTGCAGGCCCAGTTGCACCCCTTCCCATCCACCGTGGTCGCCGGTGATGCGGTATATGCCACGGAGAATCGGGCGAAACTGACATGCCCCCGGTTCCTGGACCGAAAGTGCCGTCAGCTGCCTCTGTTTCGGACGGTAAAGCCCCAAGGCTGCGTTTGCTCGGGCCGACAGAAGGCAAGCCTTCTTGCGTCGGCGTCATCGCCCGGAAGAAATCGCGATTTTGGCGAACAACTTGTCCCAACTTTACAGTTTAACTCCGAAAGCAAGTCCTGATGAGTCGAGGACAGAGCGCCGGTTTCCACGTGTTTCAATAGGGGGTGATATCGGTACGTCAGGTTTTGGTCACCTGGTCATGCGAGTCTGGAGTGTCGACCGAGGTTCATGCAGTTGTCAAAACCTGGCCAGCAGGTAATCTTCTTAATGGGGAGGCTGACCGTCCGCATCACGTTCAGTGCAACACAACGGCAGCCGGTCCCGAAAGGGCTGCCCGAGTTGCCTACTGCGTGAATTTTGAAAATGCCAGTGTACGGATTTTGTACCGGACGCTCGCTTTTGAGGCTTTTGATGACTTCAACGACTTTTTAGAATCAATAAGTTGCGATACTTCAGAATCTTGTCAAGTTCACGTGGTTCGAATCCATGTCGGGGAGCCAGCCTTTAGCTTCAATAATTTAGAGGCGCAGTTAGCCTTGATTGTACAGATTTTGTACGTGGTCGCCGCTTGGACCCGCAGAACTTATTGAATCCCCAAGACAGAACCGATGAGCATGGATTTGAGACATGTAAATCCATGCTCTCTAGAGCCAACTTACAAGCGCAGAATGTTGATCAATGCAGACAGTGCGGCTGGCTGCTGGCGCCTGCTCGGATAATACAGGAAAAAGCCTGGGAACGGTTGGCACCAGTCCCCCAGGACCCGGATGAGTTCTCCGCTCGCTAGTTGTTGCTCCACGCGCTCATCGGAGATGAACGCCAAGCCGATGCCGTCAAGCGCGCCGCGCACCATGTTCTCCACATCATCAACAATAAGAGGCCCGGTCACCGCAACGGAAAGGGATTTCTTGCCCTTCTCGAACTCCCACCGATACAAGCCTGCTGAGCCATGGCGGAAGTTGATGCATTTGTGGCTGAGCAAATCGTGCGGTGTTTTGGGCTTGGGGTGCGACTGAAATACGACGGTGAGCCGACTATAGCGGCGCGATGGTCCTTGGAAACGCGAACCGCGATCATGTCTTTCTGAATATATTCCCCGAAGTGAACGCCGGCGTCGAAGCCGTTGGCAACAATATCCAGGCGACTGTCATCCGCGATGACTTCGAGGATGACGTCCGGGTACTCGCGGGTAAATTTCGCAAGTTTCGGACCGACGACCATGGTTCCGGCAAGCCGCGGGACGACCAGCCGGACACGCCCTGCAGGCTTGTCGCGCAACCCGGAAAGCTGATCGAGGGCGTCCTGGACATCCGTGAGAGCCGGACGCAAGCGGACTAGGAATTGCTCGCCCGCCTCGGTAGGAGCAACGCTGCGTGTTGTCCGGGAGAGTAGCCGCACGCCCAGCGTCTCCTCCAGCCCTCGTATCGCGTGACTCATAGCCGAGGGCGAGACACCTAACCGTTTGGCAGCCTTGGTAAAGCTGCGTTCCTCGGCTATGGCGAGGAAGGCGGCAAGAATATTCAGATCACCTTGTAGCATTTGTGAATTCTACTCATAAGCCCTTGTCTTTTATACATACTACTCAAAAACGGCTTTCGACGATACCTTGGAATTAGAGAGCACGAGAAGATGTTGGCCAAAGCCAACCGAGAGGAAATATTATGCAAACGCGAAAGCTCGGTAGGAGGTCGCGACGAAAGGTCCGGCGAAATATTTCACAGGTGGTGTACAGGTTGATCAACTGTTTCCCGCGAAAGGACCATCCCGCCTATCCGGCGGTATCGTCACGTTTGAACCTGGAGCCCGCTCCGCGTGGCACACGCATCCGTTTGGCCAGATTCTGATTGTGACCGCAGGAATCGGGAGGGTTCAGGCTTGGGGAGGCCCAATCCAGGAGATGCGTGCAGGCGATGTTGTGCGCATCCCCCCGCACGTAAAGCACTGGCACGGCGCTTCGCCCACGACGGCAATGACGCATATTGCCATTCAGGAAGCTCTCGATGGCAATGCCGTTGACTGGATGGAACAAGTCAGCGACGAGCAATACGGAAGTGCGGCTAAAGGTTCGCGGAGATCAAAATGATAGGCCGCCTCGTGTCGCAATCGATCTTGTTCTTTTCAATCCTATTCATTTCAATGGCTCCGTCTTATGGCGAAGCCCAACAAACAGGAGGTATTCAAGTGTCTAAGACAATTCAAGCGGCGCCGACGCCGGAAGACATAGGCGCCGTTTCACCGGCGCTTGAACAATACACGCAGCACCGGCTCTTCGGCGATCTGTGGAAGCGGCCCGATCTGTCGCCGCGCGACCGCAGTATCGTCACGCTGGCCGCATTGATCGCCCGAAATCAGACGGTACAGATGCCCTTTTACGTCAATCTGGCGCTCGACAACGGCGTGAAGCCTGCCGAAATCTCGGAGATTATCACGCACCTGGCCTTCTACTCCGGCTGGTCCAACGCGATGTCGGCGGTAGTCATCACGAAAGAGGTTTTCCATCAGCGCGGTATCGGGGCTGATCAGCTTCCGAAGTCTTCGGTGGAACTCCTGCCTCTCATCGAGGCTGCGGAAAAGCAGCGTGCCGCCAACGTCGAACAGAATTTTGGTGGAGTTGCGCCAGGCGTTGTTCAGTACACCACCGATGTTTTGTTTCATGATCTTTGGCTGCGTCCGGCTCTCGCACCTCGGGATCGCAGCTTGGTGACCGTCAGCGCCCTCATCGCTTCAGGCCAAGTCGCTCAAGTGCCCTATCACCTGAACAGGGCAATGGATAACGGCCTGACACAACGCCAAGCATCCGAAGTGCTCACGCACCTCGCCTTCTATGCGGGATGGCCGAACGTTTTTTCGGCGCTGCCTGTCGCCAAAGAGGTTTTTGAGAAGCGTCCCAAGTAAAAGAACATCAGAAACGAAAATAGGGAACCGGGCTGCAAGGCTCATAAAAAGTGAGGACTCATATGAATATATCTTTTGAAAACAAAGTGGCTCTCGTCACAGGTGCTGGCTCTGGATTGGGTCTCGCGACCGCCAAGGCCTTTGCCGAAGCGGGTGCTTCCGTGGTGTTGGCCGATTGGAATGAAGGGGCCGCTCAATCGGCCGTGAAGGAGATTGCCGGTAAGGGCCAAAAGGCTATTGCCATACAATGCGACGTTTCCGACGACGCGCAGGTGGCTGCGATGGTGAAAAAAACAATCGAGGCCTTTGGTCGGATCGACGTGGCCTACAACAATGCCGGTGTCCAGAACGTACTCGCTGAAACGGCTGATTCGACCCGCGAAGATTACGACCGGGTGATGGGGATTAATCTCCGTGGCGTATGGAGTTGCATGAAGTTCGAGCTGCTGGAGATGCGCAAGCAAGGGACCGGCGCCATCGTTAATTGTTCGTCTCTCGGAGGGCTGGTAGGCGGTGCGGAGCGCGGCATTTATCATGCCGCCAAGCACGGCGTCCTTGGCTTTACGAAGAGTGCCGCGCTTGAGTATGGAAACCGGGGAATTCGTGTCAATGCCATTTGTCCCGGTCTTATCTGGACACCGATGGCAGATCAGATGGTCGCGTCGGGCCAAGGTGAAGCTCTCAAGGGGATGGAGAAGATGATCCCGATGGGGCGGGTCGGCCGCCCGGAAGAGATTGCCGATGCCGTTCTGTGGCTTTTGAGCGATGCGGCAAGTTATGTGACTGGCCAGTCCATTTCAGTGGACGGTGGATTTACGATGCGTTAAAGAGGACCTGAATTTATGATCCCGAACATCAAGGACAAAGTTATCGTTATCACCGGCGCCAGCAGCGGATTGGGCGAGGCTGCCGCGCGGCAAGCTCGTCCGTCACGCCGGCAAGCTCGTCCTGGGGGCGAGGCGTCTCGACCGGCTTCAGGCCCTCGCTAAGGGGTTGTCTCCCGATGGTGTGACCGTCATGCAAACAGATGTCACACAGCGCGATCAGGTGAAGCGCCTCGTTGACCAAGCCGTGGAGGCGCACGGTCGTATCGACGTGATCGTCAATAATGCCGGCCTCATGCCGCAGTCGCTTCTCGAAAACCTGAAAGTCGACGAATGGGACCGCATGATCGACGTGAATATGGCATCGCGGCGGCCCTGCCGCATATGAAAGCCCAGAAGAGCGGCCATATCATCAACGTTTCTTCCGTGGCCGGGCACAAGGTTGGGTCGGGAGGCGCGGTCTATCCGCGACCAAGCATGCCGTTCGGGCCCTCTCAGAAGGCCTGCGGCAGGAGGTCAAGCCCTACAACATCCGCACAACGATTGTTTTTCCAGGAGCGGTTGCAACCGAACTGCCTGACACCATTACCGACCCAGCCGTCGCGGAAAGAGTTCGCGGTCTTTATGAGAAAGTCGCGATCTCAGCCGATTCCTTTGCGAGCACGGTGATCTTTGCGATGAGCCAGCCGGACGACGTAGACGTGAACGAGATTTTGTTCAGGCCCACGAAGCAGGAATATTAAACGCACGTACAGGCGCAATGAAAAGAGGGCATAAGTATGGCCATGTGGTCAAAAGGTGAACTGCAAGAGATCGCCAAGACGGACGATTTGCACATCTCGCCGTTCCGTGACGATGGCAAGACCTATGGAACGCCGACTTGGATTTGGTCAGTTGTGGTTGGCGACGCGCTCTACGTTCGCGCCTATAACGGGGTCAAATCTCGCTGGTATCAGGCGGCCTTGAAGCAGAAAGCAGGCCGCATCACTGCTGCGGGACTGACGAAGGAAGTCGCCTTCGAGCCGGCCACTGATATGAAGGACCTCGTTGATGAGGCCTATCGCATCAAGTATCGGGAAAGTCCGTATCTGAAACCTATGATCGGCGCGGCGGCCAGCGCGGCGACCGTCAAGATAACGCCGCGTGAAACCGTGAAACCCAAGGAGAGCTAAATAATGTCTGATGAAACCAAGTCGATGAAGATCATAAAGCCAGCCGCTGAGCCCTCGAACGAAGGACCGGCTGAGTATTTTACAGGCTCGGTGCGCGTAACGCCGCTGGTAAAAGGCGAAGCACCTTCCTGCCTGACCTGCGCTTCCGTGGGCTTTCAGCCCGGCGCGCGCTCCGCGTGGCACGCGCACCCGAAAGGGCAACTTCTACTCGTCACTGCTGGCTCTGGTCTCATCCAGGAATGGGGCAAGCCCGTTCGCAGGATCGTACCCGGGGATGTGATCTGGACTCCTCCTGATGTCAAGCATTGGCATGGTGCTTCGGCTGAAAGCGCCATGACGCATACCGCCTGCCAGGAAGCGCTCGATGGGAAGAACGTGGAGTGGCTGGAGAAAGTAACGGATCAAGAATATAAATCGGGGCCTGAGTAAGGGTCAACTTCACCGCGCCTAGGCCGCGCTTGCTCCGAGGGCTCAATAATTTCTTGTACCGATTTTGTACACAAAGCCTACTTTTGGCGCTTTTGATGAGGTTGATGACTTTTTATTTTCAATAAGTTGCGGCTGTTAGAAATCTTGTCAAGTTCCCCGTGGTTCGAATCCATGTCGGGGAGCCAAATTCGCAAAACCCACGTAGGACTCGAACTGCTCTCCTAAAGTGTTCTAACACTGGCCTCCGGACGTTCGGGCTCCGGTGGTCTCGGCTCGAACCCTGCGGCGACCACAACGACATGCGTGTGGATTATGCAGGGCATGGGCTGTGATCAGGACTAGTTGAGGATTGACCTTCAGCCGTCGGGAAGAAAATGGAGTGGTGAGGTTGTGATGCGAAGCTTGCCGAACAGGTGTTTGCCCGCCTCGACGTGTGCAGGAGTGGGCCTTACGCCAGGTCGGGACAAGGCGACCTCATATCCTTTGTTATCGCGATCTACGACGACGAGGCATTTAGGTTTTTCATAGAAAGCCATGGCGCCCCCCATGAGCACCATGATCCTCGAAAGGAGTTCCGGCCTGTCTACGTTTCTCGCAGCACCCACCACGTACACCCAATCAGACATCGAGTCGAAGCGCGCTGCTCTGAACGTGAAACCCCGGTCCTTCTCGGCGACACGTTCGATCACGCTCTGAAACGCCCGACCCAGTTCAGCGCGCTCACGCAACCGGAGATCCGCGAGAGCCGCCTGCATTTCCAAGTAGTTCCGCCTCTGGCCGGAGGGATCGTAGGCTGCAAGAAGCGATTCCGAGATGCCCTCAGTGTAATTTGGATTTCGCGTCGCAAGCTCATCGGCAACGTGCTCCATAAGGTGTGCGTACTGATCCGCCCCGAACTTTCGGCGAAAAGCGTCTTCAACCCGAGCCGGTTGTGCTGCCACAGCGCGTCGAGCATCGGAGAGACCGGCACAGCCCGCAAACGATCCATTGTTGAGGAGATAAAAGCTGAAGAGCGTTCGTTCGTCACCGATTTGGCGCAGGTCTGCCGAGGGAAGCGAATGCCGAGCGGACAGGTAGTCCGTCAACTCCGGGATGCTCCTCAGAAGGACGGCCAGATTCAGAAAGTCGTTCAGCGAGATATAAGTAATCGTCACTCCTTCATGATCGAGCGGCAGACTGTCTACACCCGACCCGAGGTCAAGTGGCTCAAATATCTCGATTGCGACAACGCCGTGCTGAATCGGTGGCAAGCCGTCTCTGAATTCTACGCGTCCTCTGCGGGGGTGATCGCACCAAACGGGAAACTCGCGGTTACGAGTGAAGGCCCGGCGCACTTGAGACCATCCATTCTTGGCCATCTTCAGTGCCGCCTGTTCGAGTTTAGGACCCGTTTTGGCGGTGGGGTCCTCTTGACACTTCTGTTCAACCAGAAGGCCGGTCTGGCGATGGGAGATCAGGAAATCGGCGATTTGTTCCTGCTTCCGTCGTTCCGTGGTCCTGACATCCCGAAAGACAAACTCGGAAAAGAACGGCAACGAGAGAAACTCTTCTACCCGCCGCTCGGCCCAATCGGTTCGCTTGATGGGTGTCGCCGGGGAATTGATCGACGACAGAGACGCCACTTTATCAGGCCGCGAATTCTCCATAGCCAGTCAGACGAATCACGAACGCTTGCGACTCGCCGCTCTCCATAGCAGTTCTCAGAAGTGCGTTAATTCGGGTCTGGTACCCTTTGCCCTGTCCTTTGAGCCACGCGAGAACGTCAGCGTCCAGGCGAATGGTGAGCGGCCTCTTGATTGGTCGGTAGAATTTTCCAACTACCGCCTTGCTCCAATCGGAAATGGGAGGGATGTCTGTCGTGTCAATGTCGCTGTCCCTCATCAGTTTCAGTGCGCGAATCTCACCCGCACGGTCAGCTTTGATTTTCTGCATATGCCTCTCTTTCCCCTCGTGTTGCCTTTCGAGCCGATATTAAGCGGAACACCTCGTCACCTCCATCATCCGTCCAAGTATGCGCGACCACGATCAGGAGAGCATCGTCTATCATTCCCGATGTCTGCCATCGTTCCTCGTCATCAACGAATCGATCCTGGATGCTTAGCGCAAAGGGATCGTCAAAAACCAACTTCGCAGTTTCAAAGCTGACCTTATGTTTTGAGAGGTTGGCGCGGTTCTTTTCCTCGTCCCTCTCGAAGCGTCGCATCTCGGATAGACAACAACATTGTACATACAGAATAGCACATACGCTGCTTTTGTCGTCCCCTCCATCGCAACGCCCCGGCTGCAGTTTCCTGGACGGTGCGCCATCCAGAAGTTAACTTGGGCTCCTTGGCGAGTTCGAGACGTGTCCAGACTGGGTGCCCGCCATGGACAAGCGTCGGCAGTGCGCTCGAATCGCCCTGAAAACAATAGACGCCCGCTGGTTCGATCAAAGTGCCAGTTCGGCCGCAAAAGTTCGAAATGTGTCCAGACTGAGGAGCCAAATTTCAACGCGTTGAAAACATTGGACTGCAAAGAGGCCGCTAGGGTTAAGTCCTTTGCTTTCAGGTTCGAGCCCTGACTGGGGGCGAGGAATAGCACGACTTCGCGTCGAAGCTCAATGAATTCCGATTTGCCCAGCCACTCGGGAGTTGGACACCTTGCTCTACACTGCGCCGGGAGCTGTCTGCTATTTGACGCTGCCAACTGTTGCTGCGACGGCTTGAGCCGCCAAGTACAAACCAAATCCAAAGACGGCGTGCGTGATCAGGCTTTTGATGCAATTGAAGACTGGCCGTGGAGTCTTTGGAAGAAGCGATTCCGGCTCCCAGCGCCGGTTGCAGGATGAAGAGCGGCGAAACAACCGTCACGATCCCGATGATGAGTGCAGGTAGTAAGGTTGGCTTTCGTGCCCACTCCAATCCGTACACGGCGAGTAGAAGCGCTGCGAAAGTAACTCCAATTGAATAGTGGGCAAGCCATCCCATCCACAACTCACCTTTTATGGGCGACGCTTTCGCGATGCTTTCATGCGCCCATTGACCGTGGGGGAGATGACCGATCCAGCGGCCGAGGAAAGCGAAGTTCAGTGATGGAATGCCAAGCTGCTTCAGCAACAGCGCCCAAAGGTCCATCACGACCGTGGCCCCGACGCCGATGAAAAAAGCGCGCAATACGAATTCCAACAAGTGACCCATGTTTAGACCCGAGGCTTCCCCTTGTAAGAATCAGCAGCGATTCGGATTCCGTCCGGATAGGGGGTTCCTGCGAAGCCGAATTCGTTCGCAAACTTTGTCGAGTCGAACAGATAGGGAGAATCGCTCTGATACAGCATCTCGTACGATTCGCGAACCTGGGGGTTGAAGCACCCGGCCAGCCGGAGCATCAACCGGCTCAACACCCGGTATTTGGGGTCCACTCCGAATTCACTTGCAGCCATGGCGATGAACTCCCGGCCGGTTGGCGGATGGGGCGCCGTCGGCAGATGCCACACCTGGTTCCACGCCGACGCCTGGTCCGCCAGCATTGCCACGCCGCGCGCTGCATCGGGAGTGAAGGTCAGCGAGTGAGGTACCTCTGCATTGACCAACCACGATGCCATTGCCCCCTTCGCCAAAGGTTCAAAAACCAGAACGTTCGGTACACCGTTTTGGGTGTCGGGTCCGTAAAAATCCGCTGAGCGCGCGATCATTGCGCTCAGACCGCCAGCCTGCACCTCCTTCATCAGGGCCGTTGCGATCATTGCGCGAATCTCTCCCTTCTTCGAACAGGGAGCGTACGGAGTGTTTTCCGTCATCGGGCCCGCGACCATCCCATACGTGTAGACGTTATCGAAGAAGAGCAGCTTTGCCTCCGCCCGTTTGCAGGCCTCGATGGTATTAGCCATGATCTGCGGCCAAAGATCCTGCCAAACCTCAAGGTTATATTTGAGACCGGCGAGCAGGTGCACTACGGTCGAGCCAGCGACTGCCCGGATGGTTTGCTCCTTATCGGCAAGGTCTGCCGCGAACAATTCCCCTCCGGCAACCGGTCTCGGATTGCGGCCTACCAGTCGGAAGGGTCTGTTGCTGGCTGCCAGGATCTTCGCGAGCTCATTCCCGATCGGGCCGCCGGCTCCAAGTATCGTTGTCATTGTCGTTCCATTTCGTGTCCGTAGATAAGTCTTACGCTCGGATAAGTCCTCGCAAAGGCACGCAGTCGTTCCAGGCTTACGCGGCCGCGAGCGGTTCCGGCGTCATTCCAGCCCTTTGGGCCGACGCCCGTCTTGAAAGCCCAGCCGAAGTGGCTTGCATCGCCGGTCAAAAGAGTCGGCGATGCGCTATTGATCAGAAACGCAATGTCGTCGTCGGTATGACCGGGCGCAGAGATTGCCCAAAAGGATCCGTCGCCAAGCAGATCTACACACGGCCCGAGGGGAGACATTGAAGGCGCGCCCGGAAAATCGATGCTGAAAAACTTCGCGTTGGCTGGAAAGTGGTTCGCGACGGCGGCGCGCGCCAAAAAACTGGCTTCGGCCTTGCCGAAAACAAACTCGGTCCCGGGCCCGAGTGCGGAAACGCCCCCGGTGTGATCTGGGTGGAGATGTGTGAAGAACACCACCTTCGGGTGAACTTTCAGGCGCGCGAGCTGTGCCGCCAGGTCCATGCCCGGCTCCTGCCGGTTGGTGACGCCGTTGGCCCAGTTGAAGAACTTCATCGCCTCGGTGTAGCTGCCGTAGGGCGGATATTTTGCGAAGGAGTCGTCGAAGCCCGTATCGATCAGGAAGTCGCCGAAGCGGGGATGGTGTACCCAGTGAACCAGCACGGCGAGATCACGCGGCACATGGTCGCAGTCGGCTTGCCTGGGACTTGCAGGGTCGAGGTTCAGGCACGCGTCCATGTGGACGACGCCAGTCTGAAAGGTCGTCAGAGAAATGTCACGCGGATGTGCGAGCACATCGTTCCAGTTCGTGAATGCGGCGGGAGGAACCGGATACGGCGTGATCTCGAACCGGCGAAATCCCCCGCGGAGCAGGTAGGTCACCAGGGCGACGATAGCCAGAATCAGGATTGCACCCGGAAGTCGAAGTTTCTTCAGTATCCACATGTGGGTAATACCCCTGTGCTCGCTTATCCACCCAACGCGTCCGCGACGCTCTGATTCTCAAGCCTGCTTTCCGGCCTGTCATTTGGTTGCCGCGGCGATCAGCCAGATGTAGCTGATACAGAAGCAAAGGAGAGCGGCGAAGCCTAGTGCCTGGTTCCGCGTGTACTTGAACAAAGTATAGGAATGCGGATCATTAGGATGGTGCAAATGATGCTCGTAGTTCAAGGCCAGCAAGATCATGAAAAGGACTCCGTAGATGATGCTCATTGCCACCAAGAACAAAGGTGACGCGAAGGGCTTTAGCGAGCGTCCATTTGACTGGTTGAAGTTCAGCGAACCGACAAGAAGGACGATAGAACCAGCTGCCAATCCCAAAACAAATTTTGTAATGTCCAGGTACATGGGAAGCAGCCTCTTGCCAAACTCTCCATGTTTTCCTCCGGGATCGAAGACGACCGGCTTCCCCTTGCTCGTCAAGAAGATGATAAGCCAGACGAGCGCGAACAGCCCCAGGGCCGTCGCAATGCCGGGAAAGCCTGGAAACAACATGCCCTCAAGGATACAGGAAATCTGATCCCTGGCCTCATCTGCAATCGGCAAGAACCGACTCGGGCGAGACAGTTGCCTTGTCTGCTCGGGCTTGAGATTTAAATACCCAAATTCGTCGATCAGAAGGACGTCCAGACGCGCCAGCCGGTTCAGTAACTGGCGCGTGGATCGATCAGCCAGCGAAGCATACATCTCATCGAACAGGTCCTGTGCCCGAACGAACTGACAGCGGTGTCCGTTCTGCAAGGCCTTCAA
>CAJCIT010000271.1 GCA_903970405.1 Acidobacteriaceae bacterium | reverse complement strand
TTCCAACGTTCTGAGCGCGGAACTGGGTCCCCGGAAGCGACTGCGGCAACGAGGAACTGCGCGTTTACCCGCTTGCTGACGCGCGCGGTTCAGAAGGGACGGCGGGCGATCTGTGAGACGTTGGGACCAGCAACCGGCCGCTCCCCAGACGGTCGCGGCTCTCGGGTCGCCGTTGCAAGTCACCCACCCGGTACACTCGCAATTTGCAGGTCCGCATTCGCATCTCCCGTCCGGCGCCTTCCCCAACGCCTCCGCCACACGCAGGTCTTCCTGGATCGCGCGACGAACCGGCCTTCCCAGCGCCGGCGGCCGCTGCCGAAGCCGCTGCTTCTCCCAAGTCAAGCGGTGGGGCCTCCCGCGTTGGCCTGGGCATTCTGATCAGCCGCATCTTCGGCCTTATCCGCGAGCGCATCTTCGCCCACTACTTCGGCGATTCCGCCTTCGCTGACGCCTTCCGCGCCGCTACCCGCATTCCGAATCTCCTCAATAACCTCTTTGGCGAAGGCGTTCTCTCGGCCTCATTCGTGACGGTCTACGCCAAACTCCGCTCCCACGGCGAGGATGACGAAGCGGAGCATCTGGCGCGGGCGGTCTTCGGTATCCTCTCGCTGGTCTGCGGCATTATCGTTTTCATCGGGGTGCTCATCACGCCCGTGCTCATTGACGTCATTGCTCCCGGCTTTTCGGGCGATAAGCGCGAGCTCACCGTCGAACTGGTCCGCATCATTTTTCCCGGTACCGGCCTGCTGGCCCTCAGCGCCTGGTGCCTTGGCATCCTGAATAGCCACCGCCGCTTCCTGCTCTCCTACACCGCTCCTGTCGCGCTCAACCTTGCCATGATTACAGCCCTGGTCGCGTTCGGCGCCTACTCCACGCAAGCCAAACTGGCCGTCTATTTGGCGTGGGCCTTCGTGCTCGGTAGCGCCCTCCAGTTCCTGGTGCAACTCCCGCGCGTGCTCGAACTGCTGCCGGACTTTTCGCCGTCTCTCGATTTCGAGTCTCCCGCGGTAAAGACCGTGCTTCGAAACTTCTTTCCCGTGTTCTTGAGCCGCGGGGTGGTGCAAGTCAGCAGCTACATCGATTCGGTGATCGCCAGCCTTCTGCCCTCGGGCGCCGTCGCCGCCCTTGGCTACGGCCAGACGATCTCGGTTCTGCCCATCAGCCTCTTCAGCATGGCTGTTTCGGCGTCCGAACTCCCCGCTCTTTCCGGGGCCAAAGGCACCGAACAGGAAATTGCCGGCTTCCTGCGCACCCGCCTGTTCGCCGGTCTCCGGCGCATCGCCTTTCTGGTGATTCCATCCGCCGTTGCTTTTCTGGTGCTGGGCGACATTGTGGCCGGGCTCTTCTACCAATCGGGCCGTTTTCAACGCTCCGATTCGGTCTATGTCTGGGGCGTTCTGGCGGGCTCATCCATCGGCCTACTCGCCAGCGCCTTGGGACGTCTTTATTCGTCGGCTTTCTACGCGTTGTATGACGCGAAGACGCCGTTACGGTTTGCGGTGATTCGCGTGGCCTTAACCACGGTGCTCGGCCTAATCGCCGCGCTTTGGCTGCCGCGCTGGCTGGGCCTGAATGAAAAGTGGGGAGTGGCCGGCCTGACGGCCTCGGCCGGGATCGCCGGTTGGGTTGAATACTCTTTGCTGCGCCGCGCGCTGGGGCGCAGAATCGGCCGCGTCGGAGTGCCGGCCGATTTTGTTGTCAAGCTCTGGGCTCTGGCCTTCCTCGCCGCAGCGGCGGCCTACGGCCTCAAGCGCGCTCTCGGCACCAACCATCCCTTGCCCTTGGCCGTTGTCGCCTTGGGCGTATACGGAGCGCTCTATTTCGGCGGGTCGTTTCTCTTGGGCATTCCCGAGTCGCGCGAGGTACTCAGCCGGTTCACAAAACGTGCGCGCCGTTAGCATCATCGGTTCCGTTTCAAATCGGGACCCGTCCCGGCACGTTCTAGCCCGCCGTCAAAGATTGAACGCGCCGCCATCATCCTGCCGCCCGTCTTAGCGCCAATATTCATTTCTTTTCAGCAGGTTAGTGGAAGCGCAAACCCTGGCAACACACCTGCTACAGGAAACGGCATGGGCGCACTTATCACTGGACTCAGCAGCTTGATCCAACCGGCACTTAGCACGATCCTGGGCGGCGGTTCCACCAACAAAACCAACACTCAAAACAGTCTCGCCTCCTTATTCGCATCCGAATCGGGGGGCGGCTCGCTATCCGGCAACGCCGGGCAGAACCTAAGCCAATCGCTGGCGTCGCTCCAAACGCTTCAGCAAACAGACCCCACAAAGTACGCGCAGGTCACCGGGCAAATTGCGGCGAATCTGCAAACCGCCGCGCAAAGCGCAACGGCCAGCGGCAACACCAACGCGGCCAACTTCCTCAATGATCTGGCCACGGATTTCTCCACCGCGTCGAAGAGCGGTCAACCCCTGAATATTCAGGGTCTGGCTCAGGGGGCGGAGGGCGGCGGCCACTTTCATCACCATCACTTTCGTTTCTCTTCGGGGTCGGGCACCGACTCCGGTTCAGACTCGAGCGGTAGTTCCGCGAGCTCTTCGAGCACCACGGGCCAATCGCTCAATCAACTGCTGGCTTCGTTGCAGAACAGCCAGTCGGCGAGCAATGCGTTCAATCCGCTGTCGATTATCGACAGCACACTCACCGCAGCGGGTATCACGACCTCCTGATTGCAGGCTTTGGCGTCGCAGTGCGGAGACATCTCTTAACGTGCGGAGGGCAGGCACTTCGGTGGCCGTCGCATGAACACTCGCGGTCCTATTTGGATGAGGGTGGCAAGCGGACAGCGGCGAAGATCTTGACGATGTCCTTGGCGAGCCCTCCCGAAGCGATAGTCCCGTCGAACGCGGTAACCTTGCCAGAACCAAGCAGGATCGACGTTCTCTTGTCTACGATGACGAACGTGTGAATGTAGGTAAAGAGCGGACGATCGATCTCGATGAGCAAATCAGCAACGCGCTTGTCCTGAACGATGGTCAAGCCCAATTTCGGCCAGTCTTTCTGGAGCGCAAGGGTACGGTCGAGCGTGTCAACGGTCAGGAAGGCAGTCTTTGAATGTATGTAGATAGTCTTCGCATCCCTGAGCGTCCGCTTAGGGTCCACATCGATGATCGCGGCGCTCGACTGTGGAACGTCCGAGGCTATTCTTGCGGGCATCTGGAGCGAAGAGCCCGAGCCGAGAGCGGTGCGGTGACCTGAGTCGGCCAAGCCCATAATGCTTTCAATCGGGATGGCGAAGCCGGCAGACCCTTTAGCGCTCGTGATGATACCAATGAGGGCGCCCGAGCGGTCAACCAGTGCGCCACCACTGGAACCGGCGGCGACTGGCGCGCTGAACTGGAGGAGACGAAAACCTGAACCAGCCCCGGGGACTTCCTCGGCAGGACGAATGGCAGAAAGAATGCCCTCAGTGGCCGACCAAGCAAGGCCACCCGCGTTCGTGACGGCATACACTGGGTCGCCCTGGGCAAGGTTTACGGAGCTTCCCGAGGCTAACGCAGGGAGATTGCCAGTAGAAATCTTGAGCGCGGCTACATCGCGTCGCTCATCGTAGCCGAGGAGTTCGACGCGGTCAAAGACCTCTCCATTTGCCATCCTGACCTGGACCTCGGCTGCGTCTTTGATGGCGTGAAGCGCGGTAAGAAGAACGCCATCCCTTGAGATGATGATGCCGGTTGCAATGGACCGAAGACGGCCAGCGCCTTCCCCAGTCAGGATGATGACTGTTGCGGCTTTCGTGCGCTCGAAGATCGCGGTAGCGGTGGGCACTGGCGAGGTTTCTTGTGCCGCCAGCGTGACTGTTAGAGCGGCGAGGACGAACCGAAGGGATTTCATAGATGCCTCACGATTACAAGGAAGCCAAATATTGGGCTCCCCGGTCATCCACGTCGAGGCACTCCCACCGAAGCTTGAGTTTCTCGAAAGCCGCATGGGGACTTTTTCACTGCTTCTGCATTGACACTGAGAACGTGGGAAGAATCTAAGTCTCAGGAAGTGACGGCGGAACGTCAGCGTCAACGCGGCAGATGCGATTCATCGATACTGATGGGGCCAACGCCCAACCGGGAAATCAGCTAGCGTCGAGGAATTTCGGTCGCCTTATAAGGGAACGACCGCATATTCGCCGAGGAGACCGGTGCCCATGCGATTCCTGGGTGCTGTCGCTACATCTGGCGCCTTGATGTCGGCTGGCTACACGGTGGTGGAAAGCCGGCGCCTGCAATTGGGGAAAGTAGCACGGCGGCATTGCTGTGCTTGGGCGAAATCAACAACAGCCAGCACGCGGCCTGGCACAGAACGCTGGAAGTGTTCGATGAGGGAGCGCAGCGGTATACGCCGCTGAGTCTGTTTCCGGAACACCGGCCGGTTCCCGCCAGTTCCCTTTCCCCCACTCAAAATGTAGTGGAGACCCGCGGGATGCCTTTATTGAAAACAAAGGCTTTTCCGGCTTCGGATGTGTCGAACTGCGAAAGTTGGGTTAAGTCAGGCGACGCCCAACGGGACCAATCGGCCGCAGGTTGCCAGCCCGCTTTACAACCGTCCAGGAGACACCGCTTTTGCCAATTCCCACTTTTCCCGTTTACCTGTTCGATGTTGACGGAACATTGTTGGACTCGGCGGCCGACATATGCGGGGCGATTCAGACCGCGCTGGCGGACACCGAGCACAATGCAGTGAAAACTGATTTTCTTAAAAAGTACATCGGGCGTCATCTGAACGACCTGTTCCTCGACCTGTTTCCTGGCGCAACTCCGGCGTTTCTTGACGACCTGGTGGCGAAGTACCGGCAGGCGTATCCGCTAAGGAACCACAACTCGACCTCGGTTTACCCAGGCGTGGTGGAGACGCTCGAGAAACTGGACGGCCGGAAGTCGACGGCCACCACCAAAGGCACGCCGACGACAAAGCTGGTGCTGGCACGGTTCGGCCTATTGCGGTACTTCGACCACGTACAAGGGACGGATGGCTTTCCGGCCAAGCCACACCCCGACGTGATATTCGCGGCGCTGCGCGGTCTGAACGCGAAACCCGAGGAGTGCCTGTTTGTGGGCGATGCCGTACCCGATATTCTGGCGGCAAGGGCGGCCGGCGTGAAGATTTGTAGTGTGCTCTACGGCTACGGCGAACCGGACGAATTGCGGCGGCATGAGCCGGACTTCACGATCGAGGAACTGACGGATCTGCTGACAGGGTGATGATCTTTTCTCCCCCGCACTTTAGCGTTAGCGGCGCGGCCGCAAGACGTACAGGAGATTTCCCTCGCAGCCCCAGCGGCGGATTTTCCCGCTTGCGTAATCCACCACAAATCGCTTCTCCACGCCCAAACCTGCGGCGTCGCACAAACAGCGAAATTCCCCCTGCGTAAAGACATGGCCGGCCGTCACGCACAAACCGCTCTCCAGTGCCCATCGAACCGTGACATCGCCGTTTTCCGGCCCAGGCGATATCCTGTCCCTGACATACCGAACAGCGGTGGGCACCGTTCCATAGTGACGCAGATTGTAGCGATGGTTGACATCCACGAAAATGTTTCCAGCCGGAGACGCGAGGCGGGAAAACTGACGCAGCGCTTCAACCCTCGCCCCGATGGGAAAGATGTGCCCAAGCACGTTCCAAAGGCATACGATGACGTCGAAGCTCCCCTGTAAGCGGCCAAGCTCCTCCGCCCGCTCGGGCCAGATTCGCGTCCCTTGCGGGCAGCGGCTCCGCGCGGCGGCGCTCGGTTCCAATAGTGTGACTTCTTTCAGTCCCGATGCGTTTGCAATGCGGCGCCCTCGCGAACCATCCCAGCCGCCGACATCCAGCAGGGACTGGCCGCCCGGCGGGATTTGAGAGATCACCAGCCGGTCCACGGCATCGAGATAAGAATGGCGCGCGGCGGCGAGTCGCGGAAAAACAGGCGCGATGCGATCATAAGCCTCCACCGGATCCAGGATCTCGTCAGAGACGGAATCAGAGCGAAGCGGGGGACATTCTGCCATCGGCGCGTCATATTGAGTTTGGCATCCGAAGCGGCTGCCCGATACTCAGCCGGGCCAGGAAATGCATCTTGGGCCAAAAATCGCAGGCGGTGTGTTTTAATGGAGGAGTTTGCAACGAGTGCGCATTCCGCCCGAACCGGGTCGGCCTGATGCGCGAAGATGCTCCTCAGTAGCTCAACGGTAGAGCATTCGGCTGTTAACCGAAGGGTTGTAGGTTCGAATCCTACCTGAGGAGCCAGGATATCTCTTTTATTGTCAACGCAACCATTTGAAGACGCGCCGTTTACCGCATTGATGCCCACCCACAGGCGTCTTCATCGAATTACCCGTCCTTACCCGAATTTCCTTATCCTTGGACGCAAGGGTACCCCCAGTTTACCCCCAGCGTTCACCGCCACTATCCTCGGTGAACGGCGCCAGCAAGTTGACAGGAGACCCAGCCTGTTGGCTGAGGGCTGCCGGGCCATAGGTCCCCCTAAGGGACTTGACGGATTCGAGCTGGATGCAGGAACAAACTGATCAGCCTCTTCATTTCTAATCTAAGGAGCTAAGCATGCCGAGTCGTGGACCACAGACTTTCAAAAAGCGTCAGAAAGAACAACAGCGCAAGGAGCGGCAACAGGAAAAGATGGCCCAGCGCCAAGCGCGTAAGGGTGAGCGGCCGGCGGTGTCGACTGAGGATCAAAGCCTTAGCCGAAGTGAAGGCGCAACAACGAACGAGCCAGCAGACGAGATCGCTGCCGTCAAAACTCTGTAAGCGCGAATCGGTAAATGCCGGCCACGTTCGACCTACCTTACGAGCCTGGGGAAGCCGATAGCGCCGACAAATTGCGGTCACCCGACCTGCGCGAAAAGCGCGAGAAGGGGTGGTGCGGGTCCTTCAAGTTCAGCTCTCCGGTGTTTGCCTCGATGATTTGAGGCATAGAATCGAAAGTAGAGGCTCGGTTCGCCAGGCCAGCGCAAAGCGCACCCTTCGAAAGGCACCTCCAATCTGAACCATCGGGATGGTGACTTACGCAAGAACGGTCACCCAAACCCCGCAAATCCAGATTTGGCTCATTGACCGGCTAGTGGCCTATGCCCGCCAACCCCCGCAAGAGCGACTCAGTCGTTGATCGGATGTATAGCTCTATCCGCGAGTTCGGTTTCAAGATCCCGGTACTCGCTCGGAGCGATGGCGAAGTTGCTGATAGTCATTTGCGACTAAATCCAGCCAAGGGCAGCGCCCCTAATAAGCGTTAACTTAAGAAAAGATCACTATGGTGGACCCGGATGCGCCTGCTGACTAATCGCGCAGGGACGGAACGAAGATGACGACCTGGAAGAGGCGCCGGCAGAAGCCGCCGGGATGCCTTTTGAAGAGCGGCCGCAAGACGACTACTCCCGAGTTCGATCACTTGCCGAGATCCTGCGGCTCGGTCGCCGGCGGACAAGAATAAAGGGAAGGAGATGTCCATGAGTCAGAACGATACCCTTCACCTCGCGCAGGAGTTTCTGAGCCGCATGGGCAGCAGTACCGAACCGGCCGAGATCGCCAAACTGTTCAGTGAACATTTGCAGTGGGAAATTGCGGGCGATACCGGCGCTCTGCCCTGGATCGGACAGAAGTCCGGCAGGGCCGCCATTGCCGATTTTGTTAATGACTCGCGCGCCATGATCGACCGGATCAGCTTCGAGGTGCACGACATTTTGGCTGGCGACGACCGCGCAGTGATACTTGGTTCGCTCGTGTCCAAGCTCAGGCGAACTGGCAAGATCGTCGAGACGGACTTCGCGATCGTGCTCACCGTCGCCCATGGTGAGATTGTCCGCTTTCAGATGCTGGAAGACAGCTTCGCGGTCTCCCAGGCCGCCCGCGGATGACCAGCCGTAATGTTCCAAAGACGGAATCTTCGATGAAGACAGTAATCAGAAAGCTTAACCGAGTGGAAGATCAATTCTGGCCACCCGAGCCAAGACTGCGGACGTGTTTCCGTGTTGTGGTCAGCGTGGAGGCGTAGATGCTCCAGTGGTGCGCCGACTGGACGGGCAAGCAGCAGCGCGCCTTAAGCGGCGAAATCAACCTCACCGTTTCGAAGCCGATCCTTGATGAAATGGCGGACGTGCTCGTGCGCAAGTTCGATGTGACGCCGGCCGAAGTAGTAGAGGATGGCCCGCCGCGCCAGTCCTAGGAGTTCGGCTGCTAGTTCACCTGAAACCGGCGGCGCAGCCGAACACGCCAGTGAAGACCGGCCGCTACAATTATCGATATGAGTGTCGAAATACCCGGCGGGCGTTCTTGGAAGCGGACAGCCGCGCTGATTGCGGCGCTGGTGCTTGCGCTGATCTTTGCCGTTTCCGGCGGATGGAAGCTGCTGGACCCCTTCCGGACGGGTCAGGTCCTGGAGCAAGCCAAGGTGCCCGGCGGATACGGCACAGTGGGCGCGTCGGTTCTCGGGACAATCGAGGTTTTAGCGGCGGTGCTTCTGCTGGTTCCCCGCTATCGCCGTTGGGGCGGCCTCCTGGCAAGCGGACTGCTGGTCTTCTTCATCGCCTGGATTGGGTACTACTACAAAGACCTGGTTGGCCAGGAGTGCAGTTGCTTTCCCATCATCAAGCGCTCCATCGGTCCGATGTTCTTTGTCACGGACGGCCTTATGCTCGCGCTCGGCGCGATTGCCTATTTCTGGTCTCCGGTGGTGAGAAGTATCAAGGGCCCGGCCATTGCCCTGGCCTCCGTTGCCGCTTTGGCAATTGCCGCTTATGGCTTCGGCGCAGTTCAACGGACCGGGCTGGCCGCGCCCAGTCCGATGGTGGTGGACGGCAAGCCCGTTTCAGTAATGAACGGCAAAGTGTTCCTTTTCTTCTACGATCCGATGTGCATGCACTGCAACAAGGCTGCGAAGTTCATGTCGCACTTCAACTGGGGCGATACGAAAGTCATCGCCATTCCCACCAACGACCCGCAATTTGCCGAAGGCTTCCTGCATGACAACGGGTTCAAGGCTGGCACTGCGCTCGAAGTTGCGAAACTCCGCGGCACGTTCAAGTTTGTCGATCCTCCTTACGGTGTTGCACTCGTGGATGGCCATCAGAAGGCTACCTTCGGAATCTCTCAATTTGAGCCACCCGCGCCCGAAGCCGATTTAAGGAAGCTGGGCTTCATTCAGTAACGGCGCGGGCGGGCAGCAAGCCGTTGAGTTTCTATTTGTGAACCACTGCGATTGGCCGTCCCACATCAACCTGGCCGTTTTCGAGGAACATCGCCGCCCGTCGACGCGTACATTAGGTCTGAGGGACGAAAATGAGTTTTCAAGACTTTAAAGAAGAGATTCATGTAATGGGTTCCAACCTTGTCGAAAAGGTGAAGGAACTGATCCACGAAGGCAACGTTCAACGCGTCATCATCAAGAACGAACAGGGGCACACGCTGGTTGAGATCCCAGTGACGTTCGCCGCCATCGGTGTGATTGCCGCGCCCGTTCTGGCTGCCGTTGGCGCTATCGCCGCCGTGGTTACCAAGTGCACGATCCTGGTGGAACGCCGCGAACCGCCAGCCACCGTCTAGAGATTTGCCGGCGCCGCCCAGCGAGGTTCCTGCAACCGGCCTGCTGTTTCCCGCGTCCCGAATAGCTAGAGCGACGGATGCAGCCTACAGAAGACCTGGAAAAATATACCGTACCCAGAGCCTCCCCGATCGTGGGCCACAGCCCGGCCATTCAGCGGGCTCAGAAGCTGGTGTCCCAAGCCGCCCGGAGCCACGAGCCGATCCTGGTCAGGGGTGCAACCGGCACCGGCAAGGAACTGGCGATCCAAACCATCCACGAGACCGGCGCCCACTCCTCTGGACCTTTACTTCGCGTCGCCTGTCGAGCCGTGCCGGAAGAGGCCAACCTCTTTGGCGTCTCTGGACCATTCAGCAGGCTATCCGAAGCGGCGGGCGGAACGCTCTTTCTGGACGAGATTGCCGATCTGCCTCCCAACCAGCAGACGTTACTGGCAGCGCTCCTGCTGGGCCGCCGGCCCGAAAGTGCCTTGGATACCCTCAAGACTTCAGAGACTCCCCCGCTCACCCGCATAGCCGCTTCAACCGCCAAGGATCTGGAAAGCCTTACCGCCGAAGGCCTGTTCGACCCGGATCTCTACCGCCACTTTGCTCCGCTGGTCATTGTGCTACCGCCCCTCCGTGAGCGCCGCCAGGATATTCCAGCGCTGGTGGATTACTTCGTCACTCGAGACTATCCCAACATCTCAATCACCGCCGAAGCGCTGGGGGCCTTGCAGGAATACGCGTGGCCCGGCAATGTGCGCGAACTCGAAGCAACCATTTTGCAGGCAATGGTTCTTGCCCGCGCCGGCGCAGGCAGGGATCAGGTCATCCATCTGCATCACCTCAAATTCGGGACAGCCGGGTTTTCGGAAGCCCCGGTCAACGGCCAAGGCGCGCCCGATTGGACTGACCTGGTTCCGATCGATGACGGCTGGCGCGAGAACATCGACAAGCTTGAAAGAGCGCTGGTCACGCGCAGCCTGTCGCTCTCAAAGGGCAATAAGTCAAGAGCGGCGGGAGCCCTGCGCATCCACCGCCGGTTACTTTACGAAAAGCTCCGGCAGTTTCAGTTGGCGAAGTAGGCCGGGACCGGATTCCAGGGACGGCCACCTAAATCAGCTTTGCCTCCAGCGTGATTTCCGTGTCATACAGTTTTGACACGGGGCAGTTCGCTTTGGCGGCCTGCACCGACTGCTCAAACGCCTCGGGCGTCGCATTTGGGATCTTTGCCTGCAATTCCAAGTGACTCTTGGTAATCGCGAACCCTTCGCCGTCCTTCTCGAGCGAAATAGTGCACTTCGTATCCAGGCTGTCCGCCGTTAACCCCGCCTGCTGCAGAATCAGCGACAATGCCATGGTGAAGCAGCCCGCATGCGCCGCCGCCAGCAACTCTTCCGGATTCGTTCCGGCCCCCTGTTCGAACCGGCTGTGGAACGAATAGGGCGTGGCGGATAGCACACCGCTGGCGGTGGTGAGGCTGCCCGATCCCTTGGCCAGGTTTCCGCTCCAGTGGGCGCTTGCAATGCGATTCATAATCGAGTGTCTCCCTTGGCAAACTACACGTAGCGGCCTCCCTGAACGGGAGAGCGCATCGCCAGAATATCAGCCTCATTCCGAAGCGCCCTCAATAACCGCTGGCCGCTCATTGCCTCGCTGAGAAAGCCTCACCTTGTAAGCGCCGGTTCCGCAGAGCGGCAGTGGATGGCCGAGATATAACGCGAACTGGTACTGCGCTCTGCGGTGCAGGCCCCCGTCGCACACATCGCCGATGCGCGGCTCTAATTCACGGCATAGCTGCCGCACTGACACTTCGCGGTCCAGCACCGGCGCCGCCTCTTCCTTCAGGTAGAACGCGGCGGTAATACAGGCGAATAACGCCATGGGTCCCAGCCACGCCCGGCGCGCCAGCAGCGCGAATCCAACCGGCACCAGGACGAACGCCAGCAGGGTCGGTTTCACAACCAGAGGAACCGGCCACCACGGCCGGCCGGAAAGGACGGCGGGCAAGGCCAGCGTGAGAAACGGAATCGTCGCAATTAGGACCGTACAGGCAACCGCCAGCAATCGCGGTACTTCAGAGGGGCGCCGGTCTTCAAACCATATGCCAACCCACGCAAACAGCGGCGGCAACAGCGGCAGCACGTATCCCGGCAGCTTATTCACCGAGATGCTGAAGAAGATGAAGCCGAAAAGCACAACCGCGGCCAGGAACCGGCGTCTCTCATCGCGCTGGAGATCCCGCCGCAAGCGCGGCGCCAGCAGTAACAGCAGCGGCGTCCAGGGAAACATCGCTCCCAGCAAAACGGGTACATAGTAGTAGGGCGGCCGCACATGCACGAATACAGCCGAATAAATCCTCGCCAGGTGTTGCTTCAGGAATAGCTCTTCTATAAAGGGCCAACCGGCTCGCAGATAAAGGGCGACGCACCAGGGGGCGGCAATCGCCAGAAATGCCGCCACGCCGATCCAGACAAGCCTCAGATGGCGCCGGCAGAACCAGAGGGCGGGCAGGATCAGCACCACCGGCACCAGACCCTTCGCCAGCGCCGCCACGCCGATCGCGCTTCCGGCCGCTGCAATACGCCAGCGGGCGTGCAGCCGATCTGGCCCAGGCGCGTTACGCTCGCCCACCAGCGGCAACAACAGCAAAACCGCCAGCGAAAAGAAAGCGGCCATCGGCAAGTCGGTCAGCGCCAGTGAACTATAGGCCATCCATCCCGCTGAAGTGCCCAGCAGGAGCGAAGCGGCAGAGGCACTCCGGAAGCCGAACTCCCGGTACAGCAGCCCAAAATAGGCCGCCAGGAATAGCAAGCTCAGGAGCGCCACAGGTAGCCGCCCGCTCAAATCGGGAGGCAAGCCTGCTGACGTTCCCGCGGCCGTCAGCCAATACACTAATGGAGGCTTCTCAAACCACGGCGTCCCCCACAGCCGGGGCATGATCCAATCGCCGGATGCCGCCATGGCCCGGCCGATTGCGATATAACGCGGCTCATCGGGGTCCACCGCGCCCGTGCCATCGAGCTGGACCAGATACAGAACGGCCAGCGATATGGCCAGCGCTGGGAACAGAACGTAATACCGGACGCGAGACAATCCCCAGTATGGCAAGATCGTCTACATTGGTTCGGGTGCCGGAGCGGAGGCCCCCGATATGACGCAAGCCGATGCCGCCGTCCGCCATCGGACTCCTTTCGCCGATATGCCACCGCAAGATATCGCTGACTCCGGCCGCCGCCTGCACTGGATACTCGAAGCCTTGATGGAGGGCATGCCGGACTCGATCTATGTCAAGGACAGCCAGCGGCGCTTTATCCTTGTGAACTCGGCGTGCGCCCGCATCCTGGGGTCATCGCGCGCTGAACTTGTCGGCCGGGTCGATTCCGAATTCCTTGACAAGGAACAAGCCCGTCACATTGAGGCCGTGGACGCCCGTGTGCTTTCGTCCGGCGAAACCGTGGTCGCCGAGGAACCCGTCACCGAAAGCGGTAAGGTACGAATCTACCTCTCTACGAAGTCTCCGCTGCTGGATGAAAATGGCGAGATCGCCGGTCTGCTTGGCATCTCGCGCGACATCACCGATCGCAAGCGCTTTGAAGACGAACTCCAGCGCAGCGAAGAGCAATTGCGGCTGGCCCAGTCCGCCGCCAAGGCCGGCGCCTGGACCTGGAATCCCAAAACCGGGGAAGCCACTTGGAGCCGGGAAAGCTTTGAGATCTGCGGTCTTGATCCGGCGATGCATCCCGCGGCCTTAGAGACGTGGCTTTCAGTGGTCATCCCGGAGGATCGTCCGGCGGCGGAAGCTGCGTTTCTGAACCCCGGTGACGGTGAGATTCGAGTGGAGTACCGCATTCAATGGCGCACCGAAATCCGGTGGCTTCTCTCCATCGGCCGGCTCATGCGGCGCGACGACGGTACCAAGTTGGTGGCCGGCGTCACTTTCGACATCACAGAGCAGAAGAGAACGCAGGAAGCACTCTTGAACCAGACCGAGGCGCTGGCGCGTTCGAATCACGAGCTCGAGCAGTTTTCGAGCGTTGCCGGCCACGATTTGCAGGAACCGCTTCGAACTATCTCCCTATTTGCGCAGCTCCTTGAACGGAGACACTCGGCGCAGCTCGACCAGCAGGCCCTCCATTTAGTGAAGGTGATTCGCGAAAACGCGAGCCGCGGCACGGATATGATCAAGTCGCTGCTGTCTTATGCCCGCGCCATCCAGCCCGATCCGCAGCGGCTGGAGCAGGTGGATCTGAACTCCGCGTTCGACCATGCCGTCTCGAACCTCAGCCTCCGGATCAGCGAGGGCGGAGCAGCGGTCAAGCGCGGCCTGCTCCCCACCGTCGCGGCGGACCCGATCCAGGCCACCATTGTCTTCCAAAACCTAATTGAAAATGCGCTCAAATATCGCGGATCCGCTCCGGCCATCGTGAATGCTTCCGCCCGGAGATGCGGCTCTGAGTGGGTGATCGCGATCGCCGATAATGGCTGCGGCATACCCAAACACGCATGGGCGAAGATCTTCGAACCGTTCTATCGCCTGGAGGATCGGGGCGTTCCCGGCACGGGCATCGGCCTCACCACATGCAAGCGAGTGATTGAACGCCTGGGAGGCCGCATCTGGGTGGAATCGGAACCAGGCGGATCGACGTTCTATGTCGCTCTGCCGGCAGAAGGCGGCCTGACATAAGCGCCCGCCGCGGGCGTTTAATTTCTTCCAGCCACGCTTGCGCCTTGTCCAATAAAGCCATCGCGGGGCGGGTTACCGTCGTTCAGCAGCAGGTATTCGGCCGGCGCGCCCAGCCGTGATACTTTCACTGTCCGGAGTGCATCGTTGCCGGCTACGGTGATCACCATATGCGAGGCGTCCAGCGGATTCTTCGCCGCCAGCAGCAATGCCTCGCGCTCAGAGGCGTGAGTCTCGCCGTCAATCGTGAAACTGGCGCCCTGATAGGAGAGCCCGATTTTCTCAGCCCACGCCGCCAGCGCTGAGTTCGCTTCCGGACGGCCGATGAACACCACATCGCGATGGCGCAACAGGTCGTCTGAGACCTCGAAATCCTTATAGATCGGCGCCTCGCTTTCATAGCGGTCGAGGAAACGACTTTGCATCTGCTCAGCGGCATAGCGGTTTGCGCCGGCTTCACGCACAGTTCCATAGACGATGACCGCCGAGGAGAGGCGGCGGGTGATGTCGCTGGTGAGATAGGCCGGACCGTCCGCAGGCTCAGTGAATTCGAAGGCCACGCCGGCTTTATCGAGGAACGATTGGGCGGTAACGGTCTTGGTGGTGTTGGCGGAGTAATAATCGCCCATCAATTTCAGGAAAGCGTCGTCACCCATCCTGTGGCGCAGGGAATCGAGGAATAGCACGCCCTTCGCCCGCTCAAGCTGGACATGCGTCATGGCATTCTGGGGACCGAGTTTCGTGCCCCGATAAATGGCGCGCCACTTACTCAACGCCTTCTCCGGGTCGTCCGCTTCAAGAGCCTGGTAATAGGCCGCGGAGCCGGCGACAAACCAAGTGTCGGCATCGGAGGCGGGAAGCACCCAGCCGTTCCAGAGACGGTCAGTGAGCGAACCGGCCTTCATCGGCTTGCCATCGGACTTCGGCTGGCCGGCAAGGCGTGCCTTTTCCTTCTCTTGAATCGTTGTGCGCAGACTCTCCGGGGCTTCGGCGCGCAGCAGCACGTAACC
>CAJCIT010000270.1 GCA_903970405.1 Acidobacteriaceae bacterium | reverse complement strand
CTTCAACTCCGAAATCCGCTCTACCCGAATCAGCCTCGGGTGCTCCGCCGGCAGTTCCTCGTGCTCCAGTGACCACGTGCGCGGATGCGGGACGAACACCGCGCTCAATCCCGCCGCCAGCGCCGGGTTGATGTCCGATTTAGGCGAGTTGCCGATCATCCACGTCCGCTCCGGTACGAAGCCGCGTTCGCTTGAAAGGCTCCGGTAGGCCGCCTCGTTCTTTTCTTTCACGACGGCCGCATGCTGGAAGTAACGGCCTAAGCCCGAACGGTCGATCTTTAGCCGCTGTTCGTCCGGGTCGCCCTTCGTGAAAATGGTCAAATCGTGCCGTTCAGAGAGTTCGGCCACCGTCTCCGCGACGCCCTCGATCAACTCCATCGGCTTTTCCAGAATCTGGTGAGCGAAGTCCATTACAACGGAGAGATCCTGCTCTGAGATCTCTCGTTCCGCCAGATGCCGGTAGCATTGTGCCAGATTGCGGGCGAATTTTCGCGAGCCATAGCCGTACACCTTGGCATTCACAATCTCAATCTCGTCCAGAACCTTTCGCACCTGCGCCGGCGTCAGCGAGGAATGGCTGAGGTAGTCGAAAAAGCGGTCAAACGCCTCTTCGAAGTAGATATTATTCTCCCAAAGAGTGTCGTCGGCGTCGAAGACAAGGCTGAGTTTCATGAATTCTTTGTCCTGAGGAGCGAGGCCCGCGGGGTCCGTATTAATCGACCACGTGTTTGGCGTGGCCGTTGAGCGGCGCTACGCGTTTGGCGAGCCGGGTTTGCTCCTGTCGCTCCGTGTACTCCGGCAGGATCGACACCAGATACTCGAGGCGCGCAATTTCCGAGCGCAGCCCCAATAACATCTGGCGTTTGGTGACATCGGAAATCAAATGTCCCACCTGGAAGCTCATCTGCGGAAGGTCCAATTGAGCTTCGGGCGCTGGCGGCCCGGCGCCCGTGTGCTGACCGCTCAAGGTGGCCCGGAGGCGTTCATAAGCGAGAATAACGCGCGTGCGCAATTCTCGCGGCACGTCCCTCGCCTCCTCGTCATTGAAGAACTCCACCGACGCTCGCAGGTATGACTTCTCATCGTTAAGCGACTCAATCGAAAACCGGCGGCGTCCCAATACCACGATGTCGAGCCGCCCGTCGGGGTACCGCTCCACCACCTGTTCAACGGTAGCAGTGCAGCCGATGCTGACAATGCCCTCGTCTCGGGCCAGCACGATGCCGAATTCGCCTCGCGATGCGATCAGTTCCCCCATCATCTCCTTGTACCGGTCTTCGAAAATGTGAAGCGGAATGGCGGAGGAAGGCAGCATGACCAGCGAAAGGGGAAACAAAGGGAGCAGGGTCGCTGGCATAACCCATTATCTCTATTGGCCGGATCTGCCTTTAACGCCGGCGCCACCGCCGAAAAGACACCTGTTGTATCGCCCAAATTCCTTTTGCGGGCCGAACGATATACTAAACGGCATCAGAACCGGCTCATGACGCTTAAACTCAAGCGCACTCCAGGACTCTATCTAGTCGGGTTTATGGCCTCAGGGAAGACCACCATCGGGAAGGTCCTGGCTGACCATCTCGGATGGCCGCTCCATGACATTGACCACGATATCGAGGCTCAGGAAGGGATGCCCGTTGCGCGGATCTTCGATGAGCGGGGCGAAGCGGCGTTTCGCGACCTGGAAACGAAGATGATCGCCAAGCGGGTGCGGATGGTGCAATCGGGTATGCCCAGCGTTGTTGTTCTGGGCGGGGGCGCCTTCGTCCAACCGCGCAATTTTGAGTTGCTGGAAAACAATGGCGTGACGGTCTGGCTCGATTGTCCTCTGGAAGTGGTCCGCCAGCGCCTGGGCGACACCACCAATCGCCCGCTCGCCCGCAACCCGGAACTGCTGGCCCGCCTTTATGAGGATCGGCGTCCCCTTTATAGCCGGGCTGATTTCCGCATCGAGATTTCTGAGGACGATATCGATGCCATCGTAAATCGCATCCTCGCTCTGCCCATTTTTTAGACGCAATATGGCGACCGAACGGAGTTTAAAGACGGCGCGCCGTCCCACACGGGCTCGTCTCCGCCCGGATGCCAGAGCTATTTTCGACGCTGCCGTGAAAGCTGCCAGCGCTGGGCCGGCGGTGGCCAGGGCTGTCACGCTGCATCGTCAGGCGCCAGCCGCGCCGATGCTCCAAATCGAAAACCTCCACCTGCCGCTCGCCGGCTTCGATCGCATCCTTGTGGTGGGGGCAGGGAAGGCGGCCGCGCCCATGGCAAAAGCCCTCGAGAATGTCGCCGGGGCGGCGCGGATCCACTCCGGCATTGTAGTGGTTAAGAGGGGCCATGGGCAACCTCCGGCGCGCGGATCGCGCATCGAGATCCGCGAGGCCGGTCATCCCATTCCCGACGGCGCCGGCTTCGAAGCTGCGCATGAGATAGAGGCGTTGCTACGCCAGGCCACCGCGCGTGACTTGGTCTTGGTCCTGATCTCAGGCGGCGCTTCGGCGCTGCTGCCGGCGCCTGTGCCTCCGGTCACGCTCGCCGATAAGCAGAAGACCACTGACCTGCTGCTTCGCGCCGGCGCGGACATTTTCGAGCTCAACACCGTCCGCAAGCATCTGTCGCTGCTCAAAGGCGGGCGCCTGGCGGCGCTTGCTTATCCCGCCACCGTGGTGGCGCTATTGCTCTCCGACGTCATCGGCGACCCCCTGACCGTCATCGGCTCCGGTCCCACCGTCGCAGATGACACCACCTACGGCGATGCCCTGCGTGTCCTCGACAAGTTTAAATTGACCGGTCTCATTCCGCGCTCGGTCCTCGACGTCCTGGAGCGTGGGGCGCGCGGCGAGTTGCCGGAGACGCCCAAGCCGGGCGATCCGCTGTTTGAGAGCGTCCACAGCGTGATCGTCGGTTCGAACCGGCTGGCGCTTGACGCCGCCGCCGCCAAGGCCACGGCCCTCGGCTACCGAGCCGCGATCCTCTCAAGTACTCTGCGTGGCGAGAGCCGGGTTGTGGCCGAGACCCTGGCGGAGATCGTCCGCGAAATCAAGTCGACCGGACGTCCTTTCCCTGTTCCCGTCTGCCTGCTGGCCGGCGGCGAGACCACGGTAACTGTTCGCGGGCGGGGCAAGGGCGGGCGCAACCAGGAGTTCGCCCTGGCGTCGGCCCTGGCCCTCGAAGGAGTGCCCGATTGGCTGGTTTTGAGCGCGGGCACCGATGGCACTGACGGCCCCACCGACGCCGCGGGCGCCATTGCGGATGGCACAACCGTGGCTCGCGCGGCCGCCAGAAAGAAGCCTGCGCGGCCCGCGCTTGAAAACAACAATTCCTATCCGGTGTTTCAATCGATAGAGGACTTGGTCGAAACCGGTCCCACCGGGACGAACGTCATGGATGTTCATCTCTTTCTCGTGATTTGAAAAAATATGCGCCGTTCTTTGTGGTTTCCCGCCGCCGTTCTGAGCCTTGTTCTGTCGCTCGCCTTGACTGCCCGTCATGTGCCCGCCGATATCACCCCGGCGCCGGTTTTCGGCTACAAAGTGGTTCATGCGTATCCGCATGACCGCGCAGGTTTTATTCAGGGATTCATTTACCTGGACGGCGTGTTTTACGAAAGCACCGGCCTCAATGACCAATACACCAATCCGGTGACGGGTCAGGCTGGCCGTTCCTCGCTGCGCAAGGTGAAGGTGGAGACCGGCGAAGTGCTCCAAAAAGCAGACGTTCCGCCGCAATACTTCGCGGAAGGACTTACTGACTGGAACAATAGACTCATCCAACTCACTTGGAAGGCGGGTCTGGGCTTCGTCTATGACCGCTCCACATTCAAACAGGAGCGCACCTTCGCATATGGAGGCGAAGGTTGGGGACTAACCCACGATGGCGAGCGCCTCATTCAGAGTGACGGATCAAGCGTACTGCGATTCATCGATCCGGAGACTCTCCGGGAAACGGGCACCCTTCCCGTAACCGATGGGAATCGTCCCGTCGAGGAGTTGAATGAACTCGAGTACATCAAGGGGGAAATCTGGTCGAACGTTTGGCAGACAGACAGGATTGCCGTGATCGATCCGAAGACTGGCCGCGTCAACCGTTGGATCGATCTCTCCGGCTTACTAACGTCCGCCGAACGCGCCGGCCATGCGGACGTTCTCAACGGCATCGCTTATGACGCCGCCCGCGACCGCATCTTCGTCACTGGCAAGCTTTGGCCCAAGGTCTTTGAGATCCGCGTCGTTAAGAAATAGGCCGAGAGGCGATGCTAAGACGTTTCAATCATGTTACACTTCGATGTCAACGGCGAAGTAAGCTGATCTGGCCCCACGTTAGCGGATAGATTCCCCGTCCAATTCCGCAGGCCCGGCGACCCGTTGGGAGCGTGCCTGTGTCAAAGAGTTACGTTGGACATCTTTCTTCCCGCGATCCCTTACACCCCTACTTGCTGCACGAAGTCTTGCCCCGGATGGGCGTCCGCGACAACGTCGCTGACTTTCGCGTCTTCAGCATGAAGCACAGCAAAGTCTATCTTTATGAGGAGCGCCATAGCCGCGCCCAGGTTGTTGGCAAGTTCTTTCTCAGCAATGGCCATGACACGGCCCAGGCAGTCCAACGAATGCGGCAGGAGTTTGACAATCTTGAACTCCTGCGCAGCTATGGGCTGGCCGGTTATCCCCATCATGTGGTGCGCCCGCTGGGCACGAATTCGTGGCTGAACAGCATTCTGGTGGAGGAATACGCTCCGGGGGCGCCGTTGAGCGCCTTCGTCGACGACGCCATAAACAACCGGCATTCCGCGCCGCTTTTCGAGAAACTGACTGCGTTGGCCTATTTTCTCGCCACTCTTCACAACCGCACAGCCAACGGTTATGGCGTGGATTTCCACCAGGACTGCGCCTACCTGGATCGCCTGGTCCGGAAACTCGCCGCCCAACACGTCATCGGCGGCTGGGACGCGGATGAACTGTACTGGTTGCGCGACCTGTGGCGGGGGAAGCCGCGCATGTGGGAGGATAACCAGGTGCTTGTCCATGGCGACGCCACACCCAGCAATCTGCTATTCGGGCGCGGTCTCAGTGTGATCGCGATCGACTTGGAGCGCATGAAGCGCGCAGACCGTACCTTCGATCTGGGGAGGATTGCCGGAGAGTTGCAGCACCTCTTCATGCAGGGGACCGGGAACAAGGACGCGGCCGAGCCGTTCATCGGGCATTTCCTCTGGGAATATGCCTGCCACTTCCCTGACCGTGACCGCGCCTTCCGTGCCATCACCGGCCGGGTCCCTTTCCAGATGGCTCTCACCCTGTTGCGCATTGCTCGGAATTCCTGGGTAAGCCCTCCGCAGCGTTGGCGGCTGGTGGAAGAAGCGAAGAACATTTTGCGGACGCCGTAAATGGAAATTCGCGCGCTGCTCTTCGATGTCAACGGAACGTTGATCGACATCGAAACGGATGAGTGGATGGAAGAGATCTATCGCGCCATTGGCCACTTTCTGGCCTATCAGGGCATCGCCCTCCGCCGCGGCGAAGTACGCGACTTGTACTTCCAGATCATGAAAGAGCAGTTCGCGGCGACTAAGGAAACATATCCGGAGTTCGATGTGGTGGCCGTGTGGCGTGAAGCGATACGCCGTCAGTCTACTGAATACACACGCTCTCTCGAACCGGAGAAGCTTCGCCAAATGCCTCTGTTTCTGGCCGAACTACAGCGCGGCATTTCCCGCAAGCGGCTGGTGGCTTTTCCACAAACGCAGGAGATTCTGACTCAGTTGAAGACGCGTTACCCTCTGGCCGTGGTCTCGGATGCGCAAAGCGTCTACGGTTTGCCCGAACTTCGCGCCGCCGGGCTCGCCGGCTTTTTCGCTCCCATCATCATCTCAGGCGACTACGGTTACCGCAAACCCGACCCTCGCTTGTTTCAAGCGGCTTTAACGAAACTGCAGGTTCGCCCCAGCCAGGCGATTTTCATTGGCAACGACCGCTTCCGGGACATTCAGGGCGCCCGTCAAGTCGGCATGAAGACGATCCTGTTCTGCCCGCAAGGCAACCCAGGCGGGCCTCCGGAAACCGAGCCGGATTACCTTCTTTATCGCTACGCCGACCTCCCTCGAGCCATAGAATTCTTCGCCGCCCGATAGCTTCGGCCAGCGGCATCTCAATGCCGCTCACCCGCAGGTTGCATAACGGTCCTTCTTCAGGGGCGGTATCCTTAAAACTTAAACCAGAGTAGAGTTATGAGCGCTCACGCAGCCTATTTGGAGTGATCTGAGCGTGCTGGGCTTCGTTGTGAATACTGTCTCTCGATCGAAGAGCAATGTCTCCCATTCCAGTGTACTGCTTTTGTAGGTACACCACGCTGCGATACGGCGTGGTGTCTTGAGTTGCGTCCGCCACTCGAAAGTGTGCTGGTTTAGGCGCGGCAGTAGGCTAGAGTTGCGTCAGACTGAACAGTCAGATCCTGGCCGCAGCGACAGTTCAGTGCTTGCTGTGGAGCTAAAATGTAAAGTTGGGACAAGTTGTTCGCCAAGATCGCGACTTCTTCCGGGCGATGACGCCGACGCAGGAAGGCTTGCCTTCTGTCGGCCCGAGCAAACGCAGCCTTGGGGCTTTACCGTCCGAAACAAAGGCAGCCGACGGCACTTTCGGTCCAGGAACCGGTGGCATGTCAGTTTCGCCCGATTCTCCGTGGCATATACCGCATCACCGGCGACCACGATGGATGGGAAGGGGTGCAACTGGGCCCGCACAGGATGGGATATTTGGCATCGGAAATGAAGCGCTTCACGTCGCCAAACTTGCGGTGCGTGGCCGCCACAGCCTCATGCGAGTAAAGTTCATAGAGTGATCCAAATCGGGCGGCGGTCGCCAGTATCACCACCTCCCGCGCAGCCTTTGGCAGCACCGAGGTGCCGGCAAGGGCCAGGAACAAGTCCCAGACTGGCGTTCCGTAGGCTGGGAAGTGCAGTAACGCGCTGAAGGGACCGATCAGCGAGCCATCCGACCTCTGCGTCGTAAAGCCTTGCAGGTTCTCCGTGATCCCAGTCTTAATCTTGTCAAACAGGGGGCTGCTCGGATGTCACTTGGTTCGGCGGAATGTTGGGAAGTCGCATTTTTGTGGTCCTGTCTGAATCAGCCCTGCGCCAGGAGCTTGAGGAAGTTCGGTTGCCCGTTGGACGCATGGAGTCCACCGTCGACCGGCAGATTCACTCCATTGATAAAGATGGCGTCCTCACTGGCAAGAAATGCAATCACACCCGCGACTTCATCGGGCGTGGCGGCCCTCCCGATCGGGAGGCGGTCACGAAAAGCTGCTATGACGGATTCAAGCTTCTCAAGATCGGCAGTGGCGTCGGTAGAGGTGAGACTGGGCGCCACGGCGTTGATCCGCACGCCACGCGAGCCATACTCAAGCGCCAGAGCGCGCGTGAAATTCGTAACGGCGCCCTTTGCCGCGTTGTAGGCACTGAGCCCCCAATCTCCGCCCAGACCGGATGCGGACGAGAGGTTGACGATGGAGCCCTTCGTCTTCGTGAGATGAGGCAAAGCCTCCCGGCAGGCAAAAAAGACGCCTTCCAGGTCAGTGGCCATCGTCTTCCGCCAAACCTCGGTAGTGGTCTGCTCGAAAGGACCGAAGGTCGCGATCCCCGCGTTGTTGACCAACACATCCAGCTTCCCGAACCTGGTGACCGTGTCGTCAATCAGGCGCTTTATGTAAGCCTCATCAGACACATCTCCGGGATGAATCAGTGACTTTGCTGCATCAAAGCCGGCGATCGTTTCGTGCAGCTTGTGTTCACGCCGTCCATTGACGACGACGAAAGCACCTTCCTGTAGAAAGCGGCGGGCTGTGCCGGCGCCAATACCTGAGCCGGCTCCCGTTACGATAATAACTTTACCTTCGAATCTATTCATAATTTTCTCCCTGAGTGATCTCGAGCGGCGCGAACGAAGCAAGCATCGAACCACCGCGCAGAAAGAGGGCGCCTATAGAATGCCGTTGTTATTCTTCCATTCCTCCTCAGGCGGAACCTCTTCAGGGAAACCCCAGCGCTCAGCGATCTTCCCGTTTTCAACTCGGTATAGGTCGATGTACACGCAAGGCTCGCTCTCATGCGATCCCTTGGCAGCTATAAACACGAAGTCTCCCTGTCCGAACACAAACTTGATCTCGTCGATGCTTCTGTGCTTAACGAGTTCTTCCAGGTCAAGTTTGAAGTTCTCTACTCCATCGCGGACGCCTGGCTCGTGGCGGATGCAATGATCTCCAGAAAAATATTGAGGGATTTTACTGTGATCGCCAGAGACGTGAATGGTCTCGTAGTATTCCCGGACAATCGACTTAACCTTCTCTGTGTCCGCAGAGAGTGTTGCCTCAGTGGGTCCGTCGGTCTGAGTGTGTCCGCTCTGATTGGGAGGAGCGTCCATGGCGGAGAAAGCCCAGTGCTCGACAACGAGGCCGTCCTCGAACCTGAAAATGTCGAAGAAGACGTTTCGTCCGGATCGCTGCCCCTTAGCCTGGGTAACGA
>CAJCIT010000269.1 GCA_903970405.1 Acidobacteriaceae bacterium | reverse complement strand
TCGTGATCGATGCGGAAAACGCTGCTTCCCCCAGGGGCTGCGCCAATCCCGGCCACTTGTGGGCCAAAGAAGCGAGCCGCGACGCTGGACATCACTACAAAGGCTGAGAAACCGTGGAAGTTCGGCACCGTGGCGCGGATTGCATAGCCGGGAATCTTTGAGCTCTGCCACTCGATGGGATAGGTGATCGGGGTGTTACCGAGCACGCTGAAGTCGAAGGCCTTGTGGGTATATTTCCAGATATACTCGGCATCGATCACCAGGAACCTGCCGAAAGCCTGTTGGAGCCCGGCGTGAAACTCATTGCGATGGCCGGGACTTAACGGCGTGATTGTGACGCAAGCGCCGCCCGCAACCAGGGTCTGGAACGCGACGACAACCGGGTCGTTACAGCCCAGACTTGCGAGCACCAAATTTTCGTTGAACGGGCTTTCCATGGTGCGGGCATAGGAAACGCGGAGGACGGTATTCGTGGGTTTGAAGTTGTAAGCGATTCCGAGGCGAGGCTCGCCTTGCGCGGCACTCGCGATGCCGTTGTATTTGTCGACGCGCAGGCCCAGGTTGACCGTCCAGTTCTTGAGGGTGATGGCGTCCTGAATGTAGAACGCAAATTCTTTGATGTCGGCGTGGCCGAAGTATCCATAAGCGCTGCTTGCATTGGCCGGGCATCCATCGGCGGCGGGGAGCGGGGCGGTTCTGGTCAGGTCATAGCATGCGAGAAGGGGAATGAATGCAGGAACCGAGCCTTGTCCAACGTTCGCGAGACCGGCCCCGCATCCGTTCGGATTAGTAAGCGAAGGGTCCGTGTTGGCGCTTCCATCCGGATTCAAACATGGAGCGTTGGCGGTGGGGTCAACCAAGCCAAACCGGTCTCTCTCAGTGATGAATGTGTGCTCATAGGTTGAGCCGATCTTAATGTTGTGGATCCCTTTGACATACGACACGCTGGTACGGGCGCCTGCGTTAGTCAAACGCCGGCTCTGACCCACCGTCGCCGATTGAAGATCTGGCGTGAAGTCGGCGAAGGGGTCGCTGCTGGGGTAGTAATTGTATTGGTCCTGGCGGAAGAAGCCGCCGAATGTGAAGACTGCGTTGGGCGAGAGGATCCGCGTCCAGACTGGCGCAAGGTTCACCGTTCTGATCTTCGATCGTTGGTCGGCGGAGCCAACCGGCAACCCATTCGGCCCGAGGCCCCCGTTATCCGCGGCAAGGCCGTTCCAGGCGCTCGCGGTTTGGGCGTCATATGAGTTTGGCGTCTGGAACCAGGACCGCGTGAAGCCCAGATTCAAATTGATAGTGTCCTTGTCGGAAAGCTTGAAATCGACTCGGTCAAAAATGTTCTCCTCGTTGCCGTGATCGTGGAAGACCTGGTACTCGGGACCGTCCAGAAAGCGGCCTGAGTTCAGACCGCTGGCCGAGATGAAGTTGCCCCAAGTCTGTCCGCCGTAGGCAAGATTCACTCCGGTATTTGCCGTGCCGAACGTGCCATACGACGTCGTGATGTCGCCATGGGGCGTAGTGACGCCCAATCCGGACCTAGTGTTCACGACGATTACGAGGCTGGTCTTGCCGCCATACTCGGCAGGGGGCGCGCCTTCGATGACCTGCATCGATTGAACGGATTCGACGGGAATCTGATTGGAGAACACCTTGCTTTGCTGGTCTGTAATGGGTTGGCCGTCAATGGAAAAAGAGTTCGACGCGTGATCGCCCAATCCGTGGAAAAGGCCATTGGAATCGGCCGCGGCGCCGGGTGTCGCCAAGGTGACGAGTGAACTGAGCGACGAAGAGGCGCTTTCCAGCGGCAGCTTGTCAAAAAGCTGACGATCGACGCTGGTATGGGCCGTGGAATCGTTTTCCAGAAGATCGGCGCTTTCGGTGACGGTAACGGTTTCGTTCGCGGCGCCAATCCTAACTGAGATTTTCAGTTCCACCGGCAGCGGCGAGCGTACGCTCACGTCCTGTTCCGTCCCTTGGAAACCTGCCGCCGATACGCTGAGGTGATAGTTGCTGAACGCAAGGTTACTGAATTCAAAATTCCCCAGAGCACTGGTCGGGACGCTCTGGTCATAGCCGGAGACGGCGTTCTTAATCTCCACGGTTGCGCCGGGAACGGCCGCGCCAGAGGGGTCTACCACCGATCCGCGAACGGTCCCCGAGTTTCCGCTTGTCGATTGAGCGAAGCTCAGTGTCGCGGAGAAAGTAAGTAAGAAGAGAATGGGGGCGAGCGTCTTGGAAGACATCCTGAGCATGCTCAAAGTTTGGGGCGCATGCCCCAAATCACTTAGGGAAATGCCACGGGAGAATCTAAATTTTCGGCGAGCGGGCTGTTATCGCCGTGAGCGGACTCTGAGCGAAGCGAGTCGCGGGGCCGCAGTTCGTCCGAATATTCATCGGGATTGGCCGTGCGTGGTTCGGCGCAGCGGAAATGAATCGCGTCGAGCGAATTGGAGCTAGACCTCAGTGGGCTGTAGTTGCCGATCCAGCGCCCGGAGGGCGAGGCCGCTGGCTACGGACGTGAACTCCCCGCCGGTTTGAATGCGTTCGGCGCCGAAACGCGATTCGAAGATGCGGCGCACGGCCGGCACAAACGACGAGCCGCCGGTGAGGAAGACGTTGCTAACCTCGCGAGGGTGGACGCCGGAGGCCGCGAGAAGCCGGTCCACGCAGTCCTCAATCGACTGGAGTTCTTCGGCGATCCACGATTCGAAAGCGGCGCGGGTCACCACTTCATCAATCTCAATGCCTTCTTCGTGGAAGTGAAAGGGGGCTTCGGACGCTTCGGACAGACGGCATTTCGTGCGCTGAACCGATTGGTGGAGCTGGTAGCCGAGATCGTGACGAATCAGCGTGAGAAGGGCTTCGATCTTAGCGGGGTCAAGCGCCTGGGCGCGGACGCTCTCAAGCATGTTGAGCGTTTCCGAGGAGCGCAGCAGAGACAAATGGTGCCAGCGTTCCAGCTTGAAATACATCCAACGCGGAACGGGAAGAAGTTTGCCGACGGATTCCATCATGGAATCGGCGCCGAGCGCCGGGGAAACGCAGTTGCGAACGATTCGGGCATCAAACGCGTCACCGGCAAGGCCGACACCTTCGTTGCCCAACAGGTCGCGTGCCTCGCGCCCTCGACGGAGGACGGAAGGGCCGACGCGGAGCAGGGAGAAGTCGCTGGTGCCGCCGCCGAAGTCGCCGATGAGGATCAGCTCGTCACGCGTCAATGTGGATTCATAGTGGCAGGCGGCGCCGATGGGCTCATACTCAAACTGAATATTCTCGAAGCCGGCAATGCGCAGTGCCCGTTCGAGGCGCGCTTCGGCGAATCCATCGTCTTCTTCCTTTTCAGAGCCCACGAACCGAACCGGACGGCCGACGACGATGTCGCGAACGGGGGCTTCCAATTGACGCTCGGCTTCCTGCCGGAGGTCGCGCAAAATATTCGCGATGAGCTCTTCCAGCAGCACGTGCCGGCCGAAGACTTCCGTGCCGCGGAGCGACCTGCTGGTGAGGAACGACTTAAGCGATTGGACGAGGCGGCCTTTTTCCTCGGCTTCGAGATAACGCTCAATGCCGGCGGGACCGGTCCAGGACTTGAGCGTGGAGCGGGAACTGGCCCCGGCGCGTTCCGAATGGATGCGTTCCAGATAGAGGAGTGAGCGGTAGGATTCCGTCACGCCGAGGCTGGTTGGGAAACGAACGAGTTCGCGGCGGCCGCCGGGAAAGGCGAAGGCAAGCGAGCTATTGGTGGTGCCGAAGTCGAGGCCGATGCCGACGGTTCTTGCGTGTGTTTCCAAACGAGCCTTTCGAAAAAACAACGGCGAGTGATGGGATCACTCGCCGCCGACTATTACCAGTATAAGAGGACCCACGCCGATTGAGCCGCGACGGTTAGAACGTGGGAAAAAATCTGGGCCGATTGAATAATTGAATAGTTGCTGCCGCCCGCCTGCTTACGCGCCGTTCAGAAGGGGCGAGTCGCATCCCCACTGCGTCCGGAACCAGGCACCGGTCGCTCCCGTGACGGTCGCTTGCAGCCCTGGGCGAGCCTTCTCTCTACTCGGTGGCTCGGAAGGGTGGGCGGGGGGCCGATTGCCAATCGGCCGCGGGCTGCCAGCGCGCCCGACAGATGACGGTCGCGGCTCTAAACGCCGACTTTTTCTAGGCTCTCACTGCAAGTCGATTTCGGCGATGCTCGATCGCTCGCTCGTATTGCCCTTCCTGTCGACGGCGGCCACGGAATAGCGATAGCGCTTCCCGGGTTGGACGTCACGATCGCTGTAGGCTGGCACTGTCATCAGATCGCCGACCTGTTGGAAGGGACCGTCGCCCACGGCGCGAAAAAGCAGATAGCCCTTCAAGTCGGCGTCAGGGCTGCGTTCCCAGGTCACTTCCACCGTCCCCGCGCCCGCCAGAGCACTGATACTGCGCGGAATCTCGGGTGGGAACGTATCGGACGCATTCACCGAACCAGGCTCCGACGGGTCGCTTTCCGGGGCCTGGGCGCCAGTCCCCTCAACGGCGACAACCGTGTATTCGTAAGGTATATCGAACTGCGAGGAAGCGTCGAGGAACAGAGGCGTATCGGTGGTCCCCACCTCAATCGGTTCCTTCTGTACGCCGGGAATGCGGCGCAGAATGCGCCACTTCAAGCCATCGCGTTGCGGCGTCCAGGAAATAACATATCCCCTGCCCGTCGCTTTGACATCGATTTTGGGCGGATTGAGCGGCTCAATCACGCTCAAGTGGACAACGTTTGAGAAGGGCGAGAAGCGGGTCTTCCGCGCGGCAGAGCGTACCGCGATGGCGACTTCTTTGCCCACCCAAGGGGCAGAGTCCAATTCCTTGGCGATGGAGCTGGTTTGATCTTCGCTGCTGACGTCAATTGGCGTCACCTTGGCTTTCGGGAACCAGGCGTCAAGCGTGAACGGACTGACGTCAGGGCCAACCTCCGCCTCGACAACGCTGAATCCCTTTACAAGTAAACCGTCGACGGTGGTATGCGGCAGGCTGAAGTGCAGAACGATTTTGCCGCCGCGCTGGATAGCGGTGAGATCGCCAACCGCCTGCGGAATCTGCGGCGACGGCGGAAGCGGATCGGTGACGTAACCGCACGAGGCGAGGAGGAGAATGGCGGCGAGAGCTTGAAAAACCAGCAAGGCTGGACGGACGCTCGACGCGGAACCCGGCATCAGAGAATATACCGGCTCAGATCCTGATCCTTCACAATATCCGCCAGTTGCTTTCTCACATAAGCAGCATCGATGCGCACGTTCTTGCGTTTCAAGTCAGGCCCTTCGAAGGAAATTTCCTCCAGCAGCTTCTCCATGATGGTGTGGAGGCGGCGGGCGCCGATATTTTCCATCGATTCATTCGCCTGCGCGGCGATCTTCGCAATTTCAATGAGCGAATCTTCGGTAAAGGTGAGCTTGATGCCCTCGGTTTCAAGCAATGCGGCGTACTGTTTGATCAGCGCCGATTTCGGCTCTTTGAGGATGCGGATGAAATCGTGCTCAGTCAGCGACTTCAGTTCCACGCGAATGGGAAAGCGGCCCTGCAGTTCGGGGATCAGGTCGCTGGGCTTTGAAACGTGGAACGCGCCGGCCGCGATAAACAGGATGTGGTCGGTGCGAACGAACCCGTAGCGCGTGTTCACCGTGGTGCCCTCCACAATCGGCAGAATGTCGCGCTGCACGCCTTCGCGGCTGACGTCGGGCCCATGGCCGCCTTCGCGGCCGGCGATTTTATCGATCTCATCGAGGAACACAATGCCGTTGCGTTCCACGCGCTCCAGCGCGATGCGCGTCACTTGATCCATGTCGATGAGCTTGTGCTCCTCTTCCTGAATGAGGTACTCAAGAGCTTCGGAGACGCGCATGTTGCGCTTGCGCGTGCGCGGACCGAAGAGCCCGGGAATGACATCCTTCAGATTGATGTCCATCTCCTCAATGTTGCCGTTGGTGGAGACTTCAAACGTGGGTCCGCGCTCTTTGACGTCCACTTCCACCATGCGGTCGTCCAGTTTTCCGGCGCGCAATTTTTCGCGCAGCTTTTCACGCGTGCGATCCACGCTTTCGTGCGCTTCCGGCTGCGGCGGCATCAGCAGATCCAGCAGGCGGTCTTCGGCGATTTGCTCGGCTTTGTCGGCCACCTGATCCAGACGCTCTTCACGGACCATGTCGATGGCCACGTCCACCAGATCGCGAATCATGGATTCCACATCGCGGCCCACATAGCCCACTTCCGTGAACTTGCTGGCTTCCACTTTCAGAAACGGCGAGTTGGCCAGCTTGGCCAGGCGGCGCGCAATTTCCGTTTTGCCGACGCCGGTGGGCCCAATCATCAGGATGTTTTTGGGCATCACTTCTTCAGCCATCTCAGGCTCAAGTTTCTGCCGCCGGACGCGGTTTCGAAGCGCGATGGCGACCGAACGCTTCGCGTCGGCCTGGCCAACCACATGCTTGTCGAGTTCGGCCACAATCTCGCGCGGCGTCAACTCATCCAGCAAAGGCGATTCGTCATTTGAATGCTGCGGCAGGTAAATAACCATCAGCCCAGCTCCTCAATAGCAACGTTCTCATTGGTATAGATGCAAACGTCGCCGGCTATTTTCATAGCCCTTTCCACAATTTCGCGCGCGCCCAGGTTAGTGTTTTCGAGTAGCGCAATGGCGGCGGACTTGGCGAACGCTCCGCCGGAACCGATGGCAGCAATCGGCGTATCGGGTTCAATTACGTCGCCGGTGCCGCTGACAATATACATATTGTGAGCGTCGGCCACCAGCAGCAAAGCTTCCAGATGGCGCAGCATACGGTCTGTGCGCCAGTCCTTGGCGAGTTCCACAACGGAGCGCGCCAGGTTGCCGCTGTGCTGTTCCAGTTTCGATTCAAAGCGGGCAAAGAGGGCAAAGGCATCGGCCGTGCTGCCGGCGAAACCGGAAACAATCTGCCCGTTATATAAGCGCCGCAACTTCTTGGCGCCGCTTTTCAAAACTTCACTGCCCATGGTGACTTGACCGTCACCGGCGATTACCATTTTCCCGTTGCGCCGAACACAAAGGATTGTCGTCGAACGGATTCTCTTACTCATGTCTACGACTTCATTTCATCACAAGGGCTGAAGCAACCCTCTGGCCCTCTATCAACACAAGACTCGGCGTCAGATATTCTAATTACCAAAATGCCGAATCGGCGAATCGGCAACATAGGACGGTCGATGCTGTTCGTTTTTGCTGGGCTCGAATTACCCGACCCGTTGCGTGGCGGCGCAAGTCTGCGAACAATTGCACCATCGGGATCGGTGGCGGGCATATACGCGCGGACAGATAGCGCTTCGGGCGTGTGGAAAGCTCCGGCCGGATCAGGCGCGGCGCTGGTGGGTGTCACGGGGTTGACGGCCTCAGTTGATGCCCAGGAATCGCGAGCGTTGCAGGAACTCGGCTTAAAC
>CAJCIT010000268.1 GCA_903970405.1 Acidobacteriaceae bacterium | reverse complement strand
AAATCGGACATCAACCCGGCGCTGGCGGCGGGATTGAGCGCGGTGTTCGTCCCGCATCCGCGCACGTGGTCACTGGAGCACGAGGAACTGCCGGCGGAGCACCCGAGGCTGATTCGGGTAGAGCGGATTTCGGAGTTGAAGGAAAGGTTTTGAGGGGAGAGTGTAGCGATCGTGTTCTGAAGTGACTCGGCAAGTGCCTGGCCAAGCCAGGATTGACCGTCGAACCGGTCTATCGTGGGACTTGGTGGCGCGTGCGCCGGCTAAAGCCGGCAGAGCCGACATTCGTGTCGGCTGTTCTTTCCTTTCAACCGTAACCCGGCACAGCCGAGATGACTCTCGGCTCAGCAGGCTCAAAAGCCCGCGCCACGCGGGAGCCAATCCGCGCCTTGATGCGCGGATTGACTCTCGTCACCAGCATCTCGCCTGCTATAGTTAACGATTAATCCAATGTGAGACATGCGACTCTTCTCCGGACGGGCGGCTTTTCAGGTACTGAATCCGCGAACAACGCCACCTAGACGCCTATCGCGGCGATTCCTTGGGGCAGCGTCCGGTTCTTGAATCCACCTCGTCGATACTGACTGACACATGGCTGTACGAATGAAAGACATCGCCCGCGACCTTGGGGTTTCCGTGGTTACGGTTTCCAAGGTGCTGAGGAACCACAGCGACATCAGCTTGGAAACGCGCCGGCGCGTGCTCAAGCGCATGAAAGAGCTGAATTACCGCCCAAATCTTGCCGCCCGCGCGCTCATCACCGGCCGCACGCACTCGGTGGGCTTGGTAGTGCCGGATCTGCTGCATCCGTTCTTCGCCCAGGTCGCGAAGGCGCTTTCCGGCGCTTTGCGCGAGCATGAATACTGCCTGATCATCTCCTCCTCCGAAGACGACCAGGCGCTGGAGGAGCGCGAGATCGACCAGTTGCTGGCGCGGGGGGTTGATGCGTTGGTAGTCGCTTCCACCCAATGGACGGTGCAGAGCTTCCGGTTGATTGAAGAGCGCGATACGCCGTATGTGCTCGTCGACAGGAGCTTTGCGGGGCTGGCCGCGAATTTTGTGGGCAACGACGACGTGGCCATCGGCGCCTTAGCCACCCAGCACCTTTTGGAACAAGGCTGCCGGCGAATTGCTCATATCCGCGGGCCCGACGTGAGCACTGCCGTCGGTAGGCTGGAGGGATATCGATCGGCTTTGATGCGCGCAGGACTGGTCCCGCACCCGTCGCATATCGTGTCGGTGGGAGTGTCTGGAGACGACCGCGGCGATGCGCGCGGTTACGACGCCGCCAATAAGCTGCAGGCGGCAGATCCGATACCTGATGGGATCTTCTGTTACAACGACCCGGTGGCCCTGGGAGCAATGCGCGCCATCCTCGAGCGTGGGCTCAGGATTCCCGAAGACATTGCCATCGTCGGCTGCGGCAATGTTTCCTATGCGGGCGCACTGCGAGTGCCGCTTTCTTCAGTGGATCAGAATAGCGAAGCAATCGGAGAGCGCGCCGCGAAATTGGCGCTGTCGCTCATCGGCGCAGACCGGCCCCAACGGCCTCAATCCGTCGTCGTGCCGCCGAAACTGGTGGTCCGAGACTCGAGTTTGCGCTTAGGGAAGCGTCCGTAACAGCGGCGACCACCCACACTGGGACGTAGCGGCCGCGCCTCCGAAAAGCCGCGAAATGGCCCATGCAGACTAACCGATGTCTCATTTCCGAGACAGGCGTTCGCCAATTCTTCGCACGCCGCCGCGTCATTCCGGCAAGGTCGAGTTTTTTGTAAATTTTTATCTTGACACGGCCCTCGGGTTACGTTAACTTCACCGATAACGTAACTAAACGCTTTGTACTAATTTTCGCAAGTTTTGCTAGCGCAAGCCGCACGAAAGGGAGTCAATCTTCCGGGACGGGGAGTGTTTGGCCAGTTACTCTGCGTAAGAGCCACATCAGTGGCGCCGGGGCCAGGTCGATGAAATCGAGCTGGCTCGCCCACGCAGATTCTCGGGCACAAACCTCCGCCGGGTGAGCGCCGCCTGATCTTACGTGCTTGCTCAGAGAGACCGTGTTCGTCAGATCCACGTAAGGAGACACCATGGCATTGTCAGCCAATAAACCTCGGTCGAGGTCCCTTCGCCTCGTCACCGCACTTTTCATCCTTCTCGGCCTTTGGGCACTCATGGCGCCGGTCGCCTTTGCCCAGCGATCATCCGCCACCGTCAACGGCGTAGTCTCCGATCCTTCCGGCGCGGCAATTCCCGACGCGCAGGTCACCCTGACCAACGTCAACACCGCAGTCACCAGGACCACCAAGGCGAACAACATTGGGGCCTATGCGTTCCTCGATGTTGTCCCAGGTGTTTACACGCTTCAGGCCAGTGCGGCAGGCTTTTCCAGCGTGACACAGTCGCAGGTAACGCTTGAAGTCGATCAGACGGCGACGTTTGACCTCCATCTGAAGGTTGGCGCGGCGCAACAGAGCGTAACCGTCGAAGCAGCAGCAGCAGCCGTAGAGAACTCGACGGCCGAGCTGGGCACGGTGGTTGTGACGCAGCAGGTCAACGACCTTCCTCTCAACGGACGTAACTTCACGCAACTGCTGACTATCACCCCAGGCGTCGCCAACGTGAACAGGGACCAGAGCGGTACCGGCGCGGGGGCCGGGGGCGGCGGGTTCGCGGGCGCGGCGATCGGAGTGGCTTCATTCCCCTCAATCGATGGTGCGCGCGTCCGCAGCAATACGTACCTGTTGGACGGGGTCAACGACCTGAATACGTTCCTGACCACCTACAACTTTGCGCCGATCGTCGACGACATACAGGAGTTCAAGACCCAGAATCACAATGATCTGGCCGAATACGGCGGCGTAATGGGCGGAATTGTCAGCGTCGTGAGCAGGTCCGGAACGAACCAATATCACGGCACGCTGTGGGAGTTCCTGCGCAACTCCGACATGGATGCCCGCGGTTTCTTCAACGCCGTTCTCCCGCCCCTCCGGCAGAACCAATTTGGCGCGGCGGCCGGCGGCCCAATCTGGATTCCGAAGGTTTATAACGGCAGGAATCGCACGTTTTTCTATGCCGCTTACGAAGGTTACCGGCAGTCTGTGTCCCAAGAAGGCGGCGCATTAGGACCCACCGCCGCAATGAGGGCGGGCAATTTCAGCGGCCTTGGCGTTACGATCTTCGATCCGAATAGCACCACCTATAGCGCCGCCACCAACACCTATTCGCGCAATCCCTTCCCCGCTAATACGATCCCAACGAGTGAGCTCAGTCCGGTCTCGCTGTTGTATCAACAACTGGTCCCCCAGGCCGGTCCGCTGCTCAACGGAAACAACATCTACTTGCCGGAACACCAAAGCGTCACGAACGACACCGGGCAGATTCGGGCCGACCAGTATTTCGGAAATAAAGACCAGCTCATGTTCCGGTACAGCCAGTACGAGGAATCCGAGATACTTCCGCAAAGCGTGATTGGAGCGAACCACGATGACATTTACGGGCAAAACTATGCCATCCATGAGACCCACACCTTCGGCCCAACGTCGGTCCTGGAAGTTTACTTCGGGCGGAATTTTGGATTCGACAACGAAGTCGGCAGTGTTCCGGGTATGAACGCATCCTTCCTCAGTCAAGTGAACGGTCTCGGCATGAACACCACCTTTGAGACGCTGAACGGCAAGGAATACGCGCCGATGATCAACTCGATTCCCGGCTATCTGTCCTGGCCCAATTCCGCGCTGCAAGGCACCACTCTCGCCAACGTCTGGCAGTTTGGTGGCACGTACTCGAAGATCATAGGCAAGCATACGATCAAAATCGGCGGCGATATCGAGACCAATTACTTCCACTCGCCCATCGGATACGACACCATTGGCTTCGCGCAGACGCAAACGGCGGGCTTGGGCGCCGAACAGGGCCTCGGCGGGAATTCGTGGGCCTCTTTCCTGACGGGAGTTCCCGACGGGGCGGCGCTCCGAAACGTCAACGAAGTCGCCAAGGGCGGCTGGATGGACGCCGCGTTTATCCAGGACCAGTGGAAAGCCACAAGCAGGCTGACCGTCAATGTCGGATTGCGCTATGACCTCAGGCTCTGGCCCATTTACGGTCAGGGCAAAGACCTGTACACGGGCGACGCCAATCCGGTGACAGGCCAGTACATTCTGACGGCTATACCTCCGAACTGCTCTGCCACGGTCGGGGCGCCCTGCCTTCCCAACGGAATCTACGCCGGGCAACCCTCTTCCGGCGACACGTTTTCTCAATACCCCGATCCGTACGGGCCGGGCGTGCTTCCCCCGAATGTGGTGGTTGCGGGCTCAAATCACGCGATTCTCAAGAACGACTTTGGGGACTGGTCCGGAAGGCTGGGCCTTGCGTACCGGCTCACCGACAAAATGGTGATCCGTGCGGGGGCCGGGCGCTTCTACGACATGTGGGGCGGAATCACGCAACTGGCGCAGAATTTCGGCGGCAACTGGCCGGCTGTAGCCACCATCAATAACCCGACCCTGAACCAGAACGCAGTCACGGCAAGCATCACAAATCCGTTGGGTCTCGGTGGAGGAGGCGGCCTGGTTTATCCGGTGTCCACGTTCTCTGAAGTGAGCCAGTGGATGGTGGATCCGAATTTCAAATCGCCTTACATGGACCAGTGGAACTTTGGCATCCAGCGGGAACTGCCTCACGGCATCCTGGCCGATGTGAACTACGTCGGTTCCGTGGGCCGGCGTCTGGACTGGGGTCCCGTGCAGAATGTAGCTCTTCCTGGGCCGGGTCCGGTGACGCCGCGTCAGCCGTTCCCCTACATGCTTCCGCAATGGTTCGATCAAAGCGTGGGCGCCAGCCGGTACAACGCGCTGCAGGTTTCCGTCAATAAGCGGTTCAGCCACGATCTGGCGTTCCAGGTGTCGTACACGCTGTCACGCTCACTCGACGATAACTGTGGGATCGGCGCTTCCTGCGAAATAGAGAACGTCTACAACCGTACCGCGGATTGGCAAGTATCCGATACGAACCAGCCCAATGTTTTCACCGCCTCATTCACGGTGATGTCGCCATTCGGGAAGCCGGGCTCCGGCGGCAACAAGTTTCTTGGCTATTTGGCCGGCGGATGGCAGCTCAACGGCATCCTGAGCCTCCATTCGGGCATACCGTACGGGGTGTTCTCCAATACCTCAATTTTGAACGACGGCGGCCTGAACAGCGAGTGGGCTAACCTTGTGGGTAGTCCAAACTCCGGAGGCCACACGGTTGCTCAGTGGTTTAATGTTTCGGCCTTCGCCGATCCGGCGGCATATACATTCGGCAACTACAGACCCAACCAGTTGTACTCAGACTGGGGAAAGAACCTGGATATCTCCCTGTTCCGCCAATTCCGCGTTGGGCTCGGCGAAACCAGATACTTTGAGTTCCGGGCGGAGGCATATAACGTCTTCAACAACGTTATCTTCAACACCCCCAACAACAACATAGACAACGTGAACGCAGGACAGGTAACCTCGGCAGCGCCTGCCAGCCTGCCGCGCCAGTTACAGATGGGGTTGAAGTTCTACTTCTAGCAACCGCGTATTCGGCTTGATACAGCTCGCGGTACAGTGCTGTAAAACGGTACCGCGAGCCGGATGAAAGGGAAGTATTCGCCGTGTGAGGCCGCCGCCGGACCATAGTAAACCGGTACGATGAGGAGGGTACTCACATGGCAATTCTCGATTGGTCACAATGTCCCGCTGTCGAAAGCGTCCCGGACCGGCGCAGCGGCGCATGGGTATTTAGGGATACCCGGATGTCGGCTGCCACGGTGTTCGAAAACCTCGGAGCGGTTGCGAGCATCGACGAAATCATCGAGCAGTACGACGTCACGCGGGAGCGAATTCAAGCCGTGCTTGAATTCGCCGCCCGCAGCCTTGACGCGCCAGTTCCTGTTGGCACAGGTAGCCTGACTGATGCGCATCCTGTTTGATCAAGGCGTCCCCCGGGGCCTTGCCGCATCGCAGCCGCGCCCTTTTCGTACGCTACCGAGCCGCGACCGTGAGGGAGCGACCGGTAGGAGAACTAGCTCGCATTGCATTTGCTTGTTACGCTGAGACTGAGCCTGAGACTGAGGACGTGTGAAAAATCCAGGAGGCAACTGAGCCGCGACCGTCACGAAGCGACCGGTGGTGTTGTTCCTGTCAGGTCAACCGGTCGCTCCCTGACGGTCGCGGCTCTGAAGTGTTGCGAGCGCTTGAGTCAGGCGTCGATTTCTTCAAGCACGCCATCGCCCCTCGTGTCTCTCTGCCTTCTTTCTGCTGTCGCTGTCGCCATCGCGTTCACGGTCACCGCCGAAGAACGGCCAACTCCCTTCCCTATATTTCTCGACGTCACGGCAAAGTCAGGAATCGACTTTCAGCTTATTTCCTCCCGCACTCCGCAGAAGTATCTCATTGAAACGATGTCCGGCGGCGTGGCCATGCTGGACTATAACGGTGATGGGCTGGAGGATCTCTTCTTCGTGAACGGGGCGCACCTGCAGAGTCCCATGCCACCAGGGGCCATGCCCGACAAGGCCGACCCTAAGTATTGGAATCGCCTGTATCGGAACAATGGCGATGGCGCCTTCACCGACGTCACCGAGAAGGCCGGGCTCCGTGGCTACGGGTACGGAATGGGCGTGGCGGTAGGAGATTACGACAACGACGGTTATCCGGATCTATACGTAACTAACTTCGGGCGCAATATCCTGTATCACAACAACGGCGACGGCACGTTCACCGATGTCACCGAAAAGGCTGGAGTAGCCGGCGGCGGGTGGTCATCGAGCGCGGTCTTTCTGGACTATGACCGCGACGGCTATTTGGATCTTTTCGTCGCTCGCTATCTGGACTGGGACTTTTCGAAGAACATGCCGTGCGGCGCCCCCGCGCGCGGGCAACCGGCGTACTGCCACCCTGACGTTTTCAAATCGGTCAGCTCTATCCTTTATCACAACAACGGGGACGGCACATTCACGGATGTGAGTTCGAAATCCGGGATTGCCGCCGCGCCCGGAAGGGGCCTGGGCAGCGCCGTCAACGACCACGACCGGGACGGGTGGCCGGACATCCTGGTGGCCAATGACGCCATCGCCGAGCAATTGTTCCACAACAACCGCAACGGTACCTTTACCGAGGTTGGCCTCCGGGCTGGGGTTGCCTACGACGAAGACGGGCACGCCTTTTCCGGGATGGGCGTGGCGTTTGAGGATTACGATAACGATGGCTGGCCTGACGCCTTCATCGACGGCCTTGCCAACCAGAAATACGCTCTGTTTCACAACGTGAAGGGCGCCTTCGAATACATGTCCGGCCCCACCGGCGTCGCCCGGTTGACGATGCCGCACTCCGGATGGGGCGCCGGTCTCATTGACTACGACAACGATGGGTGGAAGGACTTGTTTGTCGCGCAGTCGCATGTCATGGATAACATCGAGTATTTCCAGGGAAACGTGCGCTACCTCGAATCTCTCCTACTCCTGCGCAATGTGCGGGGCCGCTTCGAGGACGTGTCCGCTCTGAGCGGCGACCCCTTCCGGACGTTGCAGGCCGCCCGAGGCGCGGCTTTCGGGGATCTCGATAACGACGGCCAGATGGACATTGTAGTGAGTTGCCTTGACGGGAAACCGATGGTGCTTCGCAATCAGGGCAGCCCGAATCACTGGCTCACGATCAATACCGTTGGCTCAGTGAGCAATCGCGATGGTATTGGAGCGCGTCTCCATCTTGTGAGCGAATCCGGAGCAAGTCAGTACGCCACCGTGTCGCCCGGCGGCAGTTACTTTTCCTCCAGCGACAAGCGCGTCCATTTCGGTCTGGGCGCCGAAAAGACTGCCCGATCGCTTGAGATCGAGTGGCCCAGCGGGATTGTCCAGCGGATAGCGAACCCTTCCATCGACCGGATTCTGACCGTCCGGGAGCCGTCGAAAGGAGGACGCTGACTGTGCGCAGACGATGGCTGCGAATTGCCTGCGCGGCAACCCTGGCTGTGCTGGCTTTGCGAGCCTTCGCGCCGGGGCCTGCTTCCATACGCTTCGAAGACATCGCCGGCCCGGCGGGACTTCACTTCGTCACGGAAAACTGCCCGACTCCGGAAAAGCACCAGCCGGAAACGATGCCGGCCGGAGTCGCCTTGTTCGATTACGATGGCGACGGCTTGCTGGATATCTATCTGGTCAACGGAGCGGAGATGCCGTCGCTTGTGAAAACGGGACCCAAGTACTACAACCGCTTGTTCCACAACAACGGCAATGGCACTTTTACCGACGTGACGGAGCGGGCCGGCGTGGCCGGCAACGGATACGGCATGGGAGTTGCCGTGGGCGATTACGACAACGACGGCCGGCCTGACCTCTACCTCGCCAACGTTAACGGGAATCAGCTCTTCCACAACAATGGCGATGGCACTTTTGCCGACGTGACAGCCAAAGCCGGCGTAGGCGGGGGAATCCTACGCGGCCGGAAGATGTGGTCCATCGCCGCCGGTTGGTTCGACTACAACAACGACGGATTGCTGGACCTCTTTGTCGCAAATTACTGCGATTGGGATCAGGCCCATGAGCCGCCTTGCATCGGCCTGAACGGCCGCGGCTATTGCCATCCGAAGAGCTTTGCGGCGCTTCCGAACACGCTGTACCGGAATAATGGCGACGGGACTTTTACTGACGTCTCCGATGAGACCGGCATCGGCGCCGTGCAGGGCAAGGGAATGGGCGTGGTCTTCGCCGACTACGATGGCGACGGGTTCATGGATGTTTTCGTCGCCAATGACAACAGCCCCAACCTGCTGTTTCACAACTTGGGCGGGAAGAGATTTGAGGAGGTGGCCTTCCAGGCGGGCGTCGCCTATAACGAAGACGGCGCGGCGCTGGCCGGCATGGGCGCCGACTTCCGTGACGTGAACAACGACGGCCTACCCGATATCTGGCACACCGCCATTGAGAACGAAACCTTCCCGTTGTTCCTGAATCGTGGTGCGGGCGTTTTCGTCAACGCCAGTCAGCCCAGCCGGATCGCCGGAATGACCAGGGAGATGTCCGGCTGGTCGAACGGAATCGCCGATCTCGATAACGACGGATGGAAGGATCTCTTCGTCGCCCGCGGCAACGTGATGGACAATATCGAAGCCGTGTCGCGGCATTTTCGTTATGCCGAGCCGAACTCCGTTTTCCGGAATCTCGGCAACGGGCAATTTGAAGATGTGAGCGCGACCGCCGGCGCGGATTTTTCGCGGCCCGCACCCAACCGCGGACTTGCGTACGGCGATCTGGATAATGACGGCCGTATCGATCTCGTGATCACCGCGCTAGGCCAGCCTGCCCGGGTGCTTCGCAATGTCTCAGAGAATCAGAACCACTGGGTACTGTTGAAACTCACCGGCACGAAGAGCAACCGCATGGGAATCGGCGCCCAGATCCGCGTGACCACTGACAATGGCAAGAGACAATACGATGAAGTCACGACAAGCACGGGGTACGCTGCATCCAGCGACTCCCGGGTTCATTTCGGCCTCGGCGGCTCAGCTAAGGTAAGGGAAATCGAGATTCGCTGGCCTTCCGGTATCCGCCAGACGATTCAGAACCTGATGGCCGACCGCGTCGTTACCGTTGAGGAGCCGGCAAAGAGCAATTAGCAAGTCGGCGCAGCAGGCGAGAGCACCGAGCAGGAAGCCATCGACACCAGCGCCGGCTTATTTGCGAAGGGAAATAGGACCAGCCGTGGTCCGCTTGCTCCGCGCGCGGTTCAGAAGGGCCTCCGGCGATTGGCGAGCAAGTAGAAACGCAGTCCCAAACGGCCAGCGAATTCTAAGAAATGAATTCAGACTGCGTCGGGCGAGAAACTAACCCAACCAAGTAACCGATGCCTTCCACGAAGACGCCCACTTATACTATCTGGATGGAGCTACGGTCCCCGTCCCGCCGGCTTCTGCTACCGGCCCTCGCGCTTTTCATCGCTGCGGCAAGCCACGGGGCGCAATTGCCGGAAGCGTGCAAGCTATCGGCGCAATTCGCGAAAGCGATACGGGACGACCCGTCAGCCAAGGTATATGACGCGGCAGGCGCCTGGTTTGCCGGGCACGGCAACCTCACCTGTGCGCTGGCGGCCTTCGAGGAGGCAGTTCGTCTGGAGCCTGGCTCGGCCGAAGCTCACTACGACCTCGCTGTAGCCGATCTGCGTCTCAATCGGCTCCAGGCCGCCGTCAAGGAATTTCGGCTGACCCTGAAGGTCAAGCCTGACATGTTGGTGGCGCACACTTCATTGGGCTCGGTTCTCTCAGAGCTGGGCAGAATGGACGAGGCCGAGCTTGAGTTTCGCGAGGCGCTCAAAATCGATCCGAAATCCGTGCCTGCGTTAGACCGTCTGGCGCAGGCTCTTGCATCCCAGCATCGCTACGATTCGGCACTCAAGTACTGGAATGAGGCGCTGGCCCTGGCGCCGGACTCCCCGGAGATTGCTCTTTCGGTGGGCACCGCCACCTATGAAGATGCGGCGGTGCGGGAAGCGGCGGGGATCGCGGGGGCGAAGACTGAAGGCACGAAGGAAGCCATCCGCCTTTTGCTGGAGTTGACCGCGCGGCGCCCGGATATGAAGGCGGCGCATTTCACTCTGGGGAACATCTACGCCAATGAATCGCGTTTCCGCGAAGCTGCCGACGAGTATACGGCGGTGACGCGGCTCGATCCCGAAGACGCCGTGGCACGCCTCGCGGAAGTGAAGGCGCTGGTCACCGTCTCCGCTTTTCAAGAGGCTCAGGCGCCGGCTCAGGAGTACACGCGCCGCAAGCCGGCTGATCCCGAAGGCTATGCATTGCTGGGCGCGGTCTACAAGGGATTGGGAGAGTATGAGAAGGCGGAGACGGAGCTTGAACGCGCCGCCGCCGGAAGCCCGGATGACTTCCAGGCGCAGTATCAGCTTGGGTTCGTGCTGGCGCGCAACCAAAAGCCGAAGCAAGCTCTGGCCCACCTGGAAAAGGCAGTGGCCCTGAGACCTTTGGATTCGTCCGCTCAGTTTCAACTGGCCGCTGTTCTGCGCACGCTGGGCGACACCGCGCGGGCCAATGAGATCGCCGCCAAGTTCAAAGAGAGCAAGTCTGAAGAATTCAAGGTGAACCAGTTAGCCGCCAAGGGCAACGAAGCCAATGAATTGCTGAAAGCGAATCAGCCCGCGCGCGCGGCCGAGGTCTATCGCAAGATGCTGGAAATGGAACCGGGCAACGCTCGCACGGAATATAACCTGGCGCTCGCCTTAGCGGCGGCGCAGGATCCGAAGGGAGAACGGGCGGCGCTCGAAAAGGCCGCCGAATTGGACCCCAGGCTGTCAGTGGCAAGGGCAGAGCTTGGGTTGCTGGATCTCTCCGCCGGAAAACTCGACTCGGCGCAAAAGTGGCTTGAATCGGCCCTGGCCATTGACCCGCAACTGGTTTCGGCCGAAGGCAACCTGGGGATGGTCTTCGCGCTGAAGGGCGAAGAGGCGCGGGCCGAGAAGATCTTTCGTCAGGCTCTTGAAGACGATCCCAACTACACACAGGGTTACCTGAACCTGGGGCTGGTGCTGGCGCAACAGCAGAAGTTTGCCGACGCGGAAGGCCCGCTGGAGAAAGCGCTGAGCCTGACGCCGCAAGATCCTCGCGTGTTGTCGGCCACCGGCAAGGTGAAAGCGCGCTTGGGCAAGAGCGAGGAGGGCATTGCCCTGCTCCGAAAGGTTGTCGCGCTGGCCCCGGACTCCGCGGCGGCGCATCTGGATCTTGCTATCGCCTTGGCGGACGGTTACGATTTGCCGGGCGGATTGGCGGAGGCGACCCAGGCCGCGCGGCTGGCGCCAGAGTCCGCCGCGGCACACTTCAACCGAGGCCGCATGCTGCTTGCTCTCGGGCGCAGTACGGAGGCGCGGCCGGATCTCGAACTTGCCTGCCGGCTCGGCCCCGCCATGGCCGAGCCTCATTATTATCTGGCGGTACTCGAGACTCAGTCCGGCAACTACAAGGCGGCGATTCCATTACTACAGATTGTTGTAAAACTGCAGCCGCGGAACGGCGTGGCATGGTATCTGCTGGGCCAAAGCTTGGAACACGAATCGCGGAAACAGGAGGCCATCACGGCGTGGAAGCAAGCGGTAACCATCGATCCGGATGACACGCAGGCGTTGTGGAGCCTCTCGCACGCTCTTCGGCCTGTGGACGCGCCGGAAGCCGACCGCCTCCTGAACCGGTTCGCCGCCGTTCAGAAGCAGAGACGAATCGTCGATCGGGCCCAGACTCTGGCAAACGACGCCGTCGCGTCCATGCAGGCGCACCGGCTGCCGGAAGCGATTCACCAATTACAGGAGGCGATTGAGGCCTGCGGCGAGTGCGGCGCGAAGGGGGAGCTGCACAAGAAGCTGGGACTGGTTCATTGCCAGGCGGGCGATCTGGATGCCGGCGAGAAAGAGCTGAAGCTGGCTAAAGCGCTCCGGCCAGACGACGCTGAGATCGAGCGCGCCCTGGCCCTGGTGGCCCTTGCTCGCCAGAATCCCGCTGCGCCCCAGTCCCCGGCAAGGGCGCAGTGATGGATCGAAGAATGCGCCGCGCCATGCTTGCTGCCGGCGCGGGCTTTGGAATTCTGCTTTGTCTCTCAGTTGTGCCGGCGCGAAAGGCGCTATCCCAGATGGCCTCTTCGGGCGCCACCGACCAGCCCGTGCGCCCGCTCCCGCCAGGCATGAAAGCGCCGGTGGCGGACTTCAGGGATGTCGCGCCTGCGGCCGGCCTGACTGCTGTGACAATCTCCGGCGAACTCGATCAGACCTACGTTGTCGAGAACACGGGGACCGGCGTGGCAGTGCTCGATTATGATAACGACGGCCTGCCGGACATATTTCTGGTACAGGGTGACCGGCTGAAGCCCGGGCCTACGCCGCTCACACCGCACCTGTATCGCAATCTCGGCGGCCTTCGCTTTGAGGACGTGACGGAGAAAGCCGGCATTGGGCACACCGGCTGGGGACAGGGCGTGTGCGCGGGAGACATCGATAACGACGGCCATGTGGATCTGTTCATCGGCCAGTGGGGCCACAACGTCCTGCTCCACAATCAAGGCGACGGGACTTTTCGCGACGAAACCCGCGAGCGCGGCCTCTACCGGTCCGAACCGCGCTGGAGCACCGGATGCGCCTTCATTGACTACGACCGCGACGGCTATCTGGATCTGGTGGTTGCCAACTATATCGATTTCAACGCTCAAGAAACGCCCCGGCCGCGCGACAGCAGCGGCTGCAATTGGAAAGGCATTCCGGTTCCGTGCGGGCCGCGCGGACTAAAGGGCGAAACGATGACCCTTTATCACAACGACGGCCATGGTCATTTCACGGACGTGACGAAGCAGGCTGGCGTCGAGACGCCTCGCGAATATTACGGCTTCACTGTGTTGACCGGCGATTTCGATAACGACGGATGGCCCGATTTCTACGTCACCTGCGATTCGACGCCGAGCCTCTTCTTTCACAACAAGCGCAACGGGACGTTTGAAGAGATGGGACTGCTCAGCAACCTGGCCGTCAACGAGGATGGCCGCGAGCAGGCGGGCATGGGCGCCACCGCCGCGGATTATGACGGCGACGGTTACCTGGACATCTTCAAAACCAACTTCTCCAGCGACACCAATACGCTTTACCGGAACCTGCACGACGGCACGTTCGCAGACATGACCAGCGCGGCGGGTTTGGCAAACCATACACAGTACGTGAAGTGGGGCACGGCCTTCCTGGACTTCGATAACGACGGCTGGAAAGACCTCTTCATTGCCGATGGCCATGTCTATCCGTTCGTGGAGCAATACAAAGTCGGCGAGGAGTTCAAACAGCCCAGGCAGTTGTTCTGGAATCGCGGCGACGGGCAATTCTTCGATATGTCCGCCACCGGTGGGCCGGGCATCACGGCGAAGCACTCCTCCCGCGGCATCGCCGTGGCGGACTTCGACAATGACGGGTCCATGGAAATTGTGGCGGTGAATCTCTTTGAGCCGCCCTCGCTGCTGAAGAACTACGGTCCTCGCGGGAGTTCTCTGCTCATTCGGGCGGTGACTGCGACAGGGCGCGATGCCGTGGGCGCCCGCATCGCGGTAACCGCGCAAGGCCGGAAGCAGATCGACGAAGTGCGGAGCGGCGGTTATCACATTTCCCAGGGAGACTTCCGCGTTCACTTCGGTCTGGGCCGCGAGACGAAGGCGGACGTTAGCATCCGCTGGCCGCAGGGCAAGAGCGAAAACTACCCTGGCGTCTCGGCCAATCAGTGGATCGTAGTGCGGGAAGGCAGGGGCATCGTGGAAAGGCATCCCTTCACGGCTGGCGGAGCGCGCCGCGAGCCCTAAAACGGTATGCGTTACTTTATCGGTAACGTATTATACTTAACGTGTTCTCGTCACGAAGAAACACCATGAGGAGGCAACTCTGATGCGGCTACCTGCCGTAGTTTTTTTCGGCGCCCTGATATGCGCTTTCGGTAACGCCCAGACGCCGAACGCCGACGACCTGATCTGGCAGAAGTCGATTCAAAAATATGACGCCAAGCGCGCAGCCCTCTTGAAGCACGTGGACGCGGTTGCCGCAGGCAAGCAGTTCCAACCCGACTGGGAATCGTTGAAGAAGGTCGGCGTGCCGCAGTGGTATGAGGACGCGAAGTTCGGCATCTTCCTGCACTGGGGACTTTACTCGGTGCCTGCATTCGGCAACGAATGGTACCCGCGGAACATGTATCTGGCCGGCACAAAAGAGTTCGAACACCAGGTGGCAACCTACGGTCCGCAGTCGAAATTCGGCTATAAAGACTTCATTCCGAACTTCAAAGCAGAGAAGTTCGACCCAAAAGCGTGGGCCGATCTCTTTCGCAAGTCCGGCGCGAAGTACGTCATCCCGGTGGCTGAACACCACGACGGGTTCGCGATGTACAACTCGGACATTACAGATTGGTCGGCCGCGAAGATGGGTCCTAAGCAGGACACAACCGGTGAACTGGAGAAGGCCGTCCGCGCCGCCGGGTTGCACTTTGGCGTTTCCAGTCATCGCGCGGAGCATTACTTTTTTCTAAACGGCGGAAGAGAGTTCGATTCCGATGTCCAGGACCCGCGCTATGCCTCCTTTTACGGCCCGGCGCACGCCGGCGTGACCGATAAGAACCACCAGGAGTGGATGGCGCATCCCGACCCCGCCTATTTGGATGATTGGCTGGCGCGCTGCGCGGAGTTGGTAATCAAGTACCGGCCGGAAGTAGTGTGGTTCGACTGGTGGATTGTCCACAAGGAGTTTGAACCGTATCTGCGCCGTTTCGCCGCCTTTTACTACAATTACGCGGCCACTCACGGCTTCAAGGCGTCCATCAACTACAAGCTGGAGGCCTTTCCCGTGGGCGCGGCGGTGCTGGATATTGAGCGCGGCCAGTTGGACGCCATCCGGCCGCAGTTCTGGCAGACCGATACCTCCATCAGCGTCAAGTCGTGGGGATACGTCGAGAACGATAACTTCCGCACACCCGAGTCCATGCTGCAGGAGTTGATCGACGTGGTCAGCAAGAACGGGTGTCTTCTGTTGAACATCGGTCCGAAGCCCGATGGCACGATTCCCGAACAGGCCCAGAAGATTCTGTTGGATATGGGGCGCTGGCTCGCGCTCAACGGCGAGTCAATCTACGGCACGCGTCCGTGGAAGATATACGGCGAAGGCCCCACCAAAGTGGTAGGCGGCTCGTTCAACGATACGGCAACCAAGCCTTATTCGAGCGAGGACATTCGGTTCACCGCCAAGGGAAAAGTTCTGTATGCAATAGCAATGCGTGGACCTACAGACGGACACGTCACTATTAAGGCGCTGGCCAAGGGTTCCGAATCGGCCGCACCTGAGTTTCGTAGCGTTGAATTGCTGGGCTCGAAGGCCAAGTTGACTTGGGCGCGCACTGACGACGGTCTGCGGATTGACGTGCCCGCCGGGCCGACGGGCGGCTATCCCATCGCTTTCAAGCTGATCCCGTAAGCAAGGCGCGCTACACGCGGCCCACTTCAATCTCGCCATAAGCGTGGACTGTTTCGCAGATCATGCGCAGCATTCCCTCCACGTCGCCGCTTGCCGCTCGAAACGAATGCCCCTCAATCGCCAGCGGAGCGCCGATCACCACCAGCGGCGCTCCGTGCTTCGGAGTCTCCATGGCCTGCTCGATGGTCAAGCCTCCCACCGCTTGCACGGGAACTGAGACTGCCTCTACAATTTCGCGCAGGCGCTGGAGCGGAGTGGGCGCGGGCAACCCCCTTGCTCGACGTAGCGTTCTCATGTCATAACCGATGTGATGAATGATGTAGTCGCAACCGAGATCCTCTAGACGTTTGGCGCCGGCAATGGGGTCCGGCATGGCCATGTTGTCGCCCATCGCTTTCGCGCCAAGTCCATGGGCAGCCTTTACCGTCAATTCCACCGTTTCCGGATGCGCCTGCCCCATCACCACCACCATGCTGGCGCCGGCTTTCACCATGAGTTCGGTTTCCCCAGCCCCGCCGTCCATTGCTTTCAGGTCGGCCACGATGGGCACATCCGGATAGCGCGCATGAAGCTCCTGGACGCCACGCCGGCCTTCGGCAACAATCAGCGGAGTGCCGGCCTCCAGCCAGTCCACGCCCGCGCGAATCGCGACCTCGGCCGCCTGTAGCGCATCCTGCAACTCAATGAGATCGAGCGAAAGTTGGACGGTGGTTCTTATTTTCATAGGTTGCGCCGATGGATCCCGGTCCAAGACTTTATCAGGGCGCTCTCCGGATTCTAGCGTGTGCGGCAAAAGCATACCCGTGATCTGGGTGAGCGACGTCTGACGGGTCACGGCCGCGTCAGTTCTTTGCTCAAATACATAAATTACACTTTACAGAATAGCACTTTGCAGTATAAAGTATAGAAATGATCGACCCCTGAACCGTTTGCACGGCCGTTACGAGCACTTTGGCGCCCCCGCGCCATGTCGGAACCTCCACAGTTGGTTACCGCCCTTGAAGCCGGCAAATGCCTTCCGAGGCTCGCACTTTTGATCAATCCCTTCTACCCGAAAGATGCACATGCCAGCTTCGGAAAGCACGTGCTGACACCGACATTGGCTTTAACAAGTTTTGCGGCCACTTCACCGCCGCACTGGTGGATTCGCTATTGGGACGAAAATCTGCTCCATGGACACCCGCCCTATACGCCATTGCCGGAGCTAGTCGGTATTACGGTCCACCTTACGTTTGCGAAGCGCGCTTTTGAGCTGGCCGACTGGTTCCGCCGCCGCGGGAGCAAGGTGGTGTTGGGAGGCCTGCATGTCATGTCCTGCCCCGGCGAGTGCGCGCCCCACGCCGATGCGCTCGCTTTGGGCGATGGAGTGCAGATCTGGCCCAGAATTTTGGCGGATTGTGAGGCAGGGAATCTGCAAGCAATCTATACCGCCACTTACGAAAACCAATACCGGGAAGATCCAGCGCCAAGCAGGTCGATTCTTCCGCGGCGTAGTTTCCTAACCAACGCCAGCTTGATCGCGACCCGCGGCTGCCACAATCGCTGCAGCTTCTGCTATCTGGCAACGGACGGGCTGCGCATGCCTTATCGAATGCGCGATCCCGCGCAGATTGTGGCGGAGTTTGAGCAGAGTGGAGAGCCTTATGCGGTCTTCATCGATAACAATCTAGGGTCGCGGCGCGACTATCTGGGCGCCTTGTGCCGAGCCCTGAAGCCAATTCGGAAAGTCTGGAGCGCCGCCGTCACCATTGATGTGACCGACGACCCCGCTCTCATCCGGGAAATGGCGCTGGCGCCTTTGATCTGGGGCACGCGTTGGCGGCAATTACGCTATCGGAAGACCTTGGAAATGGCTACCGGAAGTGGAGCCGCCGGAAGCGTGGTGACGGCAGGAGTGTAGTTGCCTCTTCAAGACGAGGTGAAGCCCGCCACAGCCCTTGGTTGCGCTTAGATCGATCTATCTGGCCTTGACAATCTGAACTAAACCGTTCAGTATAGTCAGTCGGGAGGAATCGGGAATGATTCAGGTGCGGAACCTCGTCAAAACCTTTGGAACCTTTACCGCCGTCAACGATGTCTCGTTCGACGTGGCCGAGGGCGAAATTTTTGCCTTTCTCGGACCGAATGGCGCCGGCAAAACCACCACCATCAAAATGCTGACCACGCTGCTCAGGCCCACCAGCGGCGCCATAGAACTGGATGGACTTGACCCGCAAACGAAGCAGAATGAGGCCCGAAAGCGCTTTGGCATCGTTTTTCAAGACCCGAGCCTCGATGGCGAACTGAGTGCGGCTGAGAATATGGAAATCCATGGGGTTCTGTACCATGTGCCCCGCAAACTGCGCCGCCAGCGCTCTGAGGAACTGCTGAAGCTCTTCGAACTGTGGGATCGGCGAGCCGAGCAGGTGAAGAAGTTCTCGGGGGGCATGAAACGCCGCCTGGAGATTGCCCGCGGCTTTCTGCACACACCCAAGATTTTGTTCCTGGATGAGCCGACGCTGGGCCTGGATCCCCAAAGCCGCAACCAACTCTGGACCCACGTCAAGAAGGTGAACGAAGCGGAGCGGGTAACCGTGTTCTTAACCACGCATTACATGGATGAAGCCGACCGCGTGGCGCACCGCATCGGAGTCATCGACCATGGCAAGCTGGTGGCCCAGGGAACACCCAAGGCGATCAAGGAGCAGACCGGCAAGGAGAGCCTGGAAGAAGCGTTTCTCGCCCTGACCGGATCGACGATTCGCGATGAGAGCGCGGGCTCGGCCGACCAAATGCGGCAGTTCGCGCGTATGTGGAGTGGAGGAAGGCGATGAGCGCAATCTATATTTTGTGGCTGCGGGAGCTGAAGCGATACACGCGCTCCCGCGTGCAGATCGTGGCCTCAATGGGGCAGCCGCTGCTCTATCTGTTTGTGCTGGGGTTCGGCCTGGGTCCCGTCTTTCAACGAGCCGGAAATGGCGACTACCGGCAGTTCGTGTCTCCGGGCGTCATCGGGATGGTGGTGCTGTTCTCCTCAATCTTCTCCGGGCTGGGCCTGCTGTTCGACCGGCAGTTCGGCTTCCTGAAGGAGACATTGGTGGCGCCGGTGTCGCGGCTGCAGATCATGGCCGGGCGCACGCTGGGCGGGGCCACCGTTGCCGTATTGCAGGGATTACTGGTCTCGTTGGTCTGCGTGATTGCCGGCTTCCGGCCCGTTCATCCCGCCGCCGTACCGCTGGCCCTGGTCTTCATGATGCTGATTGCGGTGGTGTTTTCCGCGCTGGGCGTGGCCATCGGCTCCAGCTTGCAGGATATGCAGGGCTTTCAGCTCATTATGAACTTCATGGTGATGCCCCTCTTCTTCCTCTCGGGTGCGCTGTTTCCGCTGAATGGCTTGCCCAAGGTGCTGGAGCTGGCGACATCCATCGATCCACTGAGCTATGGGATCGATGGCATGCGAGCCGTGTTGCTGGGAATCACTCACTTTGGCGCATTCACCGACGCCGTGGTCTTGGTGGCAGTGGGCGCGGTGCTGCTGGTGATCGGCGCGTATCGGTTCTCAAAGATCGAGATTTAGCCATGGCCAGGGGCCGTAGCCGGGAAGCGCATGAACGAGTCCTTCGCGCCGCCCTCGATCTCTTTGGCGAGCGGGGCATCGACGCAACCAGCATGGATGCGATTGCTCAGATCTCGGGCATCAGCAAGGCCACTATCTACAACCACTGGGCGAACAAAGAGCTGCTGCTGCTCGACGTGATGCTGATGGTGAACGGACTCGATCGCGATCCGGAAGACGTGGACTCGGGCGATTTATGCCGGGACCTGGCCACGGTGCTCAGCCGCCGGCCGCCGGACGAATTCGATGCGGCGCGGGATCGCCTCATGCCCGCAATGATGGCGTATTCGGCCTTCCACCGCGAGTTTGGCCAAGCTTGGCGCCGCCGGGTGATGGAGCCTCCCCGCGCGCTATTGAAGCGCATCCTGCGCCGCGGCATCGAGCGAAAGCTGTTGCCGGAAACTCTCGATATGGAAGGAGCCCTGGCGCTGTTGCTGGGGCCGCTGATTTACGCGAAAGTCTTTCCCGAAGGGACTGCCGCCGGCGACACCGGGACCAAGGCGGCTGAGTCCTTTTGGCGCGCTCATCGTCTGGACCAGGCTTCGCCAAAGCGAGTTTCTAAGCAAGCGCGGAGGTCGCCCGTCAACTCCCGGCAGTCGATTAGGCGCCCCTAGATCCCCCCGAACGCTTCTCGAACGCGCGCCATCAGGCGGCCGGATCGGCGATCACAAGAATGCGGCTGGCCAACTCGCTGCTGAGGCGAATGGGCGCCTGGTTTTTGGCCGTCCGAATCATGACCGAAGCCAGGGACCGCTTGGGCTCTACCGTGAGCCGTACCCCGGGAACTAATCCAAGGCGTTCCAGTTCGCGCAGATCGGCGGCGTTGCGGTCAGACACGCTGCTGATGATAGCGGCCCTCCGGGCAGGCAGTTGCAACAGCGGCGCCTCAGCCCGCTGAACCACGGCCTGGTGCTTCTGGGGAATCGGATGCCCATGCGGATCGAGTTCGGGGTCGCCGAGAATTGCCGCCACACGATCCTCAAACCGCTCCGAGATGAAGTGTTCCAGGCGCTCTGCTTCGTCGTGGACCTCATCCCAGGAATACTTCAGGACGTCATGGAGGAACAGTTCCAGCAGACGATGATGCCGGACCAGTTCCCACGCGCGCCGCTTGCCGGCCGCCGTGAGCCGGACCCCTCGGTGTTTTTCGTATAGAACCAAGGCCGGGCGGCGCAGCGCCAGCTTTTTCAGCATGCCCGTTACGGACGGCGTCCGGATTCCCAGCCTCTCGGCCAGGACGTTCGTGGTTACCTGCGAGTCCTCGGCCCCACCCAATTCAAGAATGGCCTTCAGGTAGTCGTCAATTGATTCTGACGTCGAGGCGGGACCGGGATGAGCGTTCACCACCCTCAAGTGTAAGCCCGCTTGGCGGAGGCGTGGCCTGCTAATATTAGGCATGCCTAATCCGAGACCATCGCTGAGTGGTCTCTTCTTTCTAAGCTGCCTCGCATTTTGCACCATCTCTCCGCCGCGGGTCTCGGCTCAGGGCGAAACTACGGCCGCGATCCTCGGCGCCGTTTTCGATCCCGCTGGAGGCGCTATACCAGGCGCCACCGTGACCGCACTGAATACCGAGACTGGCTTGAAGCGCGTCACAAAAACCGACGAAGCCGGACGCTTTCATTTTCCGCAACTGAAGCCCGGAACCTACGCGGTCAGGGTGGAGGCGGATGGGTTCGAACCGCAGGTGAACGGGCAGGTGACGTCAGGCCTCGGTCAGCAGCAAACGGTAAACTTCACACTGAAACTCGCCGCCACCAGGAATGAAGTGACAGTGACCGGCGAGCCGCCGCTCATCCATCCCGAGAACCCGAATACCGCCTCCACGCTGAACGCGCGGCAGTTGGAGAACCTGCCGAACCCGGGAGGCGATTTGACCTATCCCGTTCAGTTTGCGGCGGGCGCGCTGATCAACACCGCCGGCAGCGGGAACGATTATGTCGGCAGCAGCAACGGCTACGGGAATGTGGAGTTCAACGGCCTGCCCTCTCTCGCGAACGCCTACATTGTCGACGGACTTGAGACCAACGATCCTCTTACTAATCTGAACAGCGGTCTTGCCACGAATCTGGTTTTGGGCCTCAACTCCATCTCCGAAGTTACCGTGAACACACTCTCCTATAGCGTCGACCTGGGCCGCTATGGCGCATCGCAGGTCAACTACGTCACGAAGTCGGGGACAAATCAGTTTCACGGAAATCTTTACGAGCTTTGGAACGGCTCGCGATTCAACGCCGCGGACTTCTTCACTAATTCAACGCCCGGAAATCACAAGCCGCGCTCAACGGTGAATCATTTCGGCGGAAGCGTTGGCGGCCCGGTGCTGCGCAACAAGCTGTTCTTTTTCTTTGACAGCGAGTGGGTCCGAATTGCTCTGCCGATTGTTTCCACCATCACGGTTCCTACACCCGCTTTTCAGACATATGTACTGCAACAATTGCCGCTGGGCGGAAAAGACGCCGTCACCGGTTCCACCTATGCACCCGCGCCGCAATTAGTGCCGTTCTACCAGAAGATGTTCAGCCTGTACCGGAGCACAGCCGGAACCCCGCTCACCATTCTGGGCTGTCCGTTCAATGGTGACGGGAGCTACGCCGCCGGATTCCCGCCCGATGGAAACGGTTGCGCCAACCGGCGGACTGTCTCTCACTCCAGCGACGACCATGAACAGGTACAGACGGCGCGCGTGGATTACAACATGAATGAGAAAAACACAGCCTGGTACCGCTTCCAATACGATGACGGCTTGGCGGCTGCCTGGACCGACCCCATCAATCCCATCTTCAACGCCATTTCAGCGCAGCCTCTTTACTCATTTGCAACCGGCTACACGCATGTCTTCTCTTCCAATCTAGTGAACTACTTTAATCCGGCGTTCTCCTGGTACCAGAGCCTGTTCGGACCCGCCAGCTTGCAACAGACACTCGCCGCATTTCCAGTCGTGCTCCAGGGAAGCGGAGCAAACGCGCCATTTACTTCGATTGGCGGGCTGGATAACACCTGGGTGCAAGGAAGGCGGGCAGCGCGATTCTTCATCAACGATAATCTGGCTTGGACAATCGGCCCGCATGACCTTCGTTTTGGAACAAACTCGCGAATCCTCCGGCTGAATGACTACGACTTTGGGGAGGGTACCGTTCCCCTGGTGACATACGCAACCTTGCCGCAGCTCATTTACGGAGTTGCTTCCACGGCCAGCGAAACTTTCCCGCTGGCCGATTCCCAGCCCTATAACTTTCTCAACGTGGATCTTTACGCGCAGGATACGTGGAAACTGACCCGGGCGTTGACCTGGACCTTTGGCGTGCGAGTTACTCACAATGCAAATCCGTTAAACGCGCACGATGACGTCGCGCGACTCGCCGGCTCTTTTGCTTCGATCTCACATGACGTGAACCAGCCGCTGAATGCTGCGATCGAAACCGGACTGGGCAATGTCTTCGCGTCCACGCCGCTGGCGCTGTTGCAGCCGAGGACGGCGCTGGCGTGGCAGCCATGGACAAAGACGGTGATCAGGACCGGATTCGGCCTTTTCAGCGACTTGCTACCGGGCAGCGTCGCCGATCTTGTTGGGGCGAACCCTCCCTACTCAGAGACATTTGAGGGCGGCCTTCTGGGGACGGCGGGCGGCACGACAATCGCGCCCGGAGCGCCTGGCAGCGCAGTGGATGCTGCCGCGGAGGCGAATCTAACCTTCAGGAACGGCTTTGCCACGGGAGCGCTTTCGTGTGCGTCGCCGCTCTCCACTCCAGGCGCCTGCCTACAACCGGTGGCGATAACAGCCGTTCCGGACGGTAAGCTGCAGGCCCCTTACTTCATGCAATGGAGCTTTGCGCTGGAGCAGGAGATTGGCAATACCATCCATCTGAGGGCTCAGTACGTTGGTACGCGTGCTGTGAACCAGCCCTACACCACGGACGTCAACGGCTATCAAACGGTCTGTCAGGGTTGCTTCTCCCCATTCCCTTACGGCAGCCCCACCGATCCAAGATTCGGCGCCGTCACACAACTCGCAACGGGCGCAAACAGCCATTACAATGGCCTGCAAACAACCGCGGAAAAGAAACTGGGCCATGGCTTGCAACTTCAAGCGAACTACACCTGGAGTCACTGCATCGACGAGGTTTCCAATGGAGGGTTTCTTTCATTCTCATCGGCGGGAATTCTCTCGCCGATTCCCGGTGATCTATCGCGAGACCGCGGTCCTTGTGACTATGACGTGCGGCATAACTTCACCGCCACCTATATGTATGAACTGCCAATCAAACTCCGCGGCGGTCTCGGGACCGCCCTCAACGGGTGGCAGGCATCGGGGACAGTGTTTCTCCACAGCGGTTTGCCATTCTCCGTTCTGAGTTCTGCTTATTCGGCCAACGGAAACGGAATTGTGAACGGAAGCGGTCCGCAATTTGCGAGCGTGGCACCCGGCGTTCCTCTCTATGATCGCAATGCCATTCCCGGTGTGACGCAGCCGGGCACTGTCCAATGGTTGAACCCTAGTGCCTTCGTTTCACCTGTCGATCCGAGTACCGGCGCTTGTGCCGGCGGCGATTCGGCACAGAATTGCCAGTTTGGAGACCTGGGACGAAACGCTCTGCGCGGTCCCAACTTTGTCTGGAGCGACTTCTACCTGACGAAATGGTTCACCTTGAATGACCGGGTCAAATTGCGGATCGATGCGCAGTTTTTCAACGTTTTCAACCACCCCAATTTCAGTCTTCCGTCACTTATATACGCCGGCATTCCCGGAAAACCATCGACGCAGACCGGCTTTGGCGCGCTGACATCTGCCACGTCCCCTCCAACAGGACTTCTGGGTGTTGGGCTCGGCGGCGACAGCTCTCCCCGGATGATTGCGTTCCAGGCGAAGCTGCAGTTTTGAAGCCCGGAAGCAACTCAGTTCCGGCCGCCTAGCCCTTCAGGATCTGCCCAACTTTCTTGAGAAATTCCGCGGCGGTAAACGGTTGCGGAAAGATCTCGAACGTGGCAAGCTCTTCCCGGTATTCAAGGCGATCGTCGCGCACCAGTCCCGCCACGATGAGGACGCGCATGTGCGGATCTTTTTTTTGCAGGTAACTGGCGGCTTGGTGCCCGATCATGTTGTCGACATACGGACGAACGATGAGGAGTTCCATCCTGCCGGCGGCCATCATCTTCACAGCCCCTGCCAGATTGCCGGTAGCCTGCACCACATAGCCCGCTTCTTCCAGAACCTCCTTGAGAACCTTGCGGACGACCGGTTCCGAAGCCAGGAGCAGAATCATTTGAACCACATAATATCGCCCCCGAGTGCGAAGGAAACCTGGAAGCGGACGGCCTCCGGGTACGAAACGAACTGTTCGGGTGGGCGCGGGTCTCAAATTCGGTAATGCCGAAGGGTCGGACGACAAAAATCTGTGTTTTTGGGCATGAATCTTGGGCGACGGGCGTTCGTCTGAGCGGAGTTGGGGTGGGGTCGCACGACGCGGGATGTTGCGGGAGGCGGATTAAAGGCGGCGGGGAAAGGTTGGCTCAGGCGCGCGTTAGGCGGCTAAGGGTTCAAGGATTGGTGACGCAGTGTCTGGCTGGGGGCCAGGCTGCGGTTCGGGCTGAAATGGATAGCGTCGCGGGCTTTGGAAGGTGCCGGGTTCAGAGACGGGGGAGGTGTCGGGCGATGCGGCGTTTGCCTTGCGCTGCTTTTGCATGTCCAGGAAATCGTTGTGGGCGGCCCGGTAAGAGTGGCGCTGCGTGGTTTCGTAGCGAAGGTAGAGCGCTAAGGCTTTGTCGCCGCCGGATTCCAGCGCGCCGGTTTGCAGGTTGCGGGCGCGGCGCTGCAGCCACCAGGCTTGAGCCATGTCAGCGAGTTTGTGAGCCTCGGCGCGAGTTCCCGGACGGAACTGGGCGCGGATGTCAGCGACGAGTTCAACGTATTCGGCGAGGCTCTCACCGGGGAGGAGTTTGAAGTGAGTGAAGCCGGACGAGAGGCCATGCTTGAACGAGTTTTGAGCGCTGCGCGCCTTGCCGGCCTGAGTGCTGGGGCCGCCACGGTGGGAGGCGTCGGGCGATGGGGGCGAGTCGGGGTCGCTGGACGGGTCCGCATGTTCTGACGGAGTCGCAGCTTCAGAGCGTTTGGCGGCTTCCCTTTCGGCGACGAGTTGGTCGAAGGCGATATCGAAATTGGCGCGGCGGGCGTCGTTCATACCGGCGGGAGCCCC
>CAJCIT010000267.1 GCA_903970405.1 Acidobacteriaceae bacterium | reverse complement strand
TTCTTCGTTAGAATGAAACCGGAGGCATGAAATGGCGAAACAGGATTCAGGTATCCCGGTTCTTTGGTTTTTAAGCGGGGCGGCTGTGGGCAGCGTTTTGGCATTGTTGTTTGCTCCGGAATCGGGCCGGCACACCCGGCGCCGGCTGGCGAAGCAGGCCAAGCGGGGAACCCAGGCGCTCTCCGAGTCCGGCCGCGAAGTGTATGAGAAGGGCCGCGAGGTTTACGATCGGGGCCGCGAAATTGCCGAAGAAGCCGCGGAGATGTTTGAGCGCGGCCGTAAGCTTGCCGAGAAAAAAATTGACGACGTCATTTGAGGCCGCCGGAAGAAATTGGAAGTAAGGGCGGGTAGCCGCTCCCGCCCTACCTCTCCACCGAAACCGCTATTCCGTCCACCGATACCCGAGGAGCATGAGCCTTGTCAGCAGCCACCAGTACCCCCCTTGATCTTGCCTCGTTCAAGAACGAGCCGTATATCGATTTCACTAAGCCGGAAAATGCCGCAAAGATGAAGGCGGCGCTGGCCCATGTGAAATCTGAGTTGGGCAAAGAGTATCCACTTTATGTCGCCGGCGAACGGCGCACAACGAATGCAAAGCTCAGTTCGCTTAACCCCTCGCGCCCGTCGGAAGTAGTGGGCGTTCACTACAAGGGCTCAGAGCAGGATGCCCGTGAGGCAGTTGAGGCTGCTTACGCCTATTTCCCGGTGTGGGCTGCCGTGCCGATGCGCGACCGCGCGGCCATGGCGGCGCAGGTGGCGGACATCATTCGCCGGCGGAAGTATGAGTTCGACGCGTGGCTGGTGGTGGAGGCCGGTAAGACCTGGAATGAAGCTGAGGCCGACGTCGCGGAAGCCATTGACTTCTGTGAGTATTATGCGCGCCAGGCGGTCCTGCTGGCGGCGCCCGATCCGCTGGTGCAGCTTCCGGGAGAGCGCGACGAAATGCTGTATCTGCCGCTGGGAGTCGGCATTGTGATTCCGCCCTGGAACTTTCCGCTGGCGATTCTGCTGGGCATGACCATAGCCGCGCTGGTTACCGGCAACACCGTGGTGATCAAGCCCTCCAGCGACACGCCGACCGTTGCTGCGAAGTTTGCCGAAGCGCTTCTGGAAGCGGGCTTCCCGCCTCGGAGTTTTTCTTTGTTGGTGGGCAGCGGCGCGGCGATTGGCGATGTGCTGGTATCTCATCCGAAGACCCGTTTCATTTCCTTCACCGGATCGCGCGACGTGGGTCTCCACATCAATGAGCTAGCCGCGAAGACGCCGAAGGGTCAGGTGTGGATCAAGCGCGTTGTGGCGGAGATGGGTGGCAAGGACGCGATTATCGTGGACGCCGATGCCGATCTGGAGCAGGCGGCGGCGGGCGTGGTGGCGTCGGCCTTCGGGTTCCAGGGGCAGAAGTGCTCGGCCTGCTCGCGGGCGATTGTTCACGAAGCCATTTACGACCGGCTTCTGGAACGCATTCAGGCAAAGACGGACGCACTGACCGTGGGCCCCTCTGACGATTTCGCGAACTATATGGGCCCGGTGATCAACGCGAAGGCGAAGGATTCCATCCTCAATTACATTGAAGTGGGCCAGAAGGAAGGCCGCTTAGTAACTGGCGGCGCGACGGCGCCCGGCGAAGGCTATTTCATCCGGCCGACGGTGATCGCCGATATTGACGCGAAGGCGCGCCTCTTCCAGGAGGAGATTTTCGGACCGGTTCTGGCGGTGACCAAGGCGCGCGATTTCGATCACGCCCTGGAACTGGCGAACGATTCTGAATACGGGCTGACGGGCGCGGTCTATTCGAACAATCGCACGCACGTGGAGAAAGCACGGCGGCAGTTCTTTGTGGGTAACCTTTATATCAACCGCAAATGCACCGGCGCCATGGTGGGAGCGCATCCGTTCGGCGGATTCAATATGTCAGGCACCGATTCGAAGGCGGGCGGCCCTGACTACCTATTGCAATTCGTCCAGGCGAAATCCATCGCGGAGAAGATCGGCTAAGATCAAGATTGGCGAGCGCCTTCAATGGCTGAACCAAACGGAGATCGTGACACCCGCCTGGATCGGATAGAGAGAGCCCTGGAGCTTCTCATCGCCGACCACGAACAATTCCGCGTGGACCACAAACAACTCTTGACTGCCCAGGTGTTGCAGTCAGAAGAAATAGACAAGCTCATCCAGGTGACGCAGGAGCATGGCCGGCACATTCAGGAGCATAGCCGGCAGATTGAAGGCGAACGAATCGCGAGGAAAGAATCGACAGCGGCGCTCGATAAACGGGTGAACGATCTGGTGGCGGCGATCGGCGCCTTGATCGCCCGCATTCCGCCGCGAAGCCTCAGCCAGGATCCACTAAACTAAACCAGCTAAGATCAAAGCTGGCGAGCCTCCAATGGCTGAAACAAACGGAAATCGCGATACACGAATGGATCGGATAGAGAGAGCGCTGGAGCTTCTTATCGCCGGCCACGAACAATTCCGCGTGGACCACAAACAACTCTTGACTGCCCAGGTGTTGCAGTCAGAAGAAATAGACAAGCTGCTCAAGGTGACGCAGGAGCATAGCCGGCAGATTGAAGACGAGCGAGTTGCGCGGAAAGAATCGACGGCGGCGCTCGACAAACGCGTCAACGATCTGGTGGCGGCGATCGGCGCCTTGATCGCCCGCATTCCGCCGCAAAGCCTCAGCCATTAGGCCCACGCCTCCATTCGCCGGTTTATACAATTCCTGAAATGGCCTATTTGCTGAAAACGGAACCCGAAGCTTACTCGTTCGCGGATCTGGAGCGCGATGGCGAAACCATATGGGACGGCGTGACGAATCCCGCTGCGGTCAAACACCTGCGCGAAATGAAGGAAGGCGCGAAATTGGTGATCTATCACACGGGCGATGAGCGGCGAGCCGTCGGAACGGCGTCCGTAGTCAGTACCGACACTTCAAATCTGAAGGTCCCGCTCGTGAAAATCAAGCTCGGCAAAGCTATAAAGAACCCGCATACGTTAGCCGAGATCAAAGCGCACGCTGCGTTCGCGGGCTCACCGCTCGTCACGCAAGGGCGCTTGTCCGTCGTGCCGCTGACGGCGGATCAATACGACTGGCTGGTGGGCAAGGCATAGATCCTCACCGATGGCCCGATTCCTCAAAAGAGACTAACATTCATGACGGAAACTCCAACACAGTACATCGCGCGTATCATGAGCCTGGTGCAGGGTCACGATCTGTTCGCCGTCCTGGAGGCGACACCTTCGAAGCTCCGCAGCCTGCTGGCGGCGAAGTCCGCGGAAGCCATTGCCACCCGGCCCGCGCCCGATAAATGGTCACCGTCGGAGATCGTGATTCATCTCTCCGAAGTCGAATTGATTGTGAGCTGCCGGATCCGTTTGATTCTTGGAGCGAACGGAACTCCCATTCAAGCCTTTGACCAGGACGCCTGGGCGGTCCGTTATGCGAACCAGCCATACGAACCGGCCTTGGAACTCTTCGGCGTCGTGCGCGCCGCCAACCTCGCGCTGCTCAAGAGCCTGACGCCTGAGCAGTGGCAACAATACGGCATGCATGCCGAACGCGGTAAGGAAACGGTGGAACGCGTGGTTCAAATGCTGGCCGGCCACGACCTGAACCACCTTCATCAGCTTGCTTGATTCCAGCCACCCGCCGATGCAGCCACACCGAAGGGCGCTATCCGGCAAATTCAATCTGGCAAATCCCGGTCCTTCTGAACCGCCCGTAATGTAAGCAAGCGGATAACGAGCCGCGTCCCATGTCACGAAAA
>CAJCIT010000266.1 GCA_903970405.1 Acidobacteriaceae bacterium | reverse complement strand
GCCCGACACCTCCCCCGTCTCTGAACCCGGCACCTTCCAAAGCCCGCGCCAGTATCCATCACCAGCCGCCGCTCCCGACTCCACATCCGCGCCGCCGGCCGCCCCCAACCCGCAACCCCTGGCCGCCTAACATTTAATCTGCTGTCAGTCTGCTAGCCGCAGCCTGCGGCTTCAGTTCTTTGACAATCCGCCTCCAGTAAGTGCCCGCGTCGCGCGACTCCGCCCCAACTCCGCTCAGACAGACGCCCCAACGCGCAAAATCCACGCTTCAAAACGCAGATTTCCATCTGCCGGCCCTTGAGCGCGCTCGAATTTTGGGGCCCGCACCCACCTGAATAGTTCGTTTCGTAGGGGGTGTAGGGCAGAAGCTGGCCGGTCGCGGCATCATAGCTGGTTACCGCTTCCCCAAACGCCTGATTAGACAGGTTCATCTCTTACATGGCGATCCCTGCTATAGATAGAGTGCAGATAGATGCGGATGTTATGCCCAAGTCCTGATCCACTTTGAAGAAGCGACTCTGAAGGCCGTTGACCGGATCGCCCCGGACGCCAAACGCAAGCGAGCGGACTTCATCAGCCGGGTCGTCAAGGACAAAATCTTCCGCCTCGAAACCGAGCGGATGCGCGAGGCATACCGGCTCCAGCCGGATTCGGCCGAGGACGCCGACACCTTGGACCTTCCGGCTGGCGGGAATTGATGGACCTCGAATTGACGGACCCAAGACGAGGGTAAGCTGGATGAAGTGAAACGCTCATGAGGTCGATTCCACTCTGGTTTGCTCTGGTCATCTTGATAACGCTGGTCCCCGCAACCCAGGCCCAGCCGCCCGCCCTTAGCGGAGACTTTGCCGGCACGCTCGGCCCCCTGCATCTCAAACTCCATCTGAAGTCCGGCGAATCGGGCGCGATCACCGGGACGCTCGACAGCCTGGAACAGCAGGCCATCGGACTGCCCTGCGCTAACTTTTCGCGTTCGGCGCAGAAACTTGAATTCGAAGTGCCGAGCGTCGGCGGCCGCTGGAGCGGAACCGTTTCGGCCGACGGAAACACGTTAACTGGCACGTGGACCCAGTCGGGTGAGGCGCCGCTGGTATTCCGGCGCGAAGAGAAACGATCGGCGGTGGACGGATTCTGGTTGGGCTCGCTTAACGCCGGTGGCACGGTTCTCCGGGTCCAGATTAGCGTGTCAAGCGATGCGGCTGGAGCGGAGCACTGCCTCCTGGACAGCCTCGATCAGGGAAGCATGGGACTGGAATGCACGGATGTTCGCCTGGCGGAGAGCGCCTTTTCCTTTTCGTTACCGGTGGTGGGCGGATCGTTTCGAGGCACACTCTCAAAGGACGGGAATGAGATTGAGGGCACCTGGACCCAAGGCGGCGCCTCATTGCCATTGAAGCTGGCAAGGCAGGCAGCGCCGGTGGAGGGCAAGAAAGTAGAGCCTCCGCAACATGACGCGGCATTGCCGCCGGTTCCGCTCGACAAATTGAAGGAGGTTCTTGACCAGGACCTGCGGAAGGCGCTGGAAAAGGGAGCATTGGCGCCCGCCACCGGCAACGGAGTTGTCATCGGCGTCACCCAGCATGGGCAACGCCGCATCTTCACCTACGGCGCCGTCAAGGAAGACTCGCTCTTTGAGATTGGATCCATTACCAAGACCTTTACCGGCTTGTTGCTGGCGCAGATGGTTGAGCAAGGAAAAGTGAAGATCGATGAACCCGTGCGGCTGCTGCTGCCCGCCGGAGTTGTGGCGAAACCGGATGGACCGGAGATTACCTTGGTGGACCTGTCATCTCAGCATTCGGGACTCCCCAGAATGCCGGACAACTTTAAACCGAACGACCCGCAGAATCCCTACGCCGATTACACCCCGAAACTCCTTTATGAGGAGATCAAGAAACTCGGCGTCAGTAAGGCCGCAAAACCGGCTTATGGGTACAGCAATTTAGGCGTTGGATTGCTCGGCCAGGCTCTGGCGGAGCGGGCGGGCATGACCTACGCATCGCTGCTGCGGACAGAAATCGTCGTGCCGCTCTCGCTCCATGACACGGTGATTGCTCTGTCACCCGAGCAGACGCAACGCTTTGCCGCGGGTCATAATCCGCAGCATCGAACTGTTCACGCCTGGGATCTGGACGGTTTGGCGGGCGCGGGCGCCATCCGCTCCACGGCCAGCGATATGCTCACCTATCTTGATGCCCAGCTTCACCCGGAAAAGCTCGCCAAAGCCAATGCGGGACCGCTATCCACGCTTCCGGCCGCCATCGAACTCTCACATCAGTTGCGCGCCGACGCCTTGCCGGGGATGAAGATCGCGCTGGGCTGGCATTACATCGAGGAGAGCGGCAGCTACTGGCACAACGGCGGCACGGGCGGCTTCAACACCTACGCTTTGTTTAACCCCAGGGAGGACTATACGGCTGTAGTTCTGTTCAATCAGTCCAGCGGCTTCGCCGATCAAGTCGCTCAACATGTGGAAGCGCGGCTGCGTGGCAAACCGGCAATCTCGCTCGGCGAGTAAGCCCTGTGGGGCAGGTTGCAAACCAGATCGTGGCGCAAACGCCATCATCGCCCTCCGGTGCCATCGCCTCAGTGGAAAGTTCGAGGATTACTGGGCCTCCCGGTCAAAAGCCGCCTGAGCGTCCAACAAATATGTCGCGCACCCGAAACGGCGGGCAGCGGAGTCGGCTTACGCCGTTCCCTTCATGAACTCTTCCATCAGGCAATGGAAATGATGCACGCCATTTTCGCGTTTAACCGAATATCGGCCCCGATCGTAGCTGCGAGATGCCAAACCTTTCTGGACGTTTTCGCAAATGCGAATGTCTTCCTGTTGGATCTCGTCGCTGAACGCAACGGTTTCGGGTGAGATGTCCTTTGTCTCCTCGCCTTTCGGATAGGTGAACCACTCGAAAATGGTCAGCGTCCGGTCATGCCCCACGGGAAGAATAATGTTGCTGCTGAGATTGTCCGGATAAACGTTCAGCATGAAATTCGGGAATATCCAGAAATACAGGGCGCGGTCGTCTCCATCGCCGGCGGCATAGCGCCGCGCCTCATCCCGGCCGGGACGGGGCGGACGAATCGGCGCGTATTGCGAGGAGTAGTAGCGGAACGTGTCTACACGGTATTCGTTATAGTCCAGCTCGCGGAACAGCGATGGATGCGCGGCCGGCAAATGATAACCCTCAAGATAGTTATCGACATACACTTTCCAATTACAGCGAATCATGTAATCGCGTCGATACGAAAAGTGCAGTTTGCTCACCGGGCACCCCAGGGCGGCCACCTGGTTAGGAATGTCGCCCAGCACCTCGCTCAGCGCCGGCGTCTGTGAATCGACGTTCACGAATACGAAGGGCCCCCACTCCTCCACGCGCATGGCCGGGAGCCGGACGTCGCTTCGATTCCAATTTTCAACGCCTTCGAATTCGGGCGCCACCAGCAGCGCGCCATCCAGTGAGTACGTCCATCCATGGTACGGGCACCGCAGGGACTTCGCGCAGCCGTTGCCTTCGAGAATGGTTGACGCGCGGTGGCGGCACACATTTGAAAAGGCCCGCAGGATGCCATCGTTCCCACGGACGATGGCGCAGGGCTCGCCCGCGATTTCGACGGCCAGATACGATCCCGGTGAAGCAACCTTCGCCGCATGACCCACCGGTTGCCACGTGTGCCAGAAGATCCTCTCCTTCTCGCGTTCCAGGAACCGGGCATCGGTATACCAGCTTGACGGAATAGTGTGAGCTGTGGAAAGGCCATGACTCATCGAAAGGATCGTAACAGATCGGGCAGCCGTGCTTGCAATGCGCGGCTCCCACGGACGTTCTTGCGGCGGATAATTCCGCCTATGCTGCGGGTCAGGTTGGCGGATTGGTTCTCGGGGGCCTGATGTTCGCTGTTGGGCTTTATTACGCAATCAGGGGATAGACCTCGACGTAGAAACCTGTTGCGCGAAAGACCCATCGCGATATAGCAGCTCACGGGTAGTTGCCTCCGAAGCGGGTAGCCCGCGGTGGCCGTCCGACGGCGCAGGTTGGATCCCCCAAGCGATCGGCTCTCTCTTCAGCTCAGGCTAAGCTCAGTTGTTCCGTGCACGCGCAACCGTGTTCGTTACACTTTGTACAGAAATGAAAGTAAGCCGTTTTTTGCTGCTTGCGCCCCTGGTGGTGCTGGCAGCCGTGCCTGCCGTTGCTCCCATCGTCTTTGAGGATATTGCCGGAAAGGCGGGGGTCCATTTCATTAC
>CAJCIT010000265.1 GCA_903970405.1 Acidobacteriaceae bacterium | reverse complement strand
TTATAGAGGGTGACTGGAAACCTTCCCATCCCGTACACAGACAACGCTCCTTTTTCACTGACCTTCATCGACAATGCCCCACGTCGCGGGCCTTGTTTCAGTGCCTCGTTTTCGGCCTTTAGCCGCTCGAGTTCCGCTTTCAGATCTTGATCGCTCATGACTATTCCCCCCTGTGCTTGCCGGCCGGTTGAAGCGTTCCTGGCTGGCACCGGCCCCAGTTTGACGCACAAACTTATCATTACGATTTTGACACGATGCCATGCGACGTAGAAAGCCAGAGCCCGCCGGATACCTGCAAGAAGGACGCCTATCTTGAGGACGGTCCTTTAGCAGCAACGGAAACACTTTCGCAGGGCAGCGCCGGATCGAACAAGCAAAGATTCTCAGCCTTCCACCTCATGGCAGCGGTGATTCGGGTGCGCCCACTCGGATGATCGAAGAAGATCATTTCCTCCAACGGACCCGGATCGAGCTTCCGATATTCGCCCAAGAGCAAGTCCGCTTCGGCTTCTCCATCGGGCTGCCGAGATGCGTTGAGCCCGAAAATGTCCGCCTCGTACTCCTGAGTGCGCGTGAATGAATTTTGAATGGGAGTGAGCAAGAGACCAAGGATGGTGAGAATCAGGATCGCCACCGGCGCCGCAGCCAAGTCAGTCGGGCTCAGCAGCCGCCACCGTCCGCCAAACCGGCCTACCAACTTGTCCAGGCCCCAGCGGAGCAAACTGAACATCACCACGATTTGGATAGCCGCAAACATAAGTCTGTTGTAGATATGGTGCATGACGTAGTGGCCCATCTCATGTCCCATCACGGCCATGATTGCTTGTGGCGAACAACGAGCCAAGAGGTTGTCGTTCAGTGTGATGCGACCGGTCCCAAAGAGTCCGCTGACGTTGGCGCTTACTCGCTTGCTCTGACGGGAAGCATCCACCTCATAGACGTCGTGCGCGGGAATCCCGTTCGCCCGCGCCATGCTCAGAATCTGGTTCTTGATGACGCGGTTTTCCAGGGGCTTGTATGTGTTGAACAGCGGGGCTATGAATACCGGCGCAATCACTGCTCCGATGGTGACGAACAGTAAGGCGATGACCGCTCCCCACGCGGGCCAGGTTCGCGGCAGCCTCTTCACAATGGCGATCAGAGCAGAAAACGCCAAACCGCCCAGGACAAGCGTGAGCCCCAGCGCAATCAGTTGTTCCGACAGCCAGGCGCCGAAGGTCTGGTTCGATAAACCGTAGGTATGCTCGCGAACCCAGCCCTCGAAAACCGTCAGCGGGAAGGTGAGGACGGTCGCCGCCAAAACCAATTCGATGAAATAGATCCAGTACTGGAAGAGCTTCAGCCGTGCGATGCGCTCAGCGAAATCTCGCATCCATGCCGAGGCCTTGGTTTCGAGCAAAAGCAACATCACGGCGACTGTCGCCAGAAAATCCCAAAGAATCAGCCAGTAGCCACCTTCGAAGTAGGAATCCGAATTCTTTCGAGCGGGGCCGGAGAACTGCGACAGCCACGCATCGGTTGCCACCGCTACATCGAAGTGGCTAGAAGCCTCCGCGCCAGGGGGAATTGCCGGAGCAAGCGGAGCGGCGCTCGCAACAGCGGTTCCGCAAAGCGCAATTCCCCAGATCATGAGGATTACGATCCAAGTGCGTGTCAGTTTGGTCCTCCTTGTGAGAGCCGAGTTCATTTAGGGACTCTTCCTTCCTTTGCGTTTCGCTGGGACGAATCACCGCGCAGAACGATCCTTCCATCGTACGCGCCGGCGGTGATGGAATTGAGATAGAGGTTCACCGTGGTCTTGAAGGAGGCGTGGGGACGGGATACGTTTAGCTTGGAGATTTGGGGTAAATGACGTACGGATGCCGCGATTCAACGTACCGAGGCCCAGCCGAGATGACTCTCGGCTCGGCAGGCTGACAGTCCGCGCCCCGCGGTCTGTTTGGCGCGCCGTAATTCCGGCACGCCCCAGCGCGCAAAATCCCCGTGCTAGTTTGTAGGGACCAAGGTGTTGGCACCCTGCTCGCGCCGGACCTGGACTCTCACTACTATTGCGAGGATCCCGATGAATCGACGCAGTTTCCTGGGCGCCGTGGCCGCCGCCGGTTTCACCGGTTGCGCCCATCGAAATCAACCGGTGGCCCGGCTGCCTCCGGCGCCTCAAGCGCTGCCTCCCTACGACGCACTGCCCACACTGATGCCGGTCCGCGCCGAGGTGGATAGGATTTTTCGCGTCACTGTTTGTCTTCGCCCCTTTCGCGCCGCCGGACCAAGGCTCGATGTCGAGCGCGTCGGCGATAAGACCGTGATCCATAACTACGGGCATGGGGGCAGCGGTTGGTCTTTATCCTGGGGATCGAGCAGCATCGCCGTCGAGAAGGCCATGCAGACGGGTGAGCGGGATGTCGCCGTGATCGGGTGCGGGGCGCTGGGGTTGACTTCGGCCACTCTGCTGCAACGGGCTGGAGCGAAGGTAACAATCTACGCGAAAGAGCGTCCACCCGAGGTGCGGTCCGCGCGCGCCACGGGCACCTGGACCCCTGACTCACGCATCGCATTGACGAACGCAGTGACGCCCGATTTCCCGGCTCTGTGGGAAACCATGTGCCGCCGGTCATTCCATACCTATGAAAGCTATCTAGGGTTGGCCGGGAATCCGGTGGAGTGGACAGACAAATACATGCTTTCAGACCGAAGTCCGTCTGAAAGGCATGCGGATAACGGACCCGAAGATACGCTGGGCTTTGCGCATTATCAGGATCGCGTCAAGGACCTGTCGCCGGGTTTACAGGATTTGCCGCCGGGAAGTCATCCGTTCCCTTCGCGCTATGCACAGCGAACCACCAGCCTGACGTTCAATGTGGCGGGATACTCACGGCAACTGGTCAACGATTTTCTGGTGGAGGGCGGCAAGATAGAACATGTGGAGTTTCATTCACCGTCAGAGTTGAGCCAGTTACCGCAGAAGGTGGTCATCAATGCCACAGGATACGGAGCGCGAGCGCTATGGCAGGACGAATCCATTGTTCCGGTGCGAGGCCAGATTGCCTGGCTGATTCCCCAGCCGGAAGTGAATTACGGAGTCATGTACAAGGGCGTCTTCGTGCTGGGCCGGCGGGATGGCATCGTTGTGCAGCAAGGCTTGAATGAGATGGAGGGTTACAACGACGCGAACGAGACGCCGGACCGGGCAGCGGCGGAATCGTCAGTTCGGTTGGCGGCCGAGTTATTTGGGCGGATGAAGATCGGCGGCGGACAGGGCGGCTAGTACTCTAAGAACGTGCCCGCTCCTTCCGCCAGCCCTCCAGAGTTGCTCCGCATTGACAAACTCGTTTACGGCGGCGATGCGCTGGGCCGCCGCAACGGTCAAGTGGTGCTGACGCCTTTTGCGCTGCCCGGCGAGCTGGTCAGCGTGGAAACCCGCCCCGCCAAAGGCAACATCCTTCGCGGGTGGGTCAAGAAGGTGCAGGAGCCCTCCACTGAGCGCGCCACGCCGGTGTGTCCTTACTTCACAAAATGCGGCGGCTGCCACTATCAACACGCCAGCTACCCCTTCCAGCTGCAATGGAAAGAGTCCATTCTTCGCGAGACGCTGCTCCGCACCGGCGGCTTCGAATACGATTCGGAAATTCCCATCCTCAGCGCTGAGCCGTGGGGCTATCGTAACCGCATCCAGCTTCACTTCTCCCAGCGCAAGATGGGCTTTCGCCGCCCGGAATCGCATGAACTGTGTCCAATCGAGAGCTGTACTATCTCGTCGCCGCGTCTGAACGAAGCCATCGCCGCCTTCAACTCGAAGCTTCGCCGCCCGGAGTGGCCGGACTTCCTGCAAAGCCTGGAAGTCTTCACCAATGAGACTGACGTTCACCTCAACATCATCGAGTCGAATCGGCCCGTGGCCGCGCGATTTTTCACCTGGTGCGCCGGCTTCGTCCCCGGTTTCCTGCAGGGTTCCATTGAATACAAGGCGGCTGGGCATACCTTCCGCATCAGCCGCGGATCGTTCTTCCAGGTGAACCGGTTCCTCATCGAAGCGCTGGTGGCGGAGGTTCTCGGCGGCTATCGCGGCGATTCGGTGCTGGATCTTTACGCCGGGGTGGGCCTGTTCACAGTGCCGCTGGCCGAACGGTTCCGGCGCGTCGCCGCTGTTGAGCGCAGCGCCTCAGCCTTTCATGATTTGGAGCAGAACTGCGCCTCGCTTGCTCCTCGCGTGACGGCCGCGAAGACGGCGACGGAGGATTTTCTAGCCAGCCTGATGGAACCTCCGCAACTGGTGGTTGCCGACCCGCCACGCACGGGCCTGGGCAAAGACGCAGCTCAACATTTGTTGCGCCTTACTCCGGAAAAGATGGTAATTGTGAGTTGCGACCCCGCCACGCTGGCGCGCGATCTCCGCATTTTGCGGCAAGGCTACCGGATCGACAGGATGGTGTTGGTGGACCTCTTCCCGCAGACCTATCACTTTGAGACGGTTGTGCACTTGGTCCGCAACTAGAGGCGCAGCGTCCGATCGAGATTCGACTGCGGCAGCGAGGAACGGCGCGTTTATCCGCTTGCTTACGCGCGCGGTTGCTCAGAAAACACCGGCGGTGAGAGCACAGGAGTTAGGCGCCGCCAAGAGACCGTCTCGGCTGTGCCTGGTTACTGTTGAAACCAGACAACAGCCGACACGAATGTCGACTCAGCCGGCCGAAGGCCCGCGCCACGGGCGAGGCGGTAGCCGGAGCGAGTCTTCATCGTTTGGGGTGAGCGCTCCGGCGCTTCATGCCGAGATCAGAAGGGCGAGTGGTCCGCGAACGTCGGGACCAGGATCAACCGGTCGCTCCCAGAGGGTCGCGGCTCGGAAGGTGCGGGTGCGTCCCCGGTCAAAAAAGAAATGCCCGCTGGGCCTTTGGGGCCGAGCGGGCATTCTTGTTTCAACAGCGGTTCTTATAACCGGTCTTGGCTTAGTAGTCCATCTCAGGACCGTGGCCGGGAGGCGGCGCAGCGGGCTTCTTCTCGGGGATCTCGCAGATCATGGCTTCGGTGGTCAGCATCAGGGCGCTGATGGAAGAAGCATGTTGCAGAGCCGAGCGAGTGACCTTGGTGGGATCGATAACGCCTGACTTGACAAGGTCCTCATAGACGCCGGTGGCGGCATTGAAGCCGAAGCCGGGATCGGTGTTGGAGCGAACCTTCTCAAGGACGATAGCGCCTTCATAACCGGCGTTGCCGGAGATCTGGCGAAGAGGCTCTTCGCAAGCGCGGCGGATGATATCGATGCCGATTTGTTCATCGCCCGGCGCCTTCAGACCTTCCAGAGCCTTCGAAGCGCGGAGCAGAGCCACGCCGCCGCCGGGAACGATCCCTTCTTCAACGGCCGCGCGAGTGGCATGCAGCGCGTCTTCGACGCGGGCCTTCTTTTCCTTCATCTCGGTCTCGGTCGCAGCGCCCACCTTGATGACGGCAACGCCGCCGGCGAGCTTGGCAAGACGCTCTTGCAGCTTCTCGCGGTCATAGTCAGAGGTGGTCTCATCGATTTGCGCACGCAACTGCTTGATGCGGCCTTCGATCGCTTTCTGGGTGCCTGCGCCATCCACGATGGTGGTGTTGTCCTTGTCGATGGTGATGCGCTTGGCGCGGCCCAGGTCTTCCAGGCGAACGCCTTCCAGCTTAATGCCGGTCTCTTCCATGATCGACTTGCCGCCGGTGAGGATGGCAATATCGTCAAGCATCGCTTTGCGGCGGTCACCAAAGCCGGGCGCCTTGACGGCGGCGGCGTTCAGCGTGCCACGCAGCTTGTTCACAACCAGAGTGGCCAGCGCTTCGCCTTCCACTTCCTCGGCGATGATGAGCAGCGGCTTGCCGGCGCGGGCGATCTGCTCCAGAACCGGCAGCAGGTCCTTCATGTTGCTGATCTTCTTCTCGTGGATCAGAATGTAAGGATCTTCGAGGACGCATTCCATGCGGTCAGGGTCGGTGATGAAGTAAGGCGAGAGGTAGCCGCGGTCGAATTGCATGCCGTCGACGGTCTGCAGTTCGGTGACCATCGTCTTCGACTCTTCCACCGTGATGACGCCATCCTTGCCCACCTTCGTCATCGCGTCAGCAATGATGTTGCCGATGGTGACGTCGCCGTTGGCGGAGATGGTGCCCACCTGGGCAATCGCATCGCCCTGCGAGGGCACCGGCTTCGAGAACTTCTTCACTTCTTCGACGACCGCGGCCACGGCGAGTTCAATGCCGCGCTTCAGCGCCATCGGGTTCGCACCGGCAGCCACGCTCTTCACGCCTTCGCGGAAAATGGCCTGGGCCAGAATGGTGGCGGTGGTGGTGCCGTCGCCGGCGATGTCAGAGGTCTTCGAAGCGACTTCGCGAACCATCTGCGCGCCCATGTTCTCAAGCGGATCTCTCAGCTCGATTTCCTTGGCCACGGTGACGCCGTCTTTGGTAATGGTGGGTCCGCCGAATTTTTTCTCCAGGACAACGTTGCGGCCCTTCGGACCCAGCGTCACCTTCACAGCATCGGCAAGCTGGTTCACTCCGCGCAGGATCGCCTGGCGGGAATTTTCACTGTAAACAATTTGTTTTGCAGCCATGTCTTTGTATCCTCCTTCTTACTTCGTGGCGCCGACGGCGACAGGCGCAAGTACGCCCAACACTTCGTCTTCGCGCATAATCAGGTATTCATTGCCGTTGATCTTGATCTCGCTGCCCGAGTACTTCCCGAACAGGATCCGATCCCCAACTTGCACATCGAGCGGAATCAGTTTGCCCTCTTCCGTGCGCTTACCGTTGCCAACCGCGACAACTTCAGCTTCCTGCGGCTTTTCCTTCGCAGAATCCGGAATGTACAGGCCACCCTGCATCGCTTCCTTCTCTTCAATTCGCTTAACCACGATACGGTCGTGGAGCGGACGAATATCCATACTTAAGAACCTCCCAATTTTTTGTGAACGACTTCGAAACTTCTACGCTCGGACTGAGCGAAAGCCGGAAACCATCGCATGATGGCCCCACGTTGAGTTTTAGCACACTCCTGCATCGACTGACAATATTTTGTTTTAAGTTATTGATTACAAACAAAATAAATATTTGGCATCCGGTGCCATGATAATGCGAGACTCAGATTTAACCACTCTTCGGCACTAAACCATTGGCGGAGTGGGGTTCCGACCGCTTGCGGGTCTCCGGATGCCCTCTTCTGAACCGCGCGCATAAGCAAGCGGACGGCGTTTTCATGGCCTGGTGGGCACCCGGAGTTCGTTTGGTATCGTGAAAGCGAACGAGTCCTTCCTCACATTATGCGGCGGTTATCGGTTCTTCTTGGCTTGGCCGCTTTTATCATCGCCGCCGTCGTCGGCTACACCTACTCCAAGCGCGCGCAAGACACGGTGCAGGGCGTTTCTCCTCCCATGCTCGCCGTGAATACCGAAGCCCGAGGCAACAAAGGCTGGGTTTACCGTAAGAGCGATCCTGTGACCCATCAGCCGATCGTCCTGGCTGAAATGGACGTCTATGAGCGGGTTAAGGAGCCGTCCACATCCCGCGTTGGGAAATTGCGGCTTCGTCTCTATAACAAAACGGGAAACACGTATACCTACGTTGAGAGCGCGCATGCGCTGTTCGACGAAGCATCCGGTGTCATGACTTCCGATGATGCCGTTTCCATCATCATGGCGATCCCGGCCGATAAGGAGCCGGCCGACAAGGCCGCGACGGCCAATCTGATGCGAGTGCAGGGCAGCGGCGTTCGCTATGAAACGAAGACCGGAAAGGCAACCAGCGACAAGGCGGCGCAATTCCAATTCGCGAATGGCAACGGCAGCGCCGTGGGCGTGGAATACGACCCCGGGAAGAAGGAGCTGCACCTGAAGTCGCAGGTGTCCTTAAACTGGGTGGGCCACGGTCCCTCCGTTAAGGTAATGCACATTGAGACGCAGGACCTGGTTTATAAAGAAGCCGAGCAAAAGGTCTACCTGTCTCCCTGGGCGCGGCTGAAGCGCGACACCATGACCGTGGACGCCAAGAACACGCTAGTGACCATTGAGGATAGGGTGCTGCATCAGGTGGATGCCGATTTCGGCAGCGGCGTTCAGATACAGGATCAGCGGAAGACCGAATTCTCCGCCGATAAGCTCATCACCTTTTTCGACGAAGACGGAGCGATTACCAATATTGTGGGCGATGGCCACGCGCACATTGTAGCCACCGATCCGGCATCGCGGACCACGGTGAATTCGCGCCGCGGCGAACTTCACTTTCGCATTGAGGACCAGGAAAAGGCCGACGGGACGAAACCGGAAAGCATTCTAGAGGCGGTTCAGGCGGACGGCGGCGCGACTGTCGAGTCGGCGCCCTTGCCGCGGCCGAATGTGCAGCTTGCCGAGACGCGCATCCTCCACAGCGAGAGCTTGTGGATGGACATGAAGCCTGACGGACAGCAGATTCGCGAAATTCGAACCTCGTCAGCGGCCTCGCTCGAGTTCAAGCCGAACCGGCCCGAACAGTCTCACCGGACCCTGGATGCCGGCCGCCTTACCATCACCTACGGCGACGACAACACCATCGACGCTTTCCACGCCTGGAAGGCGACTACGCACACTGACCGGCCGGCCAAAGTGGCGGACGTGAAAAGCCCGCCTAAGCCGGGAGCTAAGGACGCCAAAGACGAGAAGGCGAAGAAGCCTCCCTCGCCGGCCATCACTTCGAGCGATGAGTTACTAGCCAGATTCACGCCCGGAACCAGCCAACTGGCGCTGATCGATCAGAACGGGTCGTTCCGTTACCAGGAAGGCGACCGTCAGGCGCGAGCCCAGCGCGCCCATTTAGATCAGTTGGCCAACCAGATCACGCTGATCGACAACGCCCGTGTTTGGGACGACACGGGATCGACCAGCGCCGATACCATCTTTCTGAATCAGGCGAACGGCGATATGGATGCCACCGGACACGTCTCATCCACGCGGCTGCCTGACAACTCAGTGAAGAACGGGTCATCGCTCTTAGACGACTCGAAACCCATGCAGGCGCGGGCCGACAAGATGCGGACACGCGACAAGAACTTCTCCGTTCATTACGACGGGCACGCCGTGGTGTGGCAGGGCGGCAATCGCACGGCGGCTGACCGAATCGATATCGACCGCAATCAGGGAACATTTCACGCCGTGGGCGATGTAGTCAGTGAGCTAGTGGATTCGAAGAAACAACCGGCGGACCCGACCGGCGCGCCTCCGGCCAAGCCGGACCCGAAAGCCGCTACAGCTCGAGCCGCCGCGCCGGCGCCCGCGGACAGCATGATTTACACCGTGGTCCACGCGGCGGAGATGATGTATGACGACGACCGGAAGATTGCCCATTACACTGGCGCGGTGAAGCTGATCCGGGGCCGGATGACCATGACTTCCTCGGAACTCCGCGCCTACATGCGGGACAACAAGGACAAGAAGAGCGATGAGTCGTCGCTGGAGCGCGCCGTGGCAGACGGCTCCGTGGTGGTCACCGAGTTGGCTTTCGATCACACCCGAACCGGAACCAGCGATCATGCCGAATTTTTCACCGAGGACAATCGAGTGGTTTTGAACGGCGGGATTGCCGCCATGGCGGACAGCCGGCGCGGAATCACGCGCGGCAGTCAGTTGACGTATTACAGCGACGATGACCGCTTATATGTGGAGGGTGAGAAGAAGGCCCTGGTGGTGACGCACATGAAGAAATGATCACTCCGCCGCGCCGGCCTGAATCAGTTGCTCCGCTTGCCGAAGCGCTTCCGCGGTAATCGTCTCTCCCGACAACATCCGCCCTATCTCCTGCGCCCGTTCCCGCCGACCCAACTCCTCAATCTCCGTTTCCACGCGGCCCTTCCTTTCGCGTTTCAACACCGCATAGTGATGGTCCGCGAATCCGGCGATCTGAGCCAGGTGCGTTACACAAATCACCTGGTTCGATCGGGAAAGCTGCTTCAGCCGCTTCCCAAGCGCCGCCGCCGCCGCCCCGCCCACGCCCGCATCCACCTCATCGAACACCAGTGTAAGGACGCCCGCTGCACCATTCGCCGCCCCCATCGAAGTCTTCAAGGCCAGTGACAACCGCGATAGCTCGCCGCCCGACGCGACTTTATCGAGCGGCCGCAACTCTTCGCCGCGGTTCGGCGAAACCTGAAATTGAACGCGATCCTTCCCCGCCCCTGTCCAAGCGCCGTCCGTCACCGCAATGCGAAATTGCGTTCCCGCCATCGCCAGCGATTTCAGCTCCTGCTCCACGTGCCTGCTCAACTTCGCAGCCGCCTCTTTCCGATTCGCGCTGAGTTCCCCGGCACGCTTCTCATACTCGCCTTCTAACTGAGTGACCTCCGTCTCCAGCTTCTGGCGGTGGCCGCTCGCATTCTCCACCTCGTCGATCTGCCTGTTTACCTCATCGAAGAATCTCAGAATCTCCTCAATGGTGCCGCCGTATTTTCGCTTCAATCGATCCAGTGCCGCCAGCCGCGATTCCACGTCGTCCAGGCGGTTCGGGTCGTTTTCAATGTGTGTCAAATAGTCTCGAATAGTGGTTGAAGCCTCCTCCACGGCGATCGATGCCTGTTTCAACAACGCCAGCGTCTCACCGAGCTTCGGGTCGATTCGCTCCAGTTCCTCCACGCGCCGAATCGCTTGTGTCAGCCGGGCCGTGACGCTTTCCGGCGCGTCGTACAACAAGGTGAACGCGCCCGTCGCCGCTTCCGCCACCCGCGTCAAGTTCTGTAGAACCCGCCGCTCGCTTTCAAGCGCCGCGTCCTCTCCGGATCGCGGCGACGTCGATTCAATCTCTTTTCGCTGAAACCTCCACAAGTCCAGAAGCCGCAGTTTCTCCTGCTCGTTTTGACTCAACTCTTCGAGGCGCGCACGGGCGTCCTTCCACTTGTGGTAAACCGCCGCTACCTGCTGCTTCAGGGGCGCCAGTTGGGCGGCCGCATCCAGCAATTCCCTCTGCGTCGTCTCTGTGAACAAGGCCTGCTGCTGGTTTTGTCCATGAATATCTCCCAAAAAGGGGGCGATCTGGCGAAGCAGTTGCGTCGTCACCAGCCGATTGTTCACGAAGGCGCGCGACTTCCCGTTGGTCCCGATTTCCCGCTCAACGATGAGGTCGCCATCTTCGAACTCGATTCCGGCCTCGGTCAGTGTCGATGCCAGCTCTCCGTCGCGATTCACCGCGAATACACCGGAAACCCGAGCTCTTTCGGCATCACTCCGCACGGCTTCCGCGGAGGCGCGGCTCCCCAACAGCAGTCCCAGCGCGTCCACCACAATCGACTTCCCGCTGCCGGTCTCGCCGGTCAACAGGTTCAGCCCTTCGTGAAAACGAATACGGGCGCGTTCCACCACCGCGTAGTTCTCAACCAGCAACTCCAGCAGCATCCGTGGCTCATTGTACGAAAGCACCGCCCTTCAGAGCCGCGACCGTCAGGGAGCGACCGGTTGGTGGGACAAGACCAGGACCGCGGTCGCTCCCTGACGGTCGCGGCTCAGTAGGCGTGAGCGCGTCCGATTGTCTCCAGGATTTTCCACACTCCCTGACGGTCGCGGCTCAGTCAGCGTGAGGGCGTCCGCTTATTTCCAGGATCTTTCACACTTTAATCCTCGGAGATTTTCTCGTGCCACAGTCCGCCGGTTTGCCGTCTCACTAAATGTGCCTGGGATCCGCCGAAAAACCGTTAAGCGCCGATGCGCTCTCTATAATCAGATTATGAGCAGTAACGAAAGGACGTGCATTGCCCTTTGTGCTACTACCAGCGTGGCTGCAGGTTAGCCTCGTCAGCATTTTTGAAAACATAAAGCCTGTTCCAATGGCGGTTGTCGCCATTCTTGTTTTGGGTTCGTTACTGTCGTGGACCATCGTGTTTGCCAAATTGGGTCTCTTTGGCAAGGCCAGGCGTCAGAATCGCAGCTTCCTTCGCGCCTTCCGGAAGGCAAGCAACCTGCAGGCCGTCGCCTTGGCAAGCGAACAGTTCGCCTCCGCGCCCCTGGTCGCGGTCTTTGATTTTGGTTACGGCGAAGTTGAGCGGCAGATGAAACAGCGGGGCAGCCTCGTCAATCGCGCGTCCATTGAGCGCAGTCTGCAACTCGGTATCAGTGAAGAGATTGCCAAGCTCGAAAAGAACATGAACTGGCTTGCCACTGTCGCCTCCGTCTCGCCCTTCATCGGACTGTTTGGAACCGTCTGGGGCATCATGGACGCGTTCAATGGGCTCGGCGCCGCCGGAAGCGCCAGTCTTCGGGCTGTCGCGCCCGGCATCTCCGAAGCGCTGGTCACTACCGCTCTGGGTCTCGCCGCCGCTATTCCGGCGGTTATCTTCTACAACATGTTCAGCACCGCCATCAAGGAACTCGGCACACGCATGGAAGACTTTGCCATCGAGTTCCAGAACATGGCAGAACGGAATTTCGGCGAGTAATGGCCTTCTCAACCGGCAACGGAGGTGGGTACACGCGGCGCGGGCGGCGCTTTGGCGGCCCGTCCGCGAATTCGGAAATCAACGTCGTTCCGTTAGTTGACGTGGTTCTGGTGTTGCTGATCATCTTCATGATTACCGCCAATGTCATGGAGTTCGGTCTGGATATCAAGGTGCCGCAGGTCACCCAGACCAAGAGTACGAATCAGGATTTGCCGGTGGTCTCCATCACCAGGTTGGGCGAATCTTACCTCGGCGACAAGCCCATCAATATCAATGTCCTCGGCTCTGCGATCCGCGAACGGTTCAAGGGCGCCAAAGCTGTCTTCGTCAGGGCGGACAAGGAAACTCCCTGGGAGCCCATCGCCCAAGTCGTCTCCGTCCTGGGTCAGGCGCAGTTTGAGGTCAAAGTGGTAACGGCGCCCACGGATTCATCGGACCGCAAGTAGCCTGCCTATGCCGCAATCGCCCATGGCTCATGTGGACATTCTCGATGAGCGCGATCGCCTTGGAATCCCGGCCTTCTGGTCTCTATTGTTTCACGTCACTCTGATAGGCCTGCTTCTTGCGTCCACATGGTGGCTGAATCGCCCGGGTGAGCGGATCGGCAGCGAAACTGTGGCGCCGGGCGCCTACACGGTTTCCGCAGTCTCAAGTATCCCGATCCCGCACCCTCCCGCTCCGCCAAATCCGGTGGCGAGCGACACTCGTTCCCTGGTCCTTTCGAAACCCAATAAGGTTGAAACGGAAGTCAAGCCGCTTCCTGCAAAGGACGCGTTCAGCATCAACGAAACGCACAAGAAGAAACCGGATATCCGGCCCAAGAACGTACAAAAATACGCGCCGCTGCCGCCGGACAACCAGGTCTTCGCCAGCACCAGACAGGCCGCCTCGAATCCCATGTACACGCCCCCGGCGGGAAGCAACGGCGTCGGAATCAGTGAGAACTCGGTGCTGGGCACGAAGTTCGGCGCGTACGCGGATTTGCTGCGTCAGCGCATCACCGCGGCCTGGCAGCGTCATGGCCTGGACCCGCGCGGTCAGCGCGACCCCGCTGTGGTCAGCCTCATCATCATGCAGAACGGTTCTGTCCAGAACATTCAACTGGTGCAAACCAGCGGCAATCCCGCCATCGACAACTCGGTGCTCCGGGCCCTCTACCAGGCCAACCCGCTGCCACCGCTCCCACCCGGCCTGGGTTCGTCATTCCCGATTCAATTCACGTTCAACCTCAAGTAAATGAAACCGCGCAAACTGTTCTCATTCCTAATCGCTACAGCCGCCATTCTCGCCGCCGGCTTGTCTTGGCGCGCGCTCGCCCAGCAACCGCCGACGAATATCAAGATCGAGGGCACGTCCACTGTTCAGACCGTCGCCGTCACAGACTTTCGCGCCACTGGCGCCGCCCAACAGTACATGGCTCTTTTCAACGCCACCGTTACTGCCGATCTCGGCGCATCGCCGCTCATTAAGCTGGTTCCCAAGACGCTCTATCCCTTGCAGGTTCCCCAGAGCATTAATGACCTGCAGGCCGGCGCCGTTCCCACCGCCCACCCGGCTAGTGGCTTGCGCCTCACAGACTGGGGGCTCGCGCCCGTCAATGCCAATTATCTGGGCTTCGGATACGGAGCTGAGCAGGGAAGTCAGTTCGTTCTCTTCGGCTATTTCTACTCCACCAGCAACGCCATCTCTACGCTTCAGCAGGCGCAACTCGTGGCCAAGCCTTATACCGGGACGCTGGACGAAGATGGCGTTCGACGAGTGGCGCATCAGTACGCTGCCGACATTCTGGCGGTTTTCGGCGCGAAGAGCCTGATCGGCTCGCGCATTATCTTCGTCTCTGACCGGACCGGATCCAAAGAGATCTGGTCAATGAGTTACGACGGTACCGATCAGCGCCAGATCACACGCTATAACACCATCTCTACCTTCCCTTCCGTCTCGCCCGACGGCAAGAAGCTGGCCTTCACCAGTTGGTTGCGCGGCCGGCCGGAGATCGTCCTCTTCTCACTCGAGTCCAATCGCAGGCTCAATTTCTACAACCAGCAGGCCTCTATGAATGCGTTCGTGGATTTTACGCCTGACTCGAAGCAAGTCATCTTTTCGTCCACCGCGAACGGCGGCGCCGCCCAGCTCTTCACCGCCAACATCGACGGCAGCGGATTGCGCCGCGTCACCGCATCGAATGCCATTGAAGTAGAGCCGAAGATCAATCCAAAAACGGGCGCGGACATTGTGTGGGTCTCTGGCCGCTCAGGCATGCCGCAGATTTACCGCATGCACATCGATGGCGCGGACGCCCAGCGTCTCAGCAACGGCGAAGGAGAAGCCACCAATCCCGCTTGGGCGCCCAATGGCCAGCAGATCGCCTTTGCCTGGACCAAGGGCTTTGAACCCGGAAACTACAACATCTTCGTGATGGACGTTACCGATTCGTCAAAGCTGGTTCAGTTGACGAACAATGAGGGCCGCAATGAGAATCCATCCTGGGCCCCGGATAACGTTCATATTGCGTACGCCTCAAAGCGCGGCCGGAGCTCCCAGATCTGGACCATGACGGCCGATGGCAAGGATAAGAAGCAGCTCACCACGCAAGGCAGTAATGAGAAGCCGGTCTGGGTGGCTGCGTCCCAATGACGCGGAGTCAAGCTTTGCCCATTCTGTAAGCTGAGAAGACAGAACAAGTAGCACCATTTCAGGAGGATCGATTCGCCAATGATGAAACGTAACGTGGGGATTGCACTTGCCGTCATCGCGCTTGCCATTACTGGAGCCTGCAAATCCAAGCCGAAGGTCACTGCGGGGCCAACCGCACCATTGCCGCAACAGTCGGGAAATGCGCCGCAAGCCAGTTCCACGGCGCCCGTGATCAGCTTCTTCACTGCGGAACCCACTACCATTGAGAGTGGCCAGCCATCCTCTCTCCGGTGGGCTGTGACCGGCGCTACGAACGTTGTCATCGATCATAGTGTCGGCCAAGTGAGCCCGAACGGCCGCCGCGCCGTTTATCCCACTGAAACGACAACCTATACCCTCACTGCCGCGAGCGCGGGCGGCCAGCAGACGGCCAGCGTCACCGTCACCGTGGCCACGCCCCCTCCGCCGGTCCAACCCCCGGTCGTCTCGAAGCAAACCTGGCAGGAATTGATCGCTCAGCTTCAGGATCTGCATTTTGAGTACGACAAGAGCGACGTTCGACAGGAGGATCAGGCCACGCTTTCGGCTGACGCCAACACGCTCAAGACCATTTTCGTGAACTTCCCGAATATTGTGGTCACGATAGAAGGCCACTGCGACGAGCGCGGGTCCGCCGAATATAACATCGGCCTGGGCGACCGCCGTGCTTCGGCAACCAAAGACGCTCTCATTTCGCTGGGCGTCCCTGGCGACAAATTGAAAACGGTCAGTTTCGGCAAGGAGCGTCCGCTTTGCACCGACGCGACGGAAGACTGCTACTTGCAGAATCGCCGCGCGCACTTCAACGCGGCTCAGTAACCAAGCTTGCATTCCGTTCCGAAATGCTGAGGAAATCGGGCGGATCGGCTCGCTGCTCACCAGGCACTGTTTTATCGCTTGCCTCGCTGCGGAGTTCTCTCGGGGATGACGCAGGGGTTCTGGCCATCCCGCAAGTCGCCGATAGATGCCCGAACCGCCCCCGGCGAACTTCCCCTCGATCCGACTGGGTGCATATTCTGAATGACATGGGGAGCGTCATGCAGAATATACTTGTAATGGCGCGACATCATTAACTTGTATCTGTACGTCATCATCTACTTGTATACGTACAGCATGATAAACTTGTATTCATCCTGAAGCCCGAGGCAGTAGCGGAATGCCAACTCCCAACGAAAAGCTCGCTACATCGCTGACTGCCCTACAGGCGCTTCAAAAAGGCGGGCGGCGTGTCTTTAAGTCCAACGAGCTTAGCCGCGTCAATCGCGAGCGACTGCTTCAGAATGGGTTCATTCAAGAGGTCATAAAGGGATGGCTGATTTCCTCAAGCCCAAGTGCCCGCACTGGCGACACGACGCCATGGTATGCGTCTTTCTGGGAGTTTTGTGCGCGGTATTGTCAGGAACGATTCGCCGAGGAATGGCATCTCTCGCCGGAGCAATCGCTTTTGCTGCATGCCGAGAACACTGTCATCCCCTCTCAGGCGGTTATAAACAGCCCTCGCGCTGCAAACAATAAGATCGAGCTTCTGTTCGGCACGTCGCTCTATGACCTCAAAGAACCGTCAATGCCGCCTTTAACGGATTTGGTGATGAGGGAAGGACTTAGGATATTTTCGCCTGCGGCGGCTCTCGTGGGAGTGTCGGAGGCTTTCTTCAAGCGCAACCCTATCGAAACCCGTGTTGTCCTCGCCGGCATCCGCGATGCATCCGACGTTCTTCGCCGGCTTCTGGAGGGCGGACGCTCGATAGTGGCTGGCAGGCTGGCCGGCGCTTTTCGTCATAGTAACCGCCCAGAGCTTGCTGGTGAAATCCTCGCGACAATGAAATCCGCGGGGTACGATGTCCGCGAGACTGATCCCTTCGCATCGCAGCAGCAAGTGCTTGCGCCGTTGCCCACCACAGTGGCGCCCATTGTGGGACGGGTGCGAGCGATGTGGGAATCCATGCGTGGACGCGTTTTGGAGACCTTTCCGGAGCCGCCAGGAATTCCGCAAGACAGAGAGCAGTATCTGCAATCCGTCGATGACATCTATCGCCACGACGCTTACCATTCCCTTTCGATTGAGGGATACACTGTGTCCGGCTCGCTGATCGAGCAGGTGCGGGCTGGCGGCTGGGATCCAGACAACCAGGGTGCTGACAGGCTGAGCCGCGATGCCCTTGCTGCGCGAGGCTATTGGCAGGCCTTTCAGGTTGTAAAACGAAACGTCTCCGAAATCGTCGGTGGGGCCAATCCCGGCAGTCTCGTTCGCCATAGTCACCGTGAGTGGTATCGCGAACTGTTTCAGCCCTGCGTAGCGGCGGGCCTGATTGCTCCGGCTGCGCTTGCCGGTTACCGTAACGATGCGGTTTATTTGCGCCAGTCACGATACGTGCCGCCACGCTGGGAGGCGGTGCGCGATGCAATGCCGGCGCTTTTCGATCTGTTGGAAGACGAAACCGAACCCGGCGTCCGCGCCGTACTCGGCCACTGGCTATTTGCCTATATCCGTCCGTATCCCGACGGAAACGGCCGGATGGCCCGCTTCCTGATGAATGCGATGCTGGCTTCCGGGGGCTATCCCTGGACAGTTATCCGCGTCGAGGACCGTACACCTTATCTCGCAGCATTGGATCGCGCCAGCGTCGATCTGGATATCGGCCCGTTCGCGGCTTTCGTAGCCGAGCGCGTGCGGTGGTCGATTGAAGGAAGCGAAACGGTGAACCATCGCCACATGACGTAGCGGAATGCAGGGCGTTTTGCAATCCGCCAGCGCCTCAGGGGTGCGCGACCAAAAAGTAGACATGTTGCAGGGTGCCCTTTTTGTAGCCTCCAAGCCTAACGTACTAATACGTTAGGGTGGGGATGCCTTTTGTCTCGCTGCGAGACGCTATTGCAGCGACCGTTGCCGCGAGCAAGCCCGCCGGCAGCAGCGGCGGCGCGCCAACAGCCGCCACCAACAGAGCCCCGAAGGGCAGCTCGATCATCGCGACCGCCAGCAGGCGTACCGATGCCGCCGGCGTCAAAGGCAAACGCCCGTGACGGATCAAGGTTCCCTTTCGATCGCTTCCCCGGCATCATTCGGTAGTGGACGGGCCGATGCGGTAAAGCATCCTCCCGCGCCGCGGGGAATCTTTCTGTGCGCTCGAACTTGAGGCCCGCACTCCCCTGAACAGTTCGTTTGGTAGATACACCCGCCGGTCCACGGCTAAAGCCGGGGCAGGCCTAAATCGATGCGATGACGTCGATCTCAATCAACGAGTCGCCGGGAATCCACGCCGCCGCAATGGTGGTGCGGACCGGCGGTTCCGATCCCCAACGGCCGGTATAGACCTCATTCATGGCCTCGAAATCCTCGCCGTGCGCCAGGTACACGTTGCACTTCAGAACCTTCTCCATGGAAGAGCCTGCGCCTTCCAGTTGCTGCTGGATCTCATCCAGCACATGCTTGGTGTGGGCCTTGATGTCACCCTTGAAATGCGCGCCCACGCCGGCGATAAAGAGGAGATTGCCGAACTGGACGGTGCTGCTGAACCTGGGCGTTTTCTCAGGCTTCTTGCCATCTTTATAGATCACCTTCTTCACTGGCTTGTCTTGCGCTGACGCCGTCTGGGGTGTTACGGCCACCGCGGCTCCCGCTCCGGCCGCCAGCAGCGCGCCATGCCCAAGAAAATTTCTGCGATTGTTCGACTTCATTTGGTGTTCCCTCCTTTTATGTTCCGTGACAGATTCTCATTGATAACACAAGGGAGGGACCGCTCGCCGATTGCGTGGTAGCATCGATTTCTCGCCGACGATGAGAACCCCCGGCCCCACGCCCCGTTGGATTGTCGCGCTGTTTCTTTCAATCGCGGCTTTGCCGGCTCAGGGCCAGGAGGTCTGCAAGGTGACCCAGCCCACCGCTAGCTTCACGATTCGCCACAGGAGCGGCGCACCGGATCTGAACACAGACCCGAACTCGCCTGTATGGGCGTCAGCGGCGCGCACGGAAATCGTGAAGGATTGCACGCACATGGTGGAGTATCCGGAAACGAAATCCGAAGTGCGCGGATTCTGGACAGACACCCATCTCTACCTGCTGTTCAAATGTCCCTACGATGTGTTGAATCTATGGTTGCCGGCGATGGGCGGCGGCCCGCGCAATAAGCTGTGGGACCGGGACGTGGTGGAGATGTTTCTCGGCGACGACTGGACGAACATTCGCCACTATCGCGAATTTGAAATTGCGCCCACAGGCGACTGGATCGATCTGGCGATCGACCTGGCTAAGGAGAGTTACGACCAGACATGGCGATCGGGATGGGAGACAACAGCGCACATCGACGAGAATGCAAAGATCTGGTATGCGGCCGCGAAGATCCCGCTGGCTGCGGTGAGCGGGCAGACGGTAAAGGTGGGAACGAAGTGGCGTGCGAACCTCTACCGCATTGGAGGCTTGGGCGAAGATCCACAACGGCATTTTCTCTGCTGGCAACCGACGTGCGTGGTAAACCGCGATCCCAATCACGTTCCAGAGAACTTCGGGACCATCGTTTTCGCCAAATGAAAATACTGCTGCTTTTGCTGCTGGCGGGCTTGGGCCAGGCGCAGACCGCATCGCCCACAGCTAACGTGCCGGCAGCGAATTCCGTGGAGGCAGGCCGCAGCCGTTTCAACGCTCGATGCGCGGGTTGCCATGGCCAGGACGGGCTGGGCGGCGAGCGCGCGCCGGCAATCGGCAGTGGATGGCGGTCGAGATTGGATGGCGAAAGGGCCATCCGTAACCTGATTCAGCACGGTATTCCTGACGCGGGAATGCCGGCGTTTACCGTGCCCGCCGCTGAGCTCGCCCAGTTGTCGGCGTTTGTGGAATCGCGTGTGATGCCGCTCAGCAAGACGCGGGTGGCCGGTGACGTTGAGGCCGGCGCTGCCCTGTTTTTCGGCCGGGGCCACTGTGGAAGGTGCCACGCCGTTTGGGGTCAAGGGAGCATTAACGGCCCCGATCTCACCGAGGCCGCGCGGCGGTTGACTCTGGCCCAGATTGAGACGACCCTGCGCAATCCCGATGCGCGGCGGGTGGCTGGCTATGAATTGGCAACGTTGCAACCGGCGCGGGGCGCTTCGATGCTCGGCTTTTTGGAGATGCGGGGCTTTATCCGGAACGAAAGCGACTCGGATCTTCAGATGCAGAGTCTTGAGGGCCGGCTGATTCTGCTCAAGAAGAGTGACGTGGCGCGGATCGACCGCGAGCCCAAGTCCTACATGCCGGCTTGGACCGGTACCCCGGAGGAGACGCGCGATCTTATTGCGTTTCTGAGCCATGCGGCCGAGTGGAAGCCCGACGCGGGTCCGCCTCAGCCCTTGCCGGGGGGCGTGCCGTGGGAGAACGTGGCACATCCGAAGCTGGGCGACTGGCCTACGTACCACGGGCGGCTCAGCGGGAACCGGTATTCAGAACTCGCGCAGATCACTGCGGAGAATGTCAGCAGGCTGGCGCCGAAATGGATTTTTTCATCGCACGGTGGGGCGGACCGCACGCTGGAAGTGACGCCCGTGGTGGTAGACGGCGTGATGTATGTGACCAGCGTCAATTCAGCCACCGCCCTGGATGCGCGAACGGGACGCGAGATCTGGCGCTATTCGCGCCCGGCCTCGAAGGGTCTGGTGGGCGATGCGGCAGGCGGCATCAATCGGGGCGTGGCCGTGCTGGGCGACCGGGTGTTTCTGGTCACTGACAATGCTCACTTACTGGCGCTGCACCGTATCAATGGAGCGCTGTTGTGGGAAACGGAGATGGCGGATTCGAAGAAGCACTACGGATCCACGTCGGCGCCGCTGGTGGTAGGAGACGTGGTGATTGCCGGCGTCTCCGGCGGCGATGAAGGAATTCGCGGCCAACTGAACGCATTCAATGCATCGACGGGTGAGCGCCTATGGCAATTCTGGTCGATTCCCGCGCCGGGCGATCCGGAAGCGAGTACCTGGGTGGGACGCGCGCTTGAGCACGGCTGCGGCGCCACCTGGCTGACCGGTACATACGATAATGAAACCGACACGCTGATCTGGCCCATCGGAAATCCGTGTCCTGACTTTAACGGTGACGAGCGCAAAGGCGACAACCTTTACACGGATTCGGTGGTGGCGCTGAATCCGAAGACGGGCAAGCTGAAGTGGCACTATCAGTTCACGCCGCACGATCTTCACGATTGGGATGCCACGGAGACGCCGATGATTGTGGACATGGAGTATCGAGGGGAGCCCCGCAAGTTACTACTGCAAGGCAATCGCAATGGCTTCTTCTATGTTCTGGACCGCACTAACGGGAGGTTCGTCGCGGCGAGTCCATTCGTAAAGAAATTGACGTGGGCCAAGGAGATTGGGTCGGACGGCCGTCCAGTTCTGGGCGCCGGCTGGTTGCCAACGGTGGAAGGCGCCGAGATTTGTCCGTCCATGGATGGCGCGTCGAACTGGATGTCCACGGCTTATCATCCGGGTACGGGGCTTTTCTATCTGATGGCGCTGGAGAAGTGTAACATCTTCAGCAAGAACTCGGAATGGTGGAAGCAGGGCGAATCCTTCTATGGAGGGACAGCCCGCCCGGCACCTGCCGAAGAACCTCGAAAGTACTTGCGGGCACTGGATCCACAGACCGGCAAGATTGTGTGGGAATACGAACAGACGGGCCCCGGGGAGGCGTGGGGTGGCCTGATGGCCACCGCTAGCGGGCTGATTTTCTTCGGCGGCGACGACGGTTCTTTTGGGGTGCTGGACGCGAAGACCGGCAAGCCGCTGTGGCATTTTCCGCTGAACGCCCATTGGCACGCGTCGCCGATGACTTATATGGTGGATGGCAAGCAATATATTGCCGTGGCGGTGAATTCCAGTATCATAGCCTTTGGACTATTTGAGTAAGTGGAGCGCTGTATGAGGGAATCAGGCACACGACGCAACTTCTTCACGTGGACCAGAAACGCGCTGGCCGCTGCCGGAGTGCTGAGTGCGGCGCCAGGCCGGGGCCAGAGCGTGCCTTCGCATCCCACGCTCGCCAGCGGCGAAGACTACTACGACAAGCTGGGAGTTACGAAGATCGTCAATGCGGCGGGAACTTACACAATGTTCACCGCGTCCATCATGCCGCCCTCCGTGCAGGCCGCAGTGGCCAGTGCGGCCAAGCACCCAGTCCGGCTGGCGGAGCTTCAGAAAAAATCGGGCGAGTATATCGCCAAGCGCCTGAACTGCGAGGCGGCGCTGGTGAGCGCGGGCGCGGCTTCCGCTCTCACACTGGGAACGGCGGCCTGCATGACGGTGGGAAACAAGAAGGCGCCGGAGCTGCTGCCGCTGGATACCGCTGGTCTCAAGAACGAAGTCATCGTACAGAAGACGCATCGCTACGGTTACGACCATGCGCTGAAGAACTGCGGAATTCGCTTCGTTGAGATCGAGACGCTGGAGCAGTACGAAGCGGCGTTTACCGATCGCACGGTGATGTGTCATTTCTTCAATGCGGCTGAGGAGGGCCAGATCAGCCGCGAGGATTGGATACGAGTGTCGCACAAACACGGCGTGCCCTGTTTCAACGATGCGGCGGCTGACGTTCCGCCGATTTCGAATCTTTGGAAGTATACGCAAATGGGGTTCGATCTGGTGACGTTTTCCGGCGGCAAGGGGATGCGCGGGCCGCAGAACGCGGGCTTGCTGCTGGGCCGCAAGGATCTGATTGAGGCGGCGGCGTGGAACAACAGCCCTTTCGATGAAACGGTGGGCCGCGGAATGAAGGTGGCGAAAGAGCAGATTGTCGGGATGGTTGCCGCCGTGGATTGGTTCCTCAGCCAGACCGATGAGGGAATGCAGGCGGAGTTCCGCCGGCGCGCGGATCGCATTGTGGCTCAGCTCAGGGACATCCCCACACTGACGCATCAGACTTTCGTTCCGCCGGTAGCCAATCAAGTGCCCCATCTGGTAATCCGGTACGACCAGGCCAAAGTGCGCAAGAGTCCGCTGGAGGTGGCTGAGATTTTGCGCGGCGGCTCGCCGTCGATTGAGCTGAATCCATCGACGGGCCGTAAATCCGGCACGGCGGGCTTGCCGAGCGACGAGAATTCCATTGTCGTTGGTGTGTGGATGTTGGAGCCGGGCGAGGACTTGATTGTCGGTCGCAGGCTGCGGGAAGTGTTGTCGAAAGCGGTCGCGTAGGGGTAGGGCGAGTACAGGTTCACGCAGGCGCGCCCTTCGAGGGACACCGCATTATCAGCGAAACGCTGAGCGGGGAACGAAAGGTCCCGATGTTTCCTCGGTACCGGGGCTCTCATCCGGGGGTGCGCGATGGACGTAAACCGATCGGGGCTCACTTCCAGATCGATGTTAACCGCCATATCCTCAGGGTCTTCACTCGCGTGGCTCCGCTGTCTGAAAAGAACTTCACTCCCTTGCTGTCCGGACCTGGAAACACGCGTTCGGCTAACGTGGTCTCGCCGTCATTCAAGTAAACCTCTACGCCCGACCAATCCACATAGACGTGCAGTTTCACCGTCTCGCCCACGTGCATGGGCCCCGCGTCGCGGCTCGAAAAGTCTTTGTTAAACCCAACGTCGCCGGACTTCGTGCGGTCAATATATACCTGCTTTTCCGCGGGCTTCACGCCGATTACTGTCTCTTGGCCGCCGCCGCGCAATACTGAAACTCCAAAATCCCTTGCCTCGCCCGGCTCAATTTCCGCCTCTATCTCAACAGTGTTGCCTTTGAAGCCATCGCGATCGAAGCGCCGATCAATCTGGTCCACAGTCAGGTTTCTCAAAGCGTATAGTTGAGTGCGCAGCGTCTCAAACTCCTTCACTGGTTGCTGAATCAGGCGGATGCCATCGGAAGTCTTCTTTAAGGTCATCGTACGCGGCATTGCCATCGCGCCACGCCAAGTTGTCTCCGGCGTATCGTTCGCGTAGAGCCAGTTCGAATACCAACCCAGCATCTGGACTCGCGAATCCTTCGGCGGGCCGCCGAAAAAGGAAATGGCCGCATAATAATCCTTGCCATAATCGAGCCATAGCTTCGTAGCCGGCGGATTCTCATTCGTGAACTTGGCGCCATCGAATTTGCCCACGAAATACTGCCCGCCTGAGCCGCCCGCGATACCGCCCGGGTTTATGTTCACCACCAGTACCCAGCGCTTTTCATTCGTGCCTTCCACCGGCAATTCATAGAGGTCCGGACACTCCCAGACACCCTCCGTCGCGCCCTCCGGTCCGAAATCGCCCAACTGTGTCCAATGGATCAGGTCCGTCGATGAGAAGAAGCGAATCTTTCTCTCCTGCGACACCGCCGTTGCCATGATCCACCGCTTCGATGGCTCATACCACATCACCTTCGGGTCGCGAAAATCCTTTAGGTGCAGATCGATCACCGGATTCCCGGAATACTTCGTCCAAGTCCGCCCCTTGTCATTACTGAACGCGATGTTCTGGGTCTGAAGGGTTTCGGTATGCCCTGCGTAAATCGCGATCAGGCAGGATGGGTCTTTGGGGTCGACGCTCTTACACAGGCCGCTGGAGTTGTGCTGGTCCACCACGGCGCTTCCGGAAAAAATCATAATTCCGTCGCCTTCCGGAATCGCCACCGGCAAATTGGTCCAATGCACCAGATCCGGACTCACCGCATGGCCCCAACTCATGTGTCCCCACTTCGTCCCGAATGGATTGTGCTGGTAGAAGAGGTGGTATTCGCCCTTGTAATAGACCAACCCGTTGGGGTCGTTGGCCCAATTCCGCGGCGGCGTGAAGTGGTATTGCAATCGGTATTGCTCATGAAACTGCGTTGTCGCGGCGATCAAAACCGCTGTCAATAGGAATAAGCTTGCTCGCCACAAGATCGAAGCCTTGGCCTTCATGAGAGCGGTCCGTTGCATAGTAAGAAGTACTTGAAAGTGTTCCTATACTACATTGGCAAGGCTCGCGACACCCACGCAAATGGAATGGCCGTTGAGTTTCTGAAACGGTCGTCCCGTTATGCGGCCTGCGAAATGCGCGAGATCGACCCAGCCCGGTTCGCTCTCTTCGATCGGCACCCTAGCGCCCGGCGCATTCTTCTGGATCCGGCCGGCAAGGCTTTCGATTCGGCTCGCTTTGTCAAGCTTGTTTCGGACGCTCAGGACTCAGGGCAGGATTTGGTCTTTCTCGTCGGCGGCCATGACGGGCTGCCGCCTGAATGGAAGCCCCGAGCCGAGCTGCTTCTGTCACTCTCACCCATGACGTTTCCGCATGAGCTGGCCCGCGCCATGCTGGCAGAGCAGATCTATCGCGCCTTCACCACCCTCAGGGGTCATCCGTACCCGCGGTAAGACGCGCGCTTGTGGGCCAATTCGGAAAGGCGACCAGGAGTAAAGTGATCGAAAGGAGGGCACACAAATCCGCTGCACGCAACCGCCGCGCAGGCCGGGCGGGCGGATTCTTCGCGAACCAGCGGCTACTTAGGTTGGTTAGGCTCTGAGGAAGCGGCCGTCTTGACCTCATCCTCCACCGACTTAATGCCATCTTTGAACGACCTAATGCCCTTGGCGAGGCCGGATCCCAACTCCGGCAGCTTCTTGGGCCCGAACACCAGTATGGCCACCAAAGCAATCACCAGCAGATGCCACGGCTGAAAAAGACCTTCCATATTGTCTCCTCAAAACTCTATACCCACTATTGTAGACGTTTGCGTCTGCATTCCGGTGACAAAGACGGGAATTCGTTTGGGGAGCGACCGGTTGGAGAACTAGATGAGATATCTCATTACCGGGATGCCGAGCTTCCGGGACAAAACGGCGCTGCCGATGTGCAGTCTCTCGGCAAGGGCTGTGACGGAGGCCGCGGGCAGTCCCTGACGAAGCAGGCGCGCCAAGTCACCGGGCTTCTTGATCGCTTTGGCGAGAACCTTGCAGCTACTTCAGCTCCACCACAACCACTTCAAACGGATTGCCGCTGAGATTCTCTTCCGAGTGCGTGGTGGGCGTGCCCCAGACTATGTCGCCCGCTTTGTGTTTCGCCAAGTCGACTTTGCCATGCGAATCGGTGGCTCGAAAGTCCTGGTCCGTCAAGAACACCGTAACGCGGTTGAGCGAGTGTTCATGCATCGGTGTGACCCCGTGCGCTTCAATCGTCACCCGGAGCACGCGAACCTGGGCATTCTCAAACTCCACGTGGTAACGCTTGGGATCTAACTTCACCGGGTCGAGACTCGTCGCAATTGTCCTTCCGCCGCCGGGCGTCTTCAGCTCAATCTCAATAATGTCAAAGCCCTCATCGCTGACGACCTCCGGCGAGTGCATTCCGCCGGCCGGACTCCACTTCACCTCGCCCGCCTTCCACTCAAACACTTCAGGCTGCCGTCCGTCCTGATACTCGAAGCGCTGGCGGCCCGGCTGCAGGTAAATCATGACCCGGTTCTGCGGGTGCGAATGGAACTTTCCTTTGACATGGGGCTTTTCGAGAGCGCGAACCACTTTCACTTGATCGTTCTCGAGGAGGGTCGCGGACGGCTCCAGCGCGATGGCGCCGAGCGTCACGCAACAAGTCAATAGGGCGGCGTGAACCTTGATTTTCATAAGTCCTGATCGTATCGCGCCTCACCCGTGCGATTCCGCCTACTTCACCTTGGGAATCTCAACAACCATCCCGAGCCCGTCTAACAACGTCCAGGAGGCGCGCTGGTAATTGAGGTACGACTCCTGATATCCCACATAGGCGCCCAGCAGAGACGACTCCGCCGCCACCAGCCGCGACTGCGAATCGAGCAGCTCAAAGGCCTGGATGGTTCCCAATTCATACTTCTGCTGCTCGGCGTCGACGTTCAGCTTCGCCAGGTCCCGGGCTCTGATCGCTACGGCAATGGTGGCCTTGGCCAAGTCGATGGAATGAATGGCCTGCTGCAGTTCCAAAGTGATGCGTTGCTGCGACTGCCTTTGGCTGTACTGGTCTCGCACTCGATTCACCAGCGCATCGGAGAGACTCGACTGCGCCGGACTATTGCGCAGCGGTAATGTGAATTGCAGATTGAAGCCGTAGGTGGGGTAGGTGAACCGGGCCGTCTGGCTCAGTGCATCGCCGAGACCGCCCGACGAACCTGCGATGACACCGGGAACCGGCACCGCGTCGCCGCCCACTCCATTCGAACCGCCCTGTAGCGACAAATCCAGACGGGGCATCAACAGATTCCGCGCGATGCGGGCATTCACGTCATCCACGTTCATCCGCCGTTCTGTGGCCTTGTATTCGGGCCGGAGCTTCAGCGCACGCTGTAAGGATTCCTCAAAAGGCAGGACCGTTTGAGTAGGCGAAATCATGGTTGGATCGTCATCCAACACCAGCTCGAGCGCTCTCATGTCAGGAGTGAGATCGGCGGCGATCAAGTGCCGCAGCCCGTCCAGATCCGTTTGATAAGTGAACTGCGCCTCCACCAGGTCGCGCTGCCGCTCCGCCACTTGAGATTCGGACTGGTAGATGTCAAGCCTGCCCAGCGCGCCTAAATCCAATGCCTGTTTATCTCTTTCGTACGCCTTCCCAGCCAGGTCCACGGCGTTCTGTTGCACGCGGATGTTATCGCGCGCCCGGATAGCATCCCAATAGGTGATGCCCGCGTTGACAATAGTGTCGGCAATCGCCGCCGCACTCACATCGGAGGTGATGAGCAACTCTGTCCGGGCAACCTGCAAAGGGCCCAGAAACTCAATCCGGTTTCGGTCCCGCAGTAAAGGTTGGGTGATGGAGATAGTCAGAAAGCTGGAGATATTGGGGTTTAGGAAATAGAACGAATTGTTCGTGGAACTGCGGATGGCCTGATAGTTCGCCGTCACGGTCTGCCCGGTAGGCAATAGCTGGTTGTAGTTGAGCGAAGACGTTTGCGTCAAGCTGCTTAATGTTTGCGCACCTTCGATCTGATCGTATTCGGGCGATATGGAGCGAACCGGATTGAATCCGCCCGTAAGCAGCGGGTCGAGAGGCGCTTTCGCGGCGATAATTTGATCCGCCGCCGTATAAACATCCAGCCTGCTTAAGCGAATTTCCGTGGAGTTCTTCAACACGAGTTCGAGAAAGTCATGCAATGTTAGATGGAGCTTACCATTCACCACTCTCTCCGAAATGCCGGAAACGTCTTCCACGCGGACCGTTTCCGGATGGAACTGCCGCCGGATGAAGGTTCCGAGCGGGTTGTTAGTCTGCGAACGCCCAGACGACGGCAACAGCAGAAGCAAAACGAAGAGAACGCTGCCTACTTTCCTAGTCATAGCGAAGGGCTTCGATGGGATCGATGCGCGAGGCCTTCCGTGCCGGATAGATGCCGAAGACAATTCCAACGGCGACGGAAACACCGAACGCAATGGCGATGGAAGAGGGCGTGACAATGGTTTTCCACTCAGCGGCGGCGGCAATCAGCCAGGATAGAAAGAATCCCAGCGCGATGCCCACCAGTCCTCCCCCCACGCTGATCAGCAGCGATTCCAACAGAAATTGGCGGATGATGTCATTCCTGCGGGCGCCCGTGGCCCGCCGGATGCCGATCTCGCGAGTCCGCTCCAGCACCGTCGCCAGCACAATGTTCATGATGCCGATGCCGCCCACCAGCAGCGAAATGGCGGCGATGGCCACCATCACATAAGTGAAGATGGCCTGTGAGCGCTGCTGCTCGGCGAGGAGCTCGGCGGGAATGGTGACGCTGAAATCGGGTGTGTCGTGATGGGTGGAATTGAGGACCGCCGTCACCACCCGCGCCGCGCTGGTGCTATCCGTGCCCGGCTTGAGACTGATATCCACCGCGTCGATTTCGTCTTTGAAGCTGTCGCCGGCATCCCAGAATCGGTATTGAAAACTGTTCAACGGAACATAGATGACGAGGTTCGGATCTTGCGTCGCGCCATTTGAAGTCGACGCCAGTTGGGTCTTCAACACGCCGGCGACGCGCACCCACGTGTCATTCACCTTCACGTACTTGCCCACCGCCGGCTCATAGCCAAGCACTTCAATTTTGGCCGTTTCTCCCAGCACGCACACGGCGGCGCTGGCCGCGTCGTCCTGATCTGTGAACGGCCCTCCTTCGGCGAAGACCCAGTTATGGATACTGGCGAAGGACGGACGGACGCCATATAACTCAGGAATTCGTTGGGCCGGCTTCGGCATGACACGCGCCGGGTGCATGCTGCGCCGGGCGGAGATGAGGTCAAGGCCGTCCACGTTCGCAGCGAGAATCCGCACATCGCGCTCCGTCAAGCCGGGCGACGACCGGCGCCGCTGTTGAAACTCCTGATCGCTGGTAGCCGGATGCGATTCGATGAGCACATTTCGAACGCCCAGTTGCTCAATGAACCGGAGCGATTCCTCGCGTGCGCCGGCGCCGATGGCAAGCATGCCGATCACCGCGCCCACGCCGAAGATGATGCCCAGCGCCGTCAGCACCGTGCGCGTCTTTTGCGCCCAAAGATTCTGTGCGGCCAGCAATAAGTCAGACCAGTAGCGAGAGATCATGGGCGGGGCGACACATCGGTCATTTATTGACGGCCTGGGCCGCGCTACCGGAGCCTTTCTTCTTCTGGTTCAATTCCAGCGGATTGGCCAGCGCCACTTCCTGCCCTTCCTGGAGCCCCTCAATCACCACTCGGGTCTCACTCCGCCGCGCCAGCTTGACATCCTTCGGAACAAATGTTCCTCCCGTCTTGACATAAACGAACTTCCGGCCGTCCGATTCGAACAACGCCTGCGCGGGCAGGGACAGCACGTTGCGCATCTCGTCTGTGACAATTACAACCTTGGCGCTCATCCCCGGACGCAACGCCGGCGAGGGATCGTCCAGCGTAATGCGGCACTCGAAGACCCGGTTCCAGGTGCCGGTGATGCCGCCGAGCTCTTTGACATGTCCGTGGAACGCGTGGTTGGGCACTGCGATAATATTGACCTCAACCGGCGCGCCAACGGCCAAGTGCCCTTGATCCAACTCGCCGATGTGAGCCACCACCTCAAATCCCGAGAGGTCCGGAATCTCGGCCACGGTTACACCCGGCCGGACACTATCGCCGACCTGATAAGGCGAGAAGGTCATGCCCGAGAAACAGATATTGCAGGCCGTATTCAAATTCGGCGAAAAATAGCCGCCATGTTTGGCCTTGATGGTCATAGCGGCGATGTTGGCTTTAGCCGTGATGGCTTGCGATTCAGCTTTGCCCCGGCCGGCCTCTTGCGTGGCCACTGACGCATCGCCGGTCGCCTTCCGGTTGGTAATGTTCTGGTGTAACTGCTCCAGGTGGTCTTTTGCCGCCGCCACCACCAGGTCATTTTGTTTCGCGGTAATTACCGGCAGTAGCGGATTCTTGCGCGCCTCAAGCTCGGCCAGTTTCAGGTCCGCTTCCGCTTTGGCCATACTCGCCTGATCCTCTTCATCGTCGGCCTGGCGCTGCGCTTTGGCTTGGATGAGATGTTGTTCCGCCTCGGCTAAATCCGCCTGCGCCTCCTTCAGCTTGTACTCCTGTTCGGTGGTGTCGAACTGCAACACCACATCGCCCGGCTTCACCAGCTCACCGGTTTTCTTCATGCTGGTAATGTGCAATTCAGCGCCACCCATCATCGGGGCCATCAGCAATTCAGGATTTCCTCCGCGCAGATCGCCGCGCGCTGAGATGGAAAGGCTCACGTCCCCTTTCTTCACCACAGCCGTGGGAATAACAACCTGTTTGCCCGCGCCGAGGCGATGATATAGAGCATTCAATCCATAAACAGCTGTCGCGCCGAGAGCAAGCAACACCAGCCACAGCCAAGCCCGCCCCGTCTTTTTGGGCTGCGGTTTTTCCGGCAATCGAACCGCCGCACTTTCCAGGACGCTTTGAGTCTGGGGTTCCGGAATGCTGGTTGCGCTCATGATTGAACCCTCACGTTACTGTCATGGGTACGAGCACCGCGGTCGCCCCCTGACGGCCGCGGCTCGGAAGCGGGCGATGGAACGCTCATGGCTGAACCTTTCCCTGATCCATTCCCAGATCTGTGAGGGCCACTTCCATACCTTTTGTCACTCCGGTTATGGCCACTTCATCCGGGTTCCTCGCGATCACTTGAACTTCCCTCGCTTCGAACCTGCTTTCCTTCTTGACGTACACCACGGGTTTTGTGTGCAGAGTAAACAGCGCCTTGGAGGGAATACTGGTGGCGTTTCGAATGGTCTGCCGCACGAAATCGGCGCCCGATTGCATACCCGGCCGCAATCGCGGATCCACCGGATCGAGCTTCGCATACGCCCGGAATGAGCGCACCGGGGGCCATTCGGTAAAGCTCTGCTCCGTCAGCGGCGACACCGACTCGAGCCTCGCCGGAAACGTCTTTTCAGGGAACGCATCGACGTGGACCAGAACTTCATCCCCGACATTGACTTGCCCGCGGTCGGTCTCCTCCAGTTTGGCTTCCATCTCAAGGGAACTCAAGTCGGGGATCTCCGCGACCTCCACGCCCGGAAACACGCGGTCGCCGACCTTATATGGCGTGGCATTCTGCCACCCTTGCGAATAGTTCATCTGGTAAGAAATCACACCGCGAAAGGGACTCTTGAGCTCGATCTGCGCCAGCCGTTCTTTAATGACGTCAACCTCAAACTGTGCCTGATCGCGAAGGCGCTTCAAAGACGCTAGCTTCGCTTCGTCGGACTTGCTGTGTAACCCGGTGCTGGCCTGTTGCACGCGCACTTTCTCCATCGCCACACCCAGGTCAATGGCGCTCTGCTGGCCTTGCATGGCGCTCACCACGGCTTGTTTCGACGCCTCCAACCGGGCCTTCTCGGCGTCGTAACCCGCTTGCGAGAGATCCATCTTGTCCTGGTCGGCCGTGATCCTGCTTTGGGCCGCGGCCTGGTCCAGCGCCGCCTGCGCCTGGGTTAGCGCCGCTTGTTTCTCCTTCAGATCCTGCTGCATACGGCTGGGGTCGAAACGGATCACGGGCGCTCCCTCACGAATATCCACGTTCGGAGGCGCCAGCCACACAATCTGCAGATCCGTGCTCTCCGTTGGCGCATGAAGCGCCACACTGCGGTTGGCCTTTAACTCTCCGCGGCACCTGACGATCACCCGAAAGTCTCCACTGCGAACCGGCGCCGTCGGTACATCAGGTCCTTTCCGGGTAGTGCGATACGCCCGCAACCCCGCCACCAGCAGTCCTGCCGCCACAAGCGGAAAAACCACCAGCCGCCAAGGCCATTTCCTTCTTCCGCTACTACTCATCGATTTACCTGAATATCCACGGCCGCCGCGAGATCGGGAAGTAATCGCGGATCCCTCTGGTCGATGCGGAATTGCGCTGTAAACGACCGGATAGGGCCGTCTACGTCTCGGGTGGCCACCGGGCTGGCCGATTCGAAACGCGCCGTGAACCTCGCGTCCGGATACGCATCCAGGCGCACTATCCCGGTGAGGCCGGGCTTCAGCACCGCGCCATCGGCTTCATTCACTGACAACGCCATCTCCATCTCCGAAGGATCGAAGATCTGCAACAACGGCGATCCGGGCCAAAGCTGATCGCCCACCTGCGCATGACCAAAGGAGTTTCCGCGATACACATTCTGGTGCGCAACCATGCCCGTAAACGAAGCCACCAGCCGTAGCTTCTCGACATTCGATTGGGCTCGCTGCATCGCAATCTTCTGACGGTCACGTTGAAGTTCCAGAATCCGAAGCTCAGCCGCCTCCGCCTGGCGGTGAAACTCGCCGGAGCGGTGCAAGCTGGCGATGGAACGCTTCGCGTCGGCCAGTTTGATTGCGTTCTTCTGCCTGTCGATTTCACTCGCGATCGGGTCCTTCTTCTGTTCAATCTCGGCTCGCCGCAGATCGGCCTCGGCTTGCGCCAGCAACAGCGCGCGCTTCTCTTCGTTGCTTTTCTGCTCAGCCGCTTTCTGCTCCACCTGATGACTCAGATCGTCGAACTTAGCCTGGGCATCCCGCAGGGCCTTCAACTCGGCCGTGTCATCGAACTCCGCCAATGAATCGCCGGTGCGAACCGAAGCGCCGTTCGGAATGAGTTTGATCAGCGTCAGGTTCCCGCCCTGTCCTTGAACCCGCGGAACCTGAATGGTGAATGCGCGCACGGCGCGGATAGAGCCGTTCAGCCGCATGATGGCCGGACCCTTCGGCGCCTGTTCCGTCCGAACAACGGACGGGCGAGCGACGAGCCCTAAGGCGAGAATGAGAGCGGTGAGCGTTCGGGATCTCATGGCGTCGACCAAGCGCGAAACTCTCCCCTGTTTTAGGGAGCAGCGGCGGCATGGGCGCTTTCTTAGTAATCGGATATCCCTCACAGAATAAAGCGGAAATCAACGATTTGGAAAGTACAAACTTCGTTTATGGCAATGTGCAAAATAAGCCCAACGAAATAGCGGCCGCGTGCGTCTAAGTCTGGTTGAAGCGCCTTCTGGTTGCTGCCATCGGCCTCGCCGGCGCTGGCTTCCTCTTCTCCGTCACGCCGGACGCCGCCCAGACTCCATCCGTCATCTTGATCTCGATCGATACCCTCCGCGCCGATCATCTCAGCCTTTATGGCTACCGCCGCATCCAGACGCCGAATATTGACTCCTTCGCCAGCGGCGGGACTCTGTTCTCAAGCGTGGCGTGTCAAACGCCGCTCACTCTTCCCTCGCATACCTCCCTACTTACCTCCACTTACCCATTTGAGAATGGCATTCAGGAGAACGCCGAAGTGGTTCCTCCGGGCGCCGTCACCTTGGCCGGCGTCCTTAAGTCGCATGGCTATCAGACCGGCGCGTTCATCGGCAGTGTCTTCCTGGAACGCCAAATGGGCCTTGACCAGGGCTTCGATACGTATGACAGCCCTTTCAACTTCGAAGCCTTCTCCCCGATCTCGGGGGAAATGTTCTTCGGGGGCGTGGAGGCTCAATCCCAGGTGCGCGACCGGCGTGCGGGCGCACTGGTGCTTAGCGCCGCTCTTCGCTGGCTGAGCGCCAATCGCGGCCAGCCCGTCTTCGCCTTCATTCACTTCTTCGATCTGCACACGCCGTATACCGTACCTGAAGAAAAAGCCCGCGCTCAGGGCATTTCGCATTACGACGCGGAACTCGAAGCGGTGGACGAGTTGATCGGCCGCCTCAAGAAATCGCTGGAACGAACCGGCTGGTGGGATAAGTCGCTGGTGGTGCTGGTCTCCGATCACGGCGAAGGTCTCGGCGATCACGGAGAAGACAGCCACGGCTACTTCATTTACGAAAGCACGCTCCACGTGCCGCTACTGGTTCATTGGCCCGCGGGAACAACCGTTCCTGCCCGCGTCCAACAATCGGCCGCGCAGCCCGCCGGTCTCATCGACGTTGCGCCCACCATCCTCGATTTTCTCCACATTCCCGCGCCGCGCTCCTTCTCCGGCGTCAGTCTGCTTTCTACAACGCCCCGCACTGTTTACAGTGAGACCCTCCACACGCACGATTCATTCGGCTGGGCCCCGCTTCGCAGTGTGGGGGTGGGAGCTTGGAAATACATTGAGGCCCCGCATCCCGAGCTCTACAATCTGGAGCAAGACCCGGGCGAGCACACCAACCTCGCACTGACAAAGGCCGCCGACGCTCGTAGTTTGCGCTCTGAACTCGCTAAGGTCCTCGCCGCCCATCCGCGCAGGGCGCCCGCCGCAAGCCAGGCCGCCAGCGCCACGCCGCAATCGGAACGCCTTCTCACTTCTTTGGGCTATCTGGCGCCCGGCCCACGCACCCGGACGCCGGGCTCGAATGCCGATCCGAAAGACCGCCTGCCGGAATTCAAGCTCTATGAAAAAGCCATGGTTCATTTTGCTGAAGGCCAGCCTGCTGCCGCCGCGATCATGCTGAATCAGGTGCTTGTGCAGGACCCAAACAACCCGCTGGCCCGGCGGGATCTGGGCGCTGTCTATCTCGATCTTCACGAGTATGCAAAAGCTCGCGCCAGTTTCACGAAGGTGTTGGCTGCCGCGCCTGATGACTACGCCACGCACTTCGGCCTGGGGTTAGCCGCGAAGCATTTGGGAATGCTTGAGGAGGCCCGGGCCCATTTTCAAGCGGCGTCCCGGATCGCCCCTCGGGCCGTGCAGTGCGGCCGGGAGTTGGATGGGCTCAAGGCGGCAGGGAGGTGAGTGCTGTGGGTCGGCGGCTTTCGCCGCCTGGGTGAGACGCGGGCTGACGCCCGCTGGTGTGGCGAAGACCCGCGAGTTGGGCGGTGGTTGAAAACTGGAAGCCAATTGGAGCATGACGGAACGAACTCGAAGGGCAGTGTCATCCAGACGTGAGCGGACTTTCGCCAATCAGGAGATTGGCGTTCCCAGGCGCGCGACGGCAAGGATTGAAAGTGAAATGCGGTCTGGAGTACGCGACGGCACTCCACGCTTCAGAGGTAGCACGGGGGCCTGGCTAACGAAAATACGTTGGCAACGAACCGGCCGTTGCGCTGGCGCGCTGTCGTCAGGTTGAAACACGGGTTTTTGAAATTACGGAACGAACTCCTAAGGCTAGGGCGAGTGAAAACTCGAAGCCAATCCAGGGGTGCCGTCGAGCAGTAAGTGATTTAAAAGTAGATAGATAGAA
>CAJCIT010000264.1 GCA_903970405.1 Acidobacteriaceae bacterium | reverse complement strand
GCCGGCATTGGCGCAAGCCAGGGTTCCAAACAAACGGACGAAGACCCCTTCGTCCGCCGCCGAGTTCTGATCGATCAGCACGCCGACCGCGCGATTCTCACGCAGCATGCGAATCACGGTGCGCGCTGCCTCACGCTTTCCGACGATCGTGTTGCCGGAAAGCGCCCGGCGCGCTTCGATGAAGTTGTCCAGCAGCGGATTGTCGAAGGGCCGAACCATGACGCCCATCGGCTCCCTCATCAAGGCGTGAGTGAAGGCGCTCAGCTCCCAATTGCCCAAGTGCGCGGTAGCGACCAGAACGCCTTTGCCTTTCTCTTTCGCGAGGCGGTAGTTTTCCAGACCTTCGTAACGAATCCAGGAGTTTGTCGCTGCTGCGTCGATATCCGGGAACTTCGCCACAGCCACCAGGATTCGGGCAATGGAGCGGAACGCGCCGTCCAGAATCCTGCGGCGCTCCCCAATCGAAAGATGCGGCAAAGCCATCGCGAGGTTCACGTTGCCCACGCGGCGAAGTTTGGGCAGGCCGAGATCCAGCAGCTTCACAAAGAACCGCGCAAGAATCAGGGCCGCTCCCCTGGGCATGATCCGCAGCAGTGCGAAGAGGAAGCGGGCCGCCAGGTATTCGATGTGGAGAAGGATGCGGCTGCGAGGCTGAGCCAAGAGTCCAGCCTACTCAATCCACCCGCCGCCCAGCACCAGGTCGCCGTCGTAAAAGACAGCCGCCTGGCCAGGCGTGATGGCCCGCTGCGGATCGGCAAAGTGCGCTTCCACGCGATCGTCGTCCGCGGTGGGGTATAGCGTCGCTTTCGCCGCGGCGTGCTTATTGCGGATCTTGACTTGTACTTCGCGCGGCGAATCGATCGGCGCAAGCGAAACCCAATTGACATCGCGCGCAACCAGGCGCTGACGCAGCAAATCGTCATTGCGGCCCACAATGACCCGCTGAGTGGCGGGTTCGGTTGCGATGACGTAGAGCGGTTCGGCCGCCGCGATACGCAGGCCCCGGCGCTGGCCCACCGTGAAATGATGCGTTCCCTCGTGCTCTCCGATGACGCGGCCGTCGGTTGAAACAATATCGCCTCGGGTCTGCCCCGGCTCAATGCCCTTTTCGCGGAAGTAGGCGTCGATAAAGGACGCGTAATCGCCGTTCGGGACGAAACAGATTTCCTGGCTGTCGTTCTTGTCGGCCACCGGCAATCCCAGATCCTTCGCCAGCGCCCGCACCTCCGGCTTCGTCATCCCTCCCAATGGGAACATTGCGCGCGCCAGTTGCGGCTGGGTGAGGCCCCACAGAAAGTACGTTTGGTCCTTGCCGAGGTCCACGCCGGTCCGCATCTCATGGCGGCCGGTCTCAGGATTGAACGAGAGACGGGCGTAGTGGCCGGTGGCAATCTTCCCCGCGCCGACGCTATCGGCCATATCCAGGAACTGGTCAAACTTGATGAAGTTATTGCACAACGTGCAGGGGACCGGCGTGCGGCCATGCAGGTAGTCGTCAATGAAGGGCTTCACCACATGCTCTTCGAAGCGCTCTTCGAAGTTCACAACGTAATACGGAATGCCGAGGAGCGACGCAACATAACGCGCATCGTAGACATCGTCAAGTGAGCAGCAACGGCCCGTGGCGCCTTCAGTGGCCAGTTCCGGCAAACGCCGCTGGTTCCAAAGCTGCATGGTTAAGCCGACAATGTTGTCGCCATGCCGGGCCATCAAGCCGGCGACCACGGAACTATCCACGCCCCCGGACATGGCCACGGCGGTTAGTTCAGGGGTATTAGCGAACGCCACCGAGCACCTCCCTCGGTTTGTGGATCGACGGCGGCTTGACGGTGCGTTTGCTCGACCGCATCTGAGCGACGACGCTCTCAACGGCTTTTGCCAGCTCAAGCACCTGGGCCTCGTCGTTACCCCGGCCCAAAGAGAATCGCACGGAGGATCTGGCCTCTTCCGCGCTTAAACCCATGGCGAGCAAAACAGGCGACGGTTCCACTGAGCCGCTGGAACAGGCGGACCCGCTTGAGACCGCGAATCCCTTCAGGTCTAAAGCGATCACGATCGATTCACCGGAAAGTCCGGGGAACAGAATGTTGCTGGTATTAGGCAACCGGTGGCCGGTTCCCCTGTGGCCGATTCCCCTCTGGCTGGTTCCATTGACACGGGCGCCTGGAACCAGGGCGAGAAGGCGCTGCTCGAAGAGGTCGCGCAACTCGGCCGTCTGAACTCGTTCAGACTCATTCAGCAAATCCACGGCCTTGGCAAACGCAACGGCGCCTGCCACATTCTCCGTTCCGGCGCGACGCTCGCGCTCATGGCGGCCGCCGAAAGAGATTCCCCGCAGGGGCACGCCCTTCCGGACCCACACCGCGCCGAAGCCTTTGGGTGCGTATAACTTGTGGGCGCTGATCGAGTAGAGATCCACGCCCAGCTCCTTTACATTCACCGGAATCTTTCCGAAAGCCTGCACACCATCCGAATGAAAGTAGATCGTCTGGCCTGTGGCGCGGCGGTCTTGAAC
>CAJCIT010000263.1 GCA_903970405.1 Acidobacteriaceae bacterium | reverse complement strand
TGGCTGGAAGCCGTTAGGCGGGAACCCGCCCATGTCGCGGTTTTGTGCTGCGCCTTCCCGCCGACTCGCGAAAACAGGTAAGCTTCTTTGCCTCAACACTTTCCCTCGAAAAGGGACACACCCCATTGGCTTTTTGGCTTTTGGCTTTGGCTTGACCCCATTGGCTTTTGGCTTGGCTAGCTTACGTTCGCGTTCCTGTTTGTTGAGAGCCTTTCTTGCGAATCGAGAAAACGGGTAAGCCTCTTTGCCTCAGCGATTTCCCCGGAAAAGGGGACAGACCCCATTTTGACCCCCAGACCCCCATTTGAACCCCCGCGAAAAACCGGTAAAGCCTCTTTGCCTCAACACTTTCCCTCGAAAAGGGACAGACCCCATTGACTTTTTTGACTTTTTTGACTTTTTGACTTTTGACTTTTTGACTTTTGACTTTTGACTGACTTTTTTGACTTTTGACTTTGACTTTGACTGGCTTGGTGGCTGAGAGAGACTAGCGCTCCATTTGCGTTGGCTAGCTTACGTTCGCCCTCCTGTTTGTTGAGAGCTTTCCTGCGAATCGAGAAAACGGGTAAGCCTCTTTGCCTCAGCGATTTCCCCGGAAAAGGGACAGACCCCATTTTTAGACCCATTTTGACCCGAGCGGCAATGTCGATGGTTGGGACGCGACGGGCGGTTGTGCAGCACTCCAACCTAGCGCCGCAAATGTCAGCCCGAGCAAGAATCTCATCGGCGTCTCCGAACTTCAGGAATGATCGAATCGGCGGTAAAATAAGAACAGTGGAGAAGGTTGTCCGCATTTTTAGAAGCCTTGAAGAAGCCGACGCGGCTGATGTCGACGAAGATCTTCGTTCGACGCCCCGGCAGCGCATCGAAACTCTCCTCGAACTCCAAACCTGGATTTATCCCGATGCCGCTGAACAAGGATTTACGCGAGTTTATCGAATTACTCAACTCGAACAAAATTGAATATGTAGTGGTCGGCGGGTTCGCGGTCGCTTGGCATGGCCATCCGCGCTTTACCGCCGATATCGATTCTCTCGTGAGTCCTTCGAAAGAGAATGCGGCGGTAGTAATTGCTACTCTGCAGGCTTTTGGTTTCGCCAGTCTCAATATCACTCCAGACGACCTCAGCAAACCTGGCCGGATCGTGCGACTCGGCGTCAAGCCAAATCGAATCGACTCATTTACCTCGATCTCCGGAGTTGCCTTCGAAACGGCTTGGGCAAACCGTCTCTCGGGTGAGATCGATGGCGTACCCGTCCAGTTCATTGGGCGTGACGACCTGATACGAAACAAGGAGTCAACCGGCCGGTCGAAGGACCTCGGCGACGCGCACGAACTAAGGCTCCGCACTCCAATGGAGTAGGTCAAACCGCGCTCCTCCGAACCGTCACCACCGTAATGTCATCCTTCTGACCCCAGGACTTGGCGGCCTCGGCAAGGTCACGCGCCGCTTGCAGGTTGGCGGCCAGCATTAGTGCAGCGATTTCCCCGGAAAAGGGACAGACCTTTTCGTGTAGAAACAGTCTGCAACGTATCAGACCTATGCTATGCTGCGGACTCTGTGGCGCCGCCAGAGAGCGCTACGCAGTATCGCTTTGCGGCATGGTTGCGCCCGGCTTTTCGGAAATTCCCGCCGCCGGCAGCGAGCCATACCAATCGATTTTGCGGGTAAAGTACATCGCGGCGGAAACGGCCAGGAAGCTGGCAATGGCGCCAACTAACAGGGCGTTGTCTTCAAGCCGTAATAACAAGTAGATGAGCGAGTACAGCAACGCAAAGATGGCCAAGGCCCTGACTCCTTGCAATCGGCTGGAGAATATCCATCCTGCATTGGACGCGAGAAGGGAAACTGTGGCAGCGCCGGCGATTAGAAATCCGTAATCGAAACCGATTCTTTCGGCGAAGGATAACAGGAGCAGGTAGAAAATGATCTGGGCTACGCCCACGAGAATGTATTGCGCGAAGTGAACGCGCTTACCCGTTGTTACTTCGAATATGAAGTGAGTAAGAAACGCCAGCCCAAAGAACAGAAGAATGTATTTGAGCGACCGGTTGACCGACTGGTAGGGATCGGCCACTTCGATGAAAGAAACGCCCAGCGAGGTTGCCTCGATCCCAGCCATTGTGTCGGGCAACCCTTCGGCGCGCACGCCTCGGGCGATGAAGGGAACAGACCATTCCGCGCTGAAACCATGCTTCGTAACGGTCCGGGTGAGAGGAAGAAATCCTCCGTCGAAACCAGGGCTCGGCCAGTCGCCTTGGACAGCTAGATGAGTCGTCTTGCCATAGGCGAGGACCGCGACACGCTGTGCGCCGGAGAATCGCAACGCCGACGTCACGTTGAATTTGGCGTTGGGCTTGGCGATGCCTTCCACCTTGGCGCCGAACAAGGTCAGCTTGGTGCGGCTTTGACTTCCATCGCCGATGAAGAGGTCCGGCGTCGTTTCGGATGGAACGAGCGTTGACGTCGTTCCATCCGCGGTAACTGTGGCGTCAGCAAGGGCTCCTCGGGCATCGCTCACTCCCACCAGTATCTCGGCGCGGCTCCAGTCAAGTTGTGCGCCCTGCGGGACGCCGGCGGGCAGCCCCGATAAATCGAATGCCGCGTCCATTCTCAAATCTGCCTGAAACACGGGAACCCGAAAGAGAGAACGGCGCCGTTCCTCAGTTGTAGTCTTGAGAACAGCAGAGGCTCGCGTGGGAGAGATCAGATAGGTGCTGTGCTTTCGAGCATCCGCCTCAGATTGTGGCGGAGGACTGTATGGAATGGCGAGCGTAGGCCCGAGAAAGGTCTGCTGGCCGCCGACATGACCGCTTATCTCCCGAACAACATCGGCGTCGCGGGCGGTCCGCTCGTCGATCAAGCTTCCGACAAACAGGGCGGGAATAGTCATGACCAGCGCCAACCCGCAAACCACAATGAGTTTGACGCCCATGGAACGAGACCTGACCCGGGATTGCACGCTCAATTGCGAGAACGACAGACCATTCATGGTTGAATTTCTTTCGTTGTGACGCGTAAAAGCAAGAGGGTTCGTGGCGCTCGTGGTAAGCCGATTGAGTCTTGCCTGTAAACCCAACTTTACTACACAAAGTACACCATATAGAAGAGTTATTGTCAACACAAATTTCCCGTGGTGCTTGCAGGCAAGAATTGCCTTCGGTAGGGCAACGGGAGCGGGCGCAGGACCGCTGCTGGGAACAGTCGCCGGGCAGTCTGAAACGAAATCTCAAGGGTCGTTCCTGGTACAGGATCCCTGTGCTCCCAAGCCCTGCAAATGCTCAGGCTCGGACGTCGAGGAGCGGTTGCAATACGGACCGGCATAGGTTCTTGCCGGGATACGCAAGGGTAGGGTTCAGCGCCAGAAAGCCAGGCAAGTCACTGTCGGGGAAAGAGTTGCCGACGGCGTTACGTGCCGCGCTTGAAAGTGTGATCGGTGGCAGAGGTCTCTGACCAAGATCCTTGACCCGACCCCAAACCGCCGGACTCCAAACCGCCATCGACGGCTTAAAGCCTGTATTACGAATCGTCGGAGCATTCTCGCGGTGAGAGGTCAGGCAGCGACGCGGCGGATTCACGCGTAAAGCGCCTTCCGACGTTCGAGAAAACAAGTAAAGCCTTTTGCCTCAGCAATTTCCCCGGAAAAGGGACAGACCCCTCTTGCGGAGAAGCGGCATCGGAATTTGCGATCTAGCTTCCGCGATCACTCGCCCGCGTTCGCGGCTCTGTGAATCGCTGTCCCGGTCGACTCGCGAAAAACGAGTAAGCCCCTTTGCCTCAGCGATTCCTATTTGCGATTCGTCGCCTACGTTCGCCGTTCTGTAAAGCCACCTTCCCGGCGATTCGCCGAAGAAAAGGGTAGCCTCTTTTGCCTCAATAATTTCCCCGGAGATCGGTGGGGGCGAACGAACGCCGGAACGTACTGGCGACAAACGTATGGGGGATAGACCCGTTAGAAGCCTTTGGCGAGAGACTCTGTCCCTTTTACAAGAGTCTGACTAGATTGAATTTATCCTAAGTCACCTGGAGCCCGTAAGGTGGCCGACCGGAAGGGTGTCGTCTTCCAGTTGTCCTGCACCGCACCTGCGTGGCGCCACGGAACCACTTCCAGCACCAAGTGTTGCGAGAGCGTATTCACATAGGGCTCATACATCGCCCTCAGTTGCTGCAAGTGAGCGTCCGCTTCGGGCGTTCGCAGACAGTAGACGCCGCTCTTCGCCAAATAGGCGCGCAACGATTCCAACTCCTCGGGCGGGAGACGATCAGGCTGAAAAGGGACCGGCTCACGATGGACAATCAGCGCCAGGTTAACCAGGGTATGTCGAAGCATGGCGAAAGTGAGCCGCGCGTGCCAGGCGTCCACATTCTCAATGCCGGCCATCACCAAAGCGCAGGTATCGAGCAGCGCCGTCAGCGCGCCCACCCAGCTCTGATTTTCGTGCTGGGACCGGTAATAGACCAATACCGGGTAGGAGATGTGTGTTTCCAGCATCTCGGCGCCGGTCAGCTCCCAGTCCGCCAGGAACGGGTGAATCTTCGTGAGCGCCCCCGCGCGCCCGAGCCGGCCCAGAATTTCTCCCGCCGTCGGTGGCGAACCGGCGCGCCCGTCCAGCATGGTGATTTGCGTCTCGCGCTTGGAAAAGGCTCCATAAATGACCGGAAGGTAGCCGATGACTATCGCCAGGAAGCCAAATCCCAAGCCTGCCTCGGCAACGGTCAGAATTCTTGTCGGCGTGTTACGCGGCACCACGTCGCCCAAGCCGAGGGTGAAGAACGTGGTTCCGCTCATATAGAGGTCGATGAAGAACCCCTGCTCACGAGTTTGAGTCGTCATCAGATTCGACCCGGAACTCCAATACAGGGTGCCGAACGCCATCACCAGACTGGCTGCCCAAATCGTCAGGAGCAGGATCATCGCCAGCGGACCATACCAGCTCAGGGTGTTCTCGCGCCAGCGGGACGGCTTCATGCGCCGCGCTAGGAACGACCACACCGGCCATGTCAGCAAGTACATGACGCGCGTCAGACGCAGGTGATGCGTTACTCCGCGCGGCAGAATGACCGCCTCGAATGCATCCACCAAGATGATGCAGATCAGGAGGATAGCAGGAATTACGAGTAGCGGCATAAGGAAACTAACTTTGGTCTCCGCAGTCTAACTGGACAGGGAGACCAGAATTTCCAGCATCGCAAATGCGAAGAGCCTTGGCGATGGAGTCGGCCGCGATATAAGAATTTGTCGCTATTGCCCATAATTAATTTTTTCCGGCAGCCGATTTCAACCTTATACTGGGATTGCAGTGCACTCTGCTAGTGCATGCTTATGGTTGGCCAAAGGGCATTCTCCCAGTTTGAGAGGCTCCATGTTGAAGACCCTGTTGGTTCTTGCGGTCACTTGCACGCCTGTTTTTAGCGCTCCCGAGGGTCGCCCGGCGTTACCCCCTCCAGTCACCGTCCTGATTGAGTTCGATAAGCCACACTCTGTCCGCTCTATCGCGGCCATGGAGCGGGAAACCGCGCATATCCTCCAATTGTCCGGCATTCGGGTGGAATGGCTGATGATGAAGGATCTGGCGCCCCACGCCGAATTCTCCGACCTCGTGATTGTCCATTTCAGAGGCAGTTGTGGCATGGATGAGATACCGATGCCCCTCGATGAGCGGGGCGTTTTGGGTCTGTCTTACGCGTCAGACGGCGAGGTTCTGCCCTTTGGCGAGGTTCAGTGCGATCGCGTCAAGCAATCTCTGCGGAGCGTTGTCCCAGCCTCCCGCTTCCGTGCAAGTGAGGAACTGCTTGGCCGTGCATTGGGCCGCGTGGTTGCTCACGAGATGTACCACATCCTCGCCAATGACCAACGTCATACAAATGACGGCTTAACCCGGCCAGGATTGTCGGCACGCGATCTTGTGTCGCCTGAGTTACTCTACCCGGAGCACGCAGCCGAAGCGGTATCGCGCCATCGGAATCCGAACTGAAAACTCTTGCGGGGCTCGTTAAATAATTCCATTTGAAATGTCAATTCCGCTTGGGGGCGCCCCTCCCATCGGTGCTATACTCGTGCAATCTTTGTTGCTTGGGTTAAAGGTTACATTTGCATTGACGCCGGTGTAGCAGCCCGATTATTGTCTTCCAACAGCCTGGTTCGACGCTAAAGCGAACGAATCGTCATTAAGTCCGCCCCTCGTCGGGGCGCTGCTCTCCGTTCCGAGCACAGCAGCCGAGTTGCCGTTGCCCGCTGGTTTCTTGCCAGCTCATAGGAATCTTCAAGGAGAGTTCATGAATCCATCAATGTCACTGCTTACTGTGTTCTTTGCGATGCGCAAACTGACGCTCGCGGCGTTGCTAACGCTGGCCGCGGTTTCTGCGTTGCTCGCGCAGTCGTACCAAGGAGGAATTCGAGGCGCGGTTACTGACCAGCAGGGAGCGGCCGTGGCCAACGTCAAGGTCACGCTGACCAATGAGGGGACCAACGAATCGCGCTCAAGCCTCACCAACGGGTCCGGCGGCTATGACTTTACGAACCTCGTTCCCGCCACTTACAGCATCGCGGCGGAAAGCCCGAGCTTCAAGAAGTTCGAACAGAAAAATATTATCGTCGGCACGCAGGAATTTCTTGTTGTCGACATCAAACTGGCCGTCGGCGCCGTTAGCGAGACCGTGGAGGTCACCGAAGAAGTCCCGCTTGTCGAGTCAGCGAACGCCTCTCAAGGGCAGGTTCTTGACAACCAGAAATTATCGGATCTGCCCAACCTGGGCCGCAACCCATTCATGATGGCGAAGCTGGCCGAGACCGTGGTGCAGGTAGGTCCGCCCGCCTACAACCGCATGGAGGATCAGAGCGGTTCTTCGATGATGTCCATTGCCGGCGGCCCGGTGCGTGGCAACAACTACTTGATCGACGGCATTCCGATCACCGATTTCAATAACCGCGCCATCATCATCCCCTCCATCGAAGCGGTTCAAGAGGTAAAGATTCAGGCGAATACCTATGATGCTGAAATGGCGCGCACAGGCGGCGGCATGTTGAATACGCTCATGAAGTCCGGGACCAATGAGTTCCACGGCAGCGCCTATGGCCACATTCGCCGGACCGATTGGGATGCGAATAACTTCTTTGCGAATGCCGGCGGCCTCCCGATCGCGGAACAGCCCAATACCACCTGGGGCGCGAGCTTCGGCGGCCCCATCTGGATACCCAAGGTCTACAAAGGCAAGAACAAGACGTTCTTCTATTTGGCGGTGGAACATTACGACGATCGTTCATCCGACGCCGATAGCTTCAACGTGCCCACCGCGCTTGAGCGCGTCGGCAACTTCTCGGCAAGCAACGGGATAACTGTGTATCAGCCCGGAACAAGCATCCCGTATGCCAACAACACGATCCCGGCCAGCCAATTGAGCCCGGTGGGACTGGCGATTGCCGCGACTTATCCCAATCCGCAGTTCGCTCCCACCACCTATGGCGGAACGGATATGGACCTCACCTCCTCCATCAAGGCGCGCGCGGTTCAATACACGGCCAAGCTCGATGAGGACTTCTTCTCCTGGTGGCGGGCCAGTTTGAGCTACCTCCGCTACTATTCGCTGGAACCCGGCGACACGTGGTGGGGCGAGTCCACGCAGTCCGGCTGGCGCCTTCTGCGGCGCGTGGATACCACGCAGATCAACAACATCTTTACCATCAGCCCCACCACGGTGCTGGCCGTTCGTCTGGGTGAGAACCGCTTCCCGAACTTCGATTACAACAGTTCGCAGGGCTTCAATGTCGCGTCGCTCGGATTCTCGCAGCAGTGGGCCTCCACCGTGAATCCGGCGGCGGCCGAATTCCCGAGCATCGGGATGTCGACATTCTATTCACTGGGCGATCAAGGCGACTGGGACTACTATGACGAGAATTCGAAGAACTTCTCGGCCTCCATCGACAAGTACATGGGCAAGCACAGCATCAAAGTGGGCTTCGATTACCGCTATCTGGATACGTTCGGGTCGGGGATCAATTGCCCAACCGGTTGCTACTCGTTTAACACCACCAACGCGCCGTATGTTTCGGGGGCGAACAGCTATAGCGGCTCCGACCTGGGCGACCTGCTGTTGGGGCTGCCGTACAGCCGGTCGGCTGATTTGGCGGAAAACTTGAGCGATTACACTCATTACTACGGCGCGTTCATTCAGGACGATTTCCGGATGTCAAGCAAGTTGACAGTCAACTTCGGCTTGCGCTGGGAGCGCGAAAACGGAGTCCAGGAAAAGCACAACGGGCTGATTACCGGCTTCAATACCTCCGCCACCAACCCGATTGCCGCACAAGTGTCGGGAATCTTGCCGGTTGGCGAAGTGGAATACGCCGGCCAGGGCGGCGCTCCCACCTCCGTAGGCGACTACTACAAGAATAAGCTGGGTCCACGCGTCGGCGTCGCCTATTCCATCAACAGCAAGACCGTGCTGCGCGGCGGCTACGGCTTGTTCTACGCGCCGCAAGTTTACCTCGGCGGCCCCTTCGGCGCCATCGGGTACACCAGCAACACAAGCTATACGGGAAGCGTCAACTCGCAAGGGCAGATTGTCCCAACGCTGGCCAATCCCTTCCCGAGCGGTCTCGTGCAGCCGGTCGGTAACAGCGCCGGGGTGCTTGCCGGTCTCGGCGAGTCGTTCAGTCTGGTCGATCCCTACTCGAAGTCGCCTTACGTCCAACAGTATTCGGTGGACATTCAGCGCGAGCTTGGAAAGGGATTTGCCCTTGAAATTGGGTATGTCGGCTCCCATTCATCGCACTTGACGCTAGGCACCGGTAACGGTGGAGTGGATATCAACGCGCTGAACCCGAGCTACTTCAGTTCACTCGGCACGGCGGCGCTGAACACCCCGGTGGCGAATCCTTATTACGGGGTGATTACCACCGGTACCATCTCCTCGGCCACGGTGAACAAGTCGTACTTGCTACTGCCCTACTCAGCGTTCTCAAATATCGATTACCATTTCGACGATCAGAACCATGCCCGCTACGATTCGATGATCGTAAAGGTGCAAAAGAGGCTTGGTTTCGGACTCAGCCTGTTAAGCGTGTTTACCTGGGCCAAGAATTACGACGGCTCGTTCGCGGGCGTTGGAAGCTCGCTGAACCCGGCCGCTAACGGCGCTCCACAGAATCCGTACGATCTGGGGGCCGAATACAGCCAGTCGCAGTTCAATGCCCCGCTCCGGTTGGCCACGGCCATATCTTACGAGTTGCCCATCGGGAAAGGCAAATTGTTGTTGAATAACGCCAACAAGGTTGTAGAGTACGCTCTCGGCGGTTGGTCGGTGAACGGAGTTTCTGTCTACCAGACTGGATTCCCGCTGTTAATCGGTCAGGACGACAGCAATGCCCAATATGGGTACGAGGCAATGCGTCCCAACGCCACCGGTGTCAACCCCGCCACCAGCGGTTCGGTTGAGTCGCGGATTTACGATTACCTGAACCCGGCTGCGTTCTCGATCGCGCCGCAAGGCACCTTCGGCAACGTCGCCCGAAGCATTCCGGTCTACGGCCCGGGCACAAAGAACTGGGATCTTTCCGTTTTCAAGTCTGTTTCTATTAAAGAAAGATTCAAAGCCCAGTTCCGCTGCGAAGCGCTGAATGCATTCAATTCACCGCAATTTACTTCGCCAAATACCAACGTTTCCAGCGGCGCGTTCGGCCAGATTTACAACCAAGCCAACTTTGCCCGGCAGTTGCAACTGGCGCTCCGCTTTACGTTTTGACGACATCGGCGTGCAGGGTTGGCCACCACGGGGCCGTGCGCGCTTCGGAATCGGCTATGGTTAAAGGAACGTAACTTTGGCGCTCCTGAATGCGCCTCAGATGCAACCTTTGCCTGAAATCATGGGCGGCGGGAGTCACTCGGCTCCCGCCGTCTTGCACGGAAACCAGCTTCAAGCAGCCATTAGGAGATACGATGCCATCCATATTGACCGCCGATCAACAGGCGGAATTCATCAAGCGGGGTTTCTCGCGGCGCAGTTTCGGCCGCCTGGCCACGGTGTTAACCGCCGGCGCAACCCTACCCTTCTACAACGAGCATGCCCTTGCCCAGTTGTCGCGGGTGCACAACATTCCGCCAGACGCCGTGTTGATTAACGCGAATGAGAACCCTCTCGGTCCGTGTACCGAGGCGGCCGAGGCAATCTACAACGTCGTCAAGAAAGGCGGGCGGTACAACTACGACCTCACCGATGGGATGACCAGGACCCTGGCGGAAATCGAAGGCCTGAAGCCTGACTACGTGGCCGCATACGCCGGCTCCAGCCTTCCGCTTCATACCTCAGTGATGGCTTTTACGTCGCCCACACGCAGCCTCGTGATCGGCGACCCCGGTTATGAAGCTGGTCCGCGCGCCGCTCTCTTCGTCGGCGCCAAGGTCAACTATGTACCGTTGCGAAAAGACGGCTCTCACGACGTGAAAGCAATGATCGCCGCCGATCCGAACGCCGGGTGCTTCTATCTCTGCAACCCCAACAATCCCACCGGGACGCTGACGTCACGCGCCGATATCGAATGGCTTCTTGCGAACAAGCCCGCCGGTTCCATCCTGCTGCTGGATGAAGCCTACATTCACTTCTCGGATGCGCAGCATGGCTCTGACCTGGTTGCGGCCGACAAGGACGTGATCATTCTCCGGACATTCTCCAAGCTCTACGGCATGGCGGGCTTGCGGGCGGGCGCGGCCCTGGCTCGTCCTGACTTGCTGACGAAGATTCGCAACTACGGCGGCGAAATGATGCCCATCACCGGCATGGTCGGCGCGGAGACCAGCCTCAAGCTGAAGACCCTGGTGCCGGAACGCGCCACTGCGCTGAAGGCCATCCGCGAGGATACATTTGCGTTCTTCGACAAGAACAACATCAAATATGTACCCTCCGTCAGCAACTGCTTCATGATGGACACCAAGCGTCCGGGCATGGAGTTCGTAAAGGCGATGGCCGGCGAGAAGGTGTACATCGGACGCGTGTGGAAGGCTTGGCCCACCTGGGCTCGGGTCACCGTGGGCACGAAAGAGGAAATGGCGAAGTTCCAGGCAGCGACGCTCAAGGTTTACAACACCTAATTTAGGCGGTGGCACTGGCTTCAGCCTGTGCCACCATCCCCTCCTTGGAAGTACCCGCACTCAATTGAGTGCTGTACGAGGTTGGAGTTGAAATTCCTCAGTTGGCGCTATTCCTGGCGCGCATTCACGGGCGACGTGTTTGGCGGCTTTATTGCCGCGCTGATCGCCATCCCTTATGGCCTGGCGATGGCCACCATGATGGGTCTGCCGCCTGTTCTGGGTCTAGTCACTTCCATAGTTAGTGCTCCCATCACCGCCGCTTTAGGACGTAACCCTGTCTTGATTGGCGGAACGGCCAGCGCCACGGTCCCGTTCATTGCCCATGCAGTTCAGTTGCAGGGATTGGGCGGCGCGGCGAAGGTCTGCATCGTCGCGTCTATCTTCATGATGGCGTTCTGCGTACTGCAATTGGGGCGCTACATCCAACGCGTGCCGCAACCGGTGGTAACGGGCTTTTCGTGCGGCATCGGCGCGATGATGGTTCTCTCGCAACTCGCCACTATGACCGGCGTCAAAGCCGTTGTCGATCGTACTTCTAATAATCTGGTTTACCAAAGCTGGCAGGTGCTCTCCCAAATCTCGACCGCCCGTCCCGGGGCCGTTTTGATCAGTCTGCTGGTGATTGCCGCAGCCTTCGCCGTCGCCCGGTTCGCGCCGCGAGCACCGGCGCCTTTGTTCGGCGTTCTTTTTGCGGTGCTTGTGGCATTGGTCACCGGCATTCATGAGAAGGAAGTTGGGCGTTTGCCCTTTGAAATTCCGCCGTTCGCCGGATTTTCATGGGCGCCGAACGACGTCTGGAGCGTGCTGCCCGCGGCGCTGGGCCTGGCCTTTGTTTCGTCGGTGAATATTCTCA
>CAJCIT010000262.1 GCA_903970405.1 Acidobacteriaceae bacterium | reverse complement strand
AAACGCCGTAGCGTCCGGCCCCGAATCGTCGGACGCGCGGGGGCCTGGCATCGCGCGCGGTTCAGCGGAGCTTCGCGCCATTGGCCCGCGATTCTACTGGTTGTCAGTCCACTCGTCAAGCCAAGCCATCTGGATGGCTTCGAGCTTGCCTTCGGTCGATTTCGCCGGATCGTCGCCGAAATTGGGAAGCTCAGTGATCCACTGATGCATGTCAGTAAAACGGATCGTCAATGGATCGACATCGGGATGGGCTTCGTAAAGGCTGATAGCGATGTCGTCGATGTGGTCCCAGGTCAGGCCAGGCATTGTGAGGTCGCTCCGAAGACTAGTCTATTTTAGTTCCGCGCAACGCACCGCGGACCGCCGTGTTCATCATATTCTCCGCCAGCGTGTGGGTGGCCTGATTGAGCGCTTCCAGCTTCTCATTAATGACGCGATGATCGCTGCCGTGGTAGGCGGCGATGAGGCCGCGCTTGGCGCTCTCCACGTCCTGGCGCTCGGGCTCGCTGAGATCGTTCCAGGCGTCACTGCGCTGCGCTTTTTCGGTGGCGGCCAGAATGTTGTCGGCTTCCACGCGCGCTTCGCGCACCTGACGCTCGCGCAGGTCCTCTTCGCCCTTCTCAATGGATTCGCGGATCATCGCCTCTACCTGATCTTCAGTGAGCCCATAGGACGGCTTCACTTCGACGCTCTGCTCCTTGCCGGTGCGGGCATCGCGGGCGGTAACGTTGAGGATGCCATTCGCGTCGATGAGCAGCCGGACGTCGATGCGCGCAAAGCCTGCCGGCATCGGTGCAATCTCTTTCAGATCGAAACGGGCAAGGCTGCGGCAATCCTTGACTAACTCGCGCTCGCCCTGCAAAACGTGGATGAGCACGTTGCGCTGACCGTCCACGGCGGTGGTGAACTGCTCAGTGGCGCTGGCCGGGATGGTGGAATTGCGATGGATGAGCTTCGAAACCACGCCGCCCATGGTTTCGATGCCCAGCGAAAGCGGCGTGACGTCAAGCAGCAGTTTGTCTTCCACATCGCCCGAGAGGATGCCGGCCTGGACAGCCGCGCCAAGGGCAACCACTTCATCAGGATTCAGTTCGGTGTGGGGCTTCGATTTGAAGAGGCGTTCCACCGCGGCGCGGACCAGCGGGATGCGCGTGGAACCGCCCACCATGACGACTTCGTCGATCTGCTCCGGCGTATGCGCGGCATCTTTGAGACAAGCGCGGCAGGGTTCCAGGGTCCGTTCCACGATGGGCGCGATGAGTCGCTCGAATATCGCGCGATCGAGGGCCCGTTGATAGTGCTGCCCTTTGTAATCGAAAGCGAGCTTGGTTTCGGGCACAAAGGAAAGCTCTTCCTTGGCGCGGATGACGGCGCGGCGCAATCGCTGGACGCCTTCGGCGTCGGTTGAGAGATCCGTCTTCCATTCGGAAGCCAGGTCCTCAAGCGCGATGCGCAGCAGCAAATTGTCGATGTCATCGCCGCCGAGGTGAGTGTCGCCATTCGTGGCCAGGACTTCGAAGATACCGTCGTGCAGGCGCAGGATGGAGATGTCAAAGGTGCCGCCGCCGAAATCGTAGACGGCGATGACACCATCCTGACGCTTGTCGAGGCCATACGCCAGCGAGGCGGCGGTGGGCTCGTTGACCAGGCGAAGAACCTCAAGACCAGCTAGCCGGCCTGCGTCCTTGGTGGCCTGGCGCTGGGCGTCGTTGAAGTAGGCCGGAACAGTGATGACTGCCTGCTCAACCACGGCATCAAGGGCGGTTTCCGCATTCTCTTTGAGCTGCTTGAGCACGGCGGCCGAGATTTCGGGGGGCGTCAGAGTGCGGTCGCCTAGCTTGAGCTTGATGACGCCGGTGCTCTCTGGATCGATGCGGAAGGGGAAGAGCTTGACTTCATCTTTCACATCGTCGGCGCCCTTGCCCATCAGGCGCTTCACGGAATAGACGGTGCGTTCGGGGGAGGTGAGCAGGAGTTCGCGAGCGGGCTCGCCGGCGACGAGATTGCCGTCAGTGGTCAGCGATACCACGCTGGGCACGATGCGCCGGCCCTCGCTATCAGCGATGATTTCGGGCCCGGTGAGATCCATATAGGCAACCAGGCTGTTGGTGGTGCCGAGGTCGATGCCGACGACCTTCGAACGGCGTGCTTCGCCGAAATCAATTTGAAATGTAGACATTGGGTTGGAGTTTGTTCTTGTCCTCTGTGTCCGGCTCGCTCACGCTCGCGATTGGTCAGAGCCGCGACCAGTGAGGGAGCGACCGCGGGAGTAGATCAACCGGTCGCTCGCTTACGGTCACGGCTCTGAAGGGCGCGGCTCAGCCGGGCGCGGGTCGGCTGGGCGTGACCGGGTTGAGCGCGCGTTCCACATCCCGGATCAGGTTCTCAATGTACCGGCGGCGGTTGAGGAGGCCGCGAATCTCTTGTAGCGCCTGCTTCGAGGTGGGGCTGGCTTCCACCGATTCGTCGTGGCGCTGAAATTCGCGCAGCAACTCCCGATCCACGCCCTCGCGCAAGCCGAGGAAATGCTGGCGCGACTGTTCCAGCTGCGGGCGCGCCGACTCGTCCCCGGACTTCACCTCTTCGAGCATCATATTCAATTCGAAGACTTCTTCGAGCAGTTCGGGCGGAACGTCTTTGCCTCTCTGTTCGGCAATCGGGAAGCCGTCCTGGGTAAGAAGGTATTCGGCGCGCTTCACGGGATCTTTCAGAGTGCGATAGCCATCGTTGAGAATAGACGTTGCTTCGAGAGCCATTTCCTGCTCTTCCGCGGATTTGCGCCCGAAGCGGTCCGGATGCCACTGCCGGCTCAACTCATAAAAGCGCTTCTGAAGCGCCGCGCTGTCGATCGCCAATTTACGGTCAAAACCGAAGAAGCCGTAGTAGTCGCGCGGGAGGGGAGGCATAGCTGTTGCGAGGCGAGGATGGGCGGCTCGCGCCCGGCTCAGGCTTCGTTCACGCGGAGAAAGAAGTGCCGCAACCGCAGCTCTTTTGGGCATGCGGATTGTCAAATACGAAACCCGATTGAATGAGCGAGTCTTTCCAATCGAGAGTCATGCCATCGAGGAACACCATGCTTTTGGGGTCGACGAATACACGAACGTCATCGAAGTCAAAGACATGATCGTTCGTTCGCGGCGCAGTAGCGAACTTGAATTGATAGCTTAAGCCGGAGCAGCCGCCGCCGAGGACGCCAAGACGGAGACCGCCGGTGACACCCTCCCGCACAAAAGCTTCGCGAATTTTCCCCACAGCCTTCGGCGTCACCTCGATGCGCTTGGTGGCGGGCGGGTTGCCTGCCACCGATGCATTCGTGGTTGTGGCGCCTAACTGCGTCAGTTCCGGCATGATAAGCATTCCTTCATTCGATTAGTGAACAGCCACCGCTTCGGGAGTCAAAACTCCCTGCTTCTTCTTGTAGTCAGTGATGGCGGCCTTGATAGCGTCCTCAGCCAGCACCGAGCAGTGAATTTTCACCGGGGGCAGGCTGAGTTCGTTGACAATGTCGGTGTTCTTAATTTCAAGGGCCTGGTCAACGGTTTTGCCGCGCAGCCACTCCGTGGCGAGCGACGAGCTGGCGATGGCGCTGCCGCAGCCGAAGGTCTTGAACTTCGCATCTTCGATGATGCCGGTTTCCTGGTTGACCTTGACCTGCAACTTCATGACGTCGCCGCACTCGGGCGCGCCGACCATGCCGGTGCCGACCCGCGGGTCGCTCTTGTCGAACGAGCCGACGTTGCGGGGGTTGTTGTAGTGATCGAGAACTTTATCTGAATATGCCATGTTTATGTCCCTCTGTTTGGTTCGATGCCGTTAATGTTCAATGATACCCGTGTTTAGTGAGCGGTCCAAACAACTTTGCTGAGATCGACGCCTTCTCGCGCCATTTCGTAGAGCGGCGACAGTTCGCGCAGCTTGCGGACGACGTCGATGACCTTGGCGGCGGTGTAGTCGATTTCTTCCTGTGTGGTGAAGCGGCCGAGACCGAAGCGGATGGACGAGTGAGCGATATCGTCGCCGGCTCCGAGCGCCTTGAGAACGTAGCTGGGTTCAAGCGTGGCGGACGTGCAGGCCGACCCGCTTGAGACGGCTATGTCGTTGATCCCCATAAGGAGACTTTCGCCTTCGACGTAGGCGAAACTAATGTTCAGGTTGTGCGGCAGACGGTGCTCCATCGTGCCATTGATGTAGGTTTCATCGAGCTCCGTCATGAGCTTGTCCTTGAGGCGGTCGCGCAGGAAGCGGAGACGCCTGGACTCCTCCGGCATTTCCTTCTGACAGAACTCGCAGGCGGCGCCGAGGCCCGCAATGCCGGGCACGTTCAGCGTTCCGGAGCGCATGCCGCGTTCGTGGCCGCCGCCATCCATCTGCGAAGTGAGCTGAACCCGCGGATTCCTCCGGCGCACATACAGCGCACCGACGCCCTTCGGCCCATAGAGCTTGTGACCGGTGATCGACATGAGGTCGACGCCATCGGCGATGACATTGACTGGGATCTTGCCCGCGGCCTGGACCGCGTCGGTGTGCAGCAGGACACCCTTTTCCTTGGCGATCTTGCCGATCTCGGCGATGGGCTGCACCACGCCGATTTCATTATTGGCGTACATCACCGAGATCAGGATGGTCTTGTCCGTGATGGCATCGCGGAGTTGATCCAGATCCACCAGGCCGTTGGGGTGGACCGGCAGGTAGGTGACGCGAACGCCGCGCTTTTCCAGGTGTTTGCAGGTATCGAGAACCGCCTTATGCTCCGTAACGGAAGTGATGATGTGGTTGCCTTTTTCGGCATACATCTCGGCGACGCCCTTGATGGCGAGATTGTTCGATTCGGTGGCGCCGCTGGTGAAGACAATCTCCTTCGCCGTCGCGCCGATGAGGCTGGCAATTTGTTTGCGCGCCTTTTCCACCGCTTCTTCGGCTTCCCAGCCAAAACTGTGGTTGCGTGAAGCGGCGTTCCCAAAGATTTCGGTGAAGTAGGGCTTCATAACATCGAAGACCCGTGGATCGAGGCGGGTGGTGGCGTGATTGTCGAGGTAAATGGGCAGTTTCATAGCAGTTGTTTTCCTAATTCGGCTGAAGGGAGGCGACGGCTCCGGAAGTGCTCAACTGGAGAGCAATCAGGGGTCCGCTCCCGGCGGGTCCCCGGTCTTCGGAATCTCGCAACATATCTTGGATGGTCACGTCCGTCAAAAGCCGCAAAATCCCCTCATGAATCCGTTTCAAGGGCTTCCGAACGGGACAGCGGTCGGTATGGTCACAGGGCTTGTGTTCGGTAAAGCAGTCAGTCAGGATAATAGGACCGTCAATGGCGCGAATCACCTCGAGCGCGGAGATGGAACGGGGATCGCGAGAAAGACGGTATCCGCCGTTTGTGCCGTGTTCGGAAACCAACATGCCGGCGCGGGTTAACTTCTGCAGAATTTTGGAGAGAAGCGGCAATGGAATGCCATAATGCTCTGCGATCTCCTTGGCGCTGGCGGCCAGGCTGGGTGCGGTCGCGGCAAGGCCGGGCGCATCCGGCGCCGCCCCGCCTCTGGCATACAGGGAGGCGAGATACTGAACCGCGATCAAGCTGTAGTCCGCTTTCTTCGTCAACCTTAGCATTGATTTTATTGAGAACCTAAGAGACCATTCTGCCGATAACAGATCAGGAGTGAACGTCAATTTTCTACGCAGCTTGGCAAAATACGACCGTTTCGATCCCAGTTTCATTTATATCACGCCTATGAGTGTGGTGGGCAAACACAAGATCCAGTTCCAAACCAGGCGGGTGTGGCGTTCGAAAAGCTGCGATACTCAAACTTAAGTACTACAGAGCAAAGAGGCGATATTCTGGTGCCAAAAGCTGGATAAGCCTCATCAACACAACGTGTTACACTCAACATGCCTAGCCGCTAACCCGAAGCAGTGATACGACTTTTCCGCGTTTTGATCCCGGCCCCCGTGCTGGGCCTCCTCGTCTCAGAGGTGGTCCTTGTGGTGGCCTGCTATACCCTCTCGGCCTTCTATTCACTCAGTTTCGATCCACAAGTCTACCTGATTGACGAAGGGAACTACTGGAAGATTCTGTTCGTGGCGCTGTGCATCATCCTGGGATTCTATTTTCAGGACTTGTACGCGGATTGCCGGGTGACATCCAGGCTGATGCTGGTGCAGCAAGTTTGCCTCTCAGTGGGCTCAGCGCTGCTGATGTTGTCTTTGCTCGGCTACTTGAATTCGGAGTGGATTCTGCCGCGCGGACTGATGGTGTATGGCAGCGGCCTGGTGATTTTGTTAGTGCCGTTGTGGCGGCTGTTCTACTGGCGCTTCGTGATCCGGGCGTTGCAGACAGAGCGGGTGCTGCTGTTGGGCAATTCAAGCATTCTGGCGGAAACAACGTCGCACATCCTGGAGCGGCCGGAGCTGGGATACACCATCACCGGTTATCTGTGCGAAATCGAGCCGGTGGAGTTTCCGGCGCCCTGTTTGGGCAAGGTCTCCGAGCTGAAAGAGGTCAATGAAAGGACCAAGCCCACCCGCATCATCGTGGGCATGGCAGAGCGCCGCGGCCGGCTTCCGGTGCAGGATTTGCTCGAGATCCGGTTCGCGGGAGTGATCATTGAAGATGCGGCCGATGCCTATGAACTCGCCACACGGCGCGTGTGCACGGGCAAGATTCAGCCATCGCAGCTCATTTTCACATCGGAGCTGGGTCCGAGGCGGCAAGCGCTGGCGTTGCAGAACATATATTCGTTCATTCTGGGCGTGATTGGCATGCTCCTGTTTCTGCCGCTGATGCTGGCGGTGGGCCTGCTGGTGAAGGCGACCTCGGCGGGGTCGGTGCTCTACAAGCAAAAGCGGGTAGGGTTGAACGGCAAGATTTTCAACGTCATCAAATTCCGGTCAATGTATATTGACGCGGAGGCGCGCACGGGAGCGGTTTGGGCGAAGAAGAACGATCCGCGCATTACCGGGGTGGGGCGGTGGCTGCGAAAGCTGCGCCTGGATGAGCTGCCGCAGTTCTGGAATGTAGTGACCGGGGATATGTCGATTGTGGGTCCGAGACCTGAGCGGCCGGAGTTTGTGGAAACCCTGGCGCAGCAGATTCCTTATTACCGGCAGCGCCTGTCAGTGAAGCCCGGCATTACGGGCTGGGCCCAGATCAATCACAAATACGGCGATACGGAGCTGGATGCCATCATCAAGCTGGAATACGACCTTTACTACATCAAGCACGTGGCCCCCGCGCTCGATGGGTACATCATTTTCCACACCATCAAAGTGATGCTGCTGAGCAGGGGGGCGCAGTAGGCGGCGGGGAGCTGTGGTGGAGACGGGCGCAGTCGCGCAGTTGACAACGCACGGCAAAATTCCTACTCTCGGGGCATGGAAGTACATTTCACGCCAGAGCAGGAAGGCCAGGTTTCTCAGATCGCTCTTCATGCCGGTACGGATACCGAGCATGTGGTAAGGAATGCCGCTTTACACGTGGTCGAAGAAACTGCCCGCTACCGGACAGCGGTCCAGGAAGGTATCGCTCAGGCCGACCGTGGAGAGCTTGTTGACGATGATGACGTCCGCTTGTGGCTTGAGCGTCAAGAGCGCGCTTGATGCGCAGCATCCGCTGGACTTCCGTTGCCGTCAGCGAACCACGGCTCGTAAGTAAGAGCGGAACCAGTGAACGGACGACGTGGCCAGGGTCGGTCGTCTGGACAGGGCGAATAGCCGCTGTCACCCGCTTGCTTTCATTACGCGCGCGGTTCAGAAGCACGACCAGTCGCGCTACTTGCCGGTTGACGACACCGCGGGCGTGGAAGGCGCTGGGGTTTTGTCCGGTTCGCTGGGCGCCTTCTCGCGCGTGTACGGCCGGTTCATGGCGTACTTCTCAAACCACTCCATCTCAACATTCATCTTGAAGAGCACATGGCGCAGCTCGGCCCAGCCGTGCGGCTCGCGCGGCGCGATGTAGAGGTGCGTGGGGACGCCGTTGCTCTTGAGCGCGCGATACATCTCGACAGACTGAGGCGAGGGGACGCGAGGATCCTTTTCGCCGACCAGAAAGATGGTGGGCGTGGTCACCTTCCACACATCTTTGAGGGGCGAGTTGTCCCAGTAGGCGGCGATGGGCGCATCCTTCTGCCAGGGTGTACCGCCAAACCACGGAGTGCGGTAAGACCGAATATCGCTTTCGGCGTACATGGAAATCCAGTTCGCCGCACCCGCGCCCGAAGCAGCGGCTTTGAAACGGGTAGTAGCGGTAATGATCTTGTTGGTCATGTGGCCGCCACCGCTCCAGCCCATTTTGACCAGCCGGTCAGGGTCGGCGATGCCGCGGCGAATGAGTTCATCCACGCCGGCCAGAACGTCCAGATGAGCGTTCTGGAAATAGTGGCCAACCATGTCGCGGAGAAAGTCGTCGCCGTAGCCGGTGCTGCCACGATAATTCGGCTGCAGGACGGCATAGCCCTTCGCGGCGAGCACGGGCACATAGTTTTGCGCGCCGCCGAAACCGAACTTGTCGGACGCGGCCGGGCCGCCGTGGGTCTGGACCACCAACGGATAGCGGCGGCCTTGCTGGTAATCGAGCGGGTAATAGAGCAGCCCTTCGACAGTCTTTCCGTCGGCGCCCTTCCATTCGATGCGTTCTTCGCGCGGCAGACGGAAGTCGCGGGAAAGGGAATCGTACACGGAGGTGAGCTTCTTCGGCGGCGACGCGCCGTCAAGCGTCGAAATCCAGATTTCGCCGGGGCTGGTCATTTCGCTCACAGTGTACACCTGTCGGCCTGCCTGCCTAGAAACGGTCCAAGCGCCGATGGCGTGGTCACCGGTCGTTAACTGCTCGGGCTTTCCGGAGTCAAGGGGAACCTGGAAGAGTTCGGTATGCACGCCCATGTTGGCGAGGAAGAGAATGGATTTCCCATCTTTCGACCAAAAGGCCTGCAGAACCTCGTAGGGAAGCGACGGCATGAGGAGGCGCGCATCGCCGCCGGATGCGGGCGCCACAAATACCTTGGCGTTGTAATAGGTATCGAAGCTTTGGTTCGCGGCCGAGAGGAACAGGACCTGCGAATTGTCGGGCGAAAGCAGTGCTTCGTTTTCAGCCACATGGTTGTGCGTGATTTGGCGGGCATTGGCGGCGCTCGCCTCCATTACCCAGACTTCGCCCTGCTCGCCGTCCCCAAGCAGCGGCGTCGGCGCGCGATGAAGCGCAATCTTCGATCCGTCGGTCGAGAGGCTGTAGGAGAGCACGGAGAAGTCGCCTTGCGTGAGGCGGTGCTCAGCTCGGCCGTCAACGGAGATGCTCCAGAGATGCTGCTGCTGGTAGTCTTCGTCAAAAAGGAAGACATCGTCCTTGGCCTTTTCGCGAGCCTTCTG
>CAJCIT010000261.1 GCA_903970405.1 Acidobacteriaceae bacterium | reverse complement strand
CACTGTCCACATGGGCAAGCTCTGGATCTTATTCCAGATCAACTCACACAACACCTATGATGAGACGTTCGTGACCGAGGCCACCCTCACCCAGGACGTAACTGCCGACGCAGCAGCGATGTCAAGCGGTATCAACATCACAGGCCATACCGTGGTCAATGGCATCCTCTTTGACACTGGCAAGGCTGACGTCAAGCCGGAGTCCGCGCCGGCTCTCGATGAGGTTGTCAAGCTGCTGCAGAAAGATGCTTCGGTCAATCTCTACGTCGTTGGCCATACCGACAACGTGGGCGGCCTTGCGGCAAACCTCGATCTTTCCAAGCGCCGCGCCGCGGCTGTTGTGCAGGATATCGTCGCGAAGTATCCGGCCGCCGCCGGCCGGCTCGCGTCCTACGGCGCCGGTCCATACGCGCCGATATCCTCTAACGACACCGACGACGGCCGCGCCCTCAACCGGCGCGTCGAACTCGTCAAGCAGTAGTCAACCTTCCTTTCGATCGCGCATATAGGTGACATGGCAGTCTCTTGTAAAGCCGTTCCCAGTTGCAGCTCCAACGCCGGAACCCGAGCCAACTCCGAAGCGCGCGCCTATCTGGAGGTCGCGAAACGGCAGTGGCGAATCTTGAAGAATGAATCCTCAGGCGCGCATCATTTGCCGGAAATCCAGAAAGAAAGACAGAGCCGTGACGCCGACGGAAAGCGCGGCCGCAATCCGCCAGATACGCTCGCCGACCGATTGGGGATGCCCCGGCAAGCCAGCCACCAGGCCAACCAGGAAGCCGCCCGCCAGCCCGCCGATATGGGCGGCGATATCGATTCGTAAGCCGCCGATGTTGACGAAACTGAAAATCACGCCGTAAATGGCCCACCGTTTATAGTAGGCTCGCACCGATTGCGCCAGCGGATTATCGCGCCGCAGTCCCACCGCCAGCATAATGCCGATCAGCCCAAAGCAAGGAGCCGACGCGCCAACCGAGAGCGCACCAGGCGAAACGATCAGACTCAGCAGGAAACCGGTAATTGTCGACGCGACGTAGGCTACCAGCAGCCGGCTGGTTCCGTAAAAAGCCTCCACTTCGGCAATCAGATCGAACAGCACCCACGAATTCATGAGGATGTGGAAGATGCCGTTGTGCAGGAAGCCCGCCGTGACCAGCCGCCACCACTCGCCATCGCCGAGAATGCTTGGCGTGTACTTCGCCCCAAACTCAACCAGGACTTGGCCCGGGAAGCCCATCAGCGACGCCCCACCCTCCTTCATTGAGGCCACCGTCATCGCCACATAGAGGGCGATGTTGATGGTGAGGATAATAATGCTGGTGGAATGCGGCGAGGGCATGCCCACGCCGTCCTGGGCCCTTCGTAATTCGATCGCTTTCGGCCCCAACTGCATGTCGCAATAGGGGCAGACACGATCCGAAGTCGAAATGAAGGCCCGGCAGTTCGGGCACATCCGCCGTTTTTCCACGACCTATTGTAGCCACCCGATGTCCGATTTCAGCGGTTTCCGCCGCCTCCCTTCCCGCCGGCGTCTTCCTGCTAGAATCACGATGAATGTCCATAAGCGAGCGTCAGTGCCGCGAAGATATAGTTCGCATCTGCCATCTCATCTACGAGAAGGGCTGGGTGGCCATGAACGATGGCAACGTCAGCATCCGGCTGAACGATAGCTGCATCTTGTGCACCCCAACCGCCATCAGCAAGGGCTTCATTGAAACCGATGACCTGATTGTGTGTGACATGGAGGGTTCGAAGATCGAAGGGCGGCGTGAGCGCACCAGTGAAATTGCCATGCACACCACGATTTACAGCATGCGCCCAGACATCCGTTCCGTGGTGCACGCCCACCCGCCGGTCGCCACCGGCTTTGCCACCGCAGGCCGTTCGCTGGACAAGGCCTTGCTGCCGGAAGTGATCATCCAACTGGGCACTGTGCCACTGGCCTCCTACGGCCTACCCGGCACTCCAGCGCTGACGGCCGCGATGATGCCATTGATTCCAGATTACGACGCGCTGCTGCTGGAAAATCACGGCTGCACCTGTTACGGCGTGGACGTCTGGCAGGCCTTTTTCCGGATGGAAATGGTGGAGCATTTCGCCCGCATCACCCTGGTGGCGGAACTGCTTGGCGGCGCTCGGCCGTTGCCCCGGGATGAAGTCCAAAAACTTTTCGAAGCCCGCGCTCGCTACAATGTCGAGTCCAACGCGCCCATGAGGCCGGGCATGCCTATCGTCGCCGAAGACGTTGTTTCCTCACGAAGGTAACCCCAACCCTCACTGTTCGGCCCGCTGCGTCCGCAACCACGGGTCCAGTCCCGTATCCAGGAAATCCTTCACTTGATAGGAGACTCCATGAAAGACGGTCGGCGTGGTCTCAACGCCCACCACGCGCATTCCTGCGGCAACGCCGGCCGCCACGCCAGTGGGCGAGTCCTCAAACACAATGCAATTTGCCGGCTTCACGCCCAACAATCTCGCCGCGCGTAGATATATATCCGGAAACGGCTTCGGCCGCTCCACCTGGCTCCCGTCCACGGTAATAGGGAAAAATTCGCGCAACCGCAACCGGTCCAGCACGAAATCGATGTTCTGGGGCTCGGCGTTCGAACCCACGGCCATCGGCGTCCCCCGATGCCGCTTCAGGAACTCGGTCAAGCCAGGGATCTGAAAGCGCTCCAGATCCGACTTCAAAATCATCTCGCGGAACAGGCGCTCCTTCGCCGCCCCATGTTCGAAAACCACGTCCGACGGAAGCTCCGCGCCGATCAGATCTCGAACCAACTCGGAGTTTCGCTTCCCATGCATTCGCTCTTCGATGTACTCCTGTGGAACGCCAAGTCTCTCGAGGTAGACTTTCCAGGCTTCGGTATGCATCGGCATCGAGTCGATCAGCACGCCATCGAGATCGAAAAGGAAGGCTAAACCAGGGTCAATGCCAGTGGACACGGCGAAGAGAATATCACGGCCTACACCAGTTGTTCGCCGCGCAGGAGATCGTCATAGGTTTCGCGCCGGCGGATGACGTGGACCTCGGCGCCGTCGACAAGGAGTTCCACCGGGCGCGGGCGGCTGTTGTAGTTCGAAGCGAGAACGAAGCCGTAAGCCCCGGCGGTGCGGATGGCGATCAACGATCCGGGGGCAAGCGGAACGATTTCGCGGTCGCGAGCGAAGAAGTCGCCCGTTTCGCAGACCGGGCCCACGATGTCGGCAATGCGCGGCGGCAGCGGCGATTGCTCAACCGGCGTAATTTCGTGGTGGGCATGGTAGAGCGTGGGACGGATAAGGTCATTCATGCCCGCGTCGACGATGACGAAAGTCTTCGAGCCGTTCTGCTTCTCAAAGAGAACGCGTGACAGGAGAATGCCGGCTTCGGCAATGATCGAACGGCCCGGTTCCAGCATCAGTTCGATATCGGAGGCCAGACGCGGGCGAAGCCGGCTGATGAACTCGTCGATGTCAGCGGCGGTCTCGGTGGGGCGATAGGAAACGCCGAGACCGCCACCGAGGTCCAGATGGCGAATGGGAAATCCCGCGGCGCGGAGACGGGCGACAAGGGCGATCATCTTGTCAGCAGCCTCAATCAGCGGCGCAATGGACAGGAGCTGTGAGCCAATGTGGCAACTGACGCCGGTGGCGGCGAGTCGCGGGTATCTCGCCATCCGCCGGTAGACAGATTCGACGACGGCAATATCGATCCCGAATTTGTGCTCTTTGAGGCCCGTCGAGATGTAAGGATGCGTGATGGCGTCGACGTCGGGGTTCACGCGGAGGGCGACTGATGCGGTGGTGTTGCGCCGGCCGGCGATTTCGGCGAGTAGCGCGAGTTCGTCGGCCGATTCGCAGTTAAAACTGTGGATACCGCGGGCGAGGGCAAAGTCAATCTCCTCGCGCGTCTTGCCGACGCCGGAAAAGACGACGGTGGCGGGATCGGCGCCGGCAGCGAGGACACGGAAAAGCTCGCCGCCCGACACGATGTCAAAGCCCGCGCCCAGCGAGGCCAACAACTGCAGAATGGCGATGTTCGAGTTGGCCTTGACGGCGTAGCAAACGCGGTTAGGGATGCCCCGAAGCGATCGGCGATAGGCGGCGAAGCGCGCGGCGATGGCGGCGCGCGAATAAACATAGGCAGGCGTCCCGAAACGCGCCGCGATGTCTATTAGGCTTGCGTCTTCGCAGCAGAACCATCCGTCGCGATAGGTGAATGCGGTTTCAGAACTCATGTCAGAGGCGAGGTCATCTGGGGAGATTGGCCTTTGCTGGCCGGCGGACCGCTATAGAATCCGCAGCGCGATGGCGGTTTGGTCGTCAGTAAGCGGCGTCGCGCCACGGAAGGCATCGATTTCATCGAAAATGCTTTGGATGACGGCGCAGGTGGGAAGCGAACGGTTCGCGACGATGAGTTGGCTGAGACGCTCGCGCCCGAAATCCTCTTCCTTTCCGCGGAGCTGATCCTCCATGCCGTCCGAGTACAGCAAAACCAGGTCGTCATGCTGCAATTCGATGACTACCTGGTCATATTCCTGCTCGTCGAGCAGACCGAGCGGGACGCCCTCAATCTTTGTATCCAGGATTTCGCCGTTCCGGCAAATCAACGGCGTCAAGGCGCCGGCATTCGCGACAGTGAGCGTGCGGCCGCGCGACTCCCACAGCAGAAGAAGCAGGGTGACGTATTGGGCGTCGATCTTACGCTCCACCAGTGCTTCATTGAGCAGACGCATCAGTTGCGCCGGGCTGCGGCGGCGAGGCGCAAGCGTTCGCAGGAAGCCGAGGACTAGCGCGCCATAGAGCGCGGCGGCCGCGCCCTTTCCGCTAACGTCGCCGAACGCGATGAGGGTGTACTCATCGCTGTGTTCGAAAAAGTCAAAGAGATCGCCGCTGATTTCGCGCGCCGGCCGGGATTTCATCCCGATTTCGAGGCCGCCGATGGCGGGCGCGGCACGCGGCAGGAGAACCGATTGCAGCTTGTGAGCCGCCTTCAGATCCTGCTCCATGCGCTGTTCCCGCTGGGCGAGTTCTTCGTAGAGGCGGGCGTTCTCCACTGAATTGGCGATCTGCGGCGCCAGCAGCGAGAGGGCCCGGACGTGCTCATCGGTGAAGAAGGCGAGGCGCTGGCTTTCAAGATCGATAACGCCAATGACACGGTCATGGAGCATCAGCGGCACAGCCACCTCCGAGCGGATGTCCGGGTGGCTGGCGACGTAACGGGAATCGGCTGAGATGTCGTCGACACGAATGGTTTCGCGGGCTTCAACGGCGGCTCCGGTGATGCCGGCGCCGAGTTCCAGATTGTCAAGAGTGACCTTCTCGTCATAGCGCTGGCTGAACCGGCGGCGGAGAAGATTGTGATCGCGGTCGACCAAAAAAATGCTGAACGCGTCGAAGTCGATCAAGGCGCGGATGGTGCCGGCGATCTTCGTCAGCAGTTCGTCCAGGTCAAGGATGGAGCTGAACTCCTGGGAAAGATGCGCCAGGACACGGAGGGTCCGGTTCTGGCGCTCCACGCGGCGATAGAGGCGCGCGTTATCGATGGAGACGGCAATGCGCGAAGCGATCAATGTTAAGAGGGCGCGGTCCTGTTCGCTGAAGGCGTTGAGGCGTGTGGACTGAACGTCGATAATGCCCACCAGCTTTCCGCGGGCGAGCATGGGGACGGCTAGTTCGGCGCGAACGGCGTCCAAAGCGGCCAAATAGCGGCCGTCCGTACTGACGTCGCCAACCAGGATCGGCTGCCGGGTAAGGCCGGCCGCTCCGGTGAGGCCTTCGGTCAGCGGGATCACCAGATTCGACATTTCCGGGCGATGGCCAATGGAATAGCGGATGCGCAGGCCACCCGCTTTCTCGTTGTACAGCAGGATCGCGAAGAGGTCATGCGGGATCACTTCCTTGACGATTGTGGCGACGTTGGCAAGGAGGCGATCGAGGTCGAGAGTTTCAGACGTGGCGGCGCTGACTTCGAGGAGGAAGTCCAGAAGCTCCGCGCGCTCACGGAAGCGAACCTGTGCTTTGCGGGGGCTGGCCATTAGTATTTGCCGGAGGAGGCAGCGGGCGCGCCGGCCAGTTCCTGGAGGATTTGAACGCCGGCGCTGGCGCCGATGCGCGTAGCCCCGGCGGCGAGCATGCCGCGAACCGAATCGAGCGAACGGATGCCGCCGGAGGCCTTAACGCCAAGCGACGAGCCGACTGTTTCGCGCATGAGCCGAACGTCGTCTATCGAGGCGCCGCCCGAGGAAAAGCCGGTAGAGGTCTTCACGAAATCAGCTTTCGCGGCGACGGCCAGGCGGCAGGCGCGAATCTTTTGATTGCGGTCGAGCAGGCAGGTTTCAAGGATCACCTTGAGAATAGCGCCGGAGCGATGAGCCAGTTCAGCAAGTTCGCTCATCTCATTTGCGACGAGTTCACTGTCGCCGGAGCGGAGCGCGCCCACGTTCTGGACCATATCGAGCTCGCGGGCGCCTTGGGCCAGGGCAACGCCGGCTTCGGCGAGCTTGATTTCGGGTTGGTTAGCGCCGAGCGGGAATCCGATCACCGTGCAGACGCGCACCGGCGAAGCGTGGAGCAGGGAGGCGGCCAGTGGCACCCAATACGGGTTGATGCACACGGAAGCGAAGGCGTTTTCCAGAGCCTCGCGGCAAACGCGTTCGATATCGGTTTGGGTGGCTTCCGGCTTAAGCAGCGTGTGGTCAATCACCGCAGCCAGACGTTTTTTTTCTTCAAGTTGCACGGGAGGAAGCACGGCGGAGAATCCGGACGGCCGAACGTCGCCTCAGGTAAGGGCAAGCGGCGCTTGAGACTCAAGAATACCACGCTGGAAGCGCCAGACAGGCGGCGAGTGAGACCCATTCAATAAATGGGACGGACCCCTTGAGTAAGGGGACGGACCCCTCTAAATTGGGGACGAACTTAATCATTCGGAGAGTTTTTCTCTCTCGCCGGCACCTGACCAGTAAGCGCGTTTTTTCGCTGACGTTTTGCGTCAGCGATGGCATCGGCGCTCCCGTTTGGCTATGCCGCGCGTCGCACGCTTCATTCTCGTCAACGTTGTCCATCACGTCGTCGCCCGTGGTTGCGCTCGCACGAAGATTTTTATGAATGAAGCAGAAAAACGGGAGTATCTCGCCCGCTTCTCCAAAGTAGCCGACGAAGAGAAAGTGCTGATCCACGGCTACTGCCTGATGTCGAATCACGTGCACTTCATCCTTACACCGGCCACAGCCAATGGCCTGGCCCGGCTCTTCCAGCGCGTGCATACCTGGTGGGCCGTCGTCTTCAATCTTCGGCATGACCGCACTGGCCATTTGTTCCAAAACCGCTACTACTCCTCACCCCTTAGCGAAGACCACTACTGGGCCGCACTGCGTTACGTGGAACTGAACCCCAAGCGCGCGAAACTGGTCCAGAAACCGCAGCAATTCCCGCACTCATCGGCGCATGCGCACAGTACTGGCACGGCGCAGTCGCCCATTCCGTTGCAGCCAGTTGTGACCCGCAAGCAATTCACGCCTGAGGAATGGACGCTGTACCTGATGGAGGATGATTTGGAAGTCGCGACGGCCTTGCGCCGGGCGCTGGCGGGTTCACGGCCGGTGGGCAACCCGGACTGGATCGAGCAGCAACAAAAAATTGCGAAGCGGCACCTTGGCTGGCGGCCCCGTGGCAGACCCAGACCGTCCCCCGCTTCGAACAGCGCCGGGCAATAAGGCGGCGCGCGTCGAGCCCCGCGTTCCTTACTCCGCCGTGTAGAGTCCCATCGCGCGCTTCGTCGTCCGAATGGTTTCTTCGGCGATCGGCCTGACGCGCGCCGCGCCTTCGCGAAGCACTCCATCCAGGTAGGCGGGGTCCTCCGTCACCTCGCGATATTTCGCTTGAATCGGCGCCAGGCGCGCCATCACGCGTTCCACTACGAACTTCTTGAAGTCCCCGTAGCGCATGAACGCCACCTGTTCCTTCGTCACGGTCTCATCGCACGCCTGTGCGATATTGAACAGATTCTGGATACCTGGCCCCATCGCTTCGATATCCACCGCCGGGTGGGAGTCGGTGGTTGCCCGCATAATCTTGTTTCGCAACACATCCGGCGCATCAAGCAGCGCAATGGCGTGGTGAGCTCCGATCGCCGACTTACTCATCTTTTGAGTCGGATCGTCCAACCCCATAATCCGCGCCCCCACCAGGGGAAGGTGAGTGGCCGGCACCACGAACAGATCCCGTCCCGCGCCATAGAGCGAATTGAACCGCTGCGCAATATCCCGCGTCAACTCCAGGTGCTGCGACTGATCTTCGCCCACCGGCACGATGCCAGCGTTATACAGCAGGATGTCGGCGGCCATCAGGACGGGGTACTGCAGCAGTCCGTCCCCCACAGTCTCCTGCTTTTCCGCCTTCACCTTGAACTGTGTCATCCGCTGCAGCCACCCCACCGGGGTGACGCACGTCAGCATCCAGGCAAGCTCCGCGTGCCCTGAAATGTCCGACTGCACGATGATGGACGACTCTTTCGGGTGGATGCCGGATGCAATAAACAACGCGGCAGTCTCGCGAATCTTGCTCCGCAGCTCGACTGGATTCTGATAAGCCGTCACCGCATGCAAGTCGACAATGCAAAAGATGCTTTCGTAGTGCGATTGAATCTCTGCCCAGTTCTTGAGGGCTCCCAGATAATTGCCCAGATGGAGTTGACCGGTGGGCTGAATGCCCGAAAAAACGCGTGCTTTCATGTGAAGGGAAAATTCTATGCTACCGATTCGCCCAGGATTCTTATTGAAACACTGTCGCTTTCGCCGCCAACTCCTCTTCAATCGCGCCATCCTTCGCAAACGGCGTGAGCGCCTCTTCAATTGCCGCTTCGAACTCGGGTTTCCGTTCGCCGAGGACGGACGGCGAGGTAATCGAAAACGAAAGTCCACGCCGAACGAGGTCTTCTATCGTGACCTTCTGCCGGTGTACCACTGAAATCTCATCCACCTTCCGGAACCGCGAAGGCCCAAACCATTTGTCCACGTCCGGCCGGTAGCGCGTTTCATCCGGATCGGACGACCATGCCCGGCGAATGGCCTTGAACTTCTCGTTCCATGCGTTCACCGGCGCTTCCGTGGCAGACGGCCGGCATACCGCGATCCATCCGCCCGGCGCGACGATCCGCTCAAGCACAGCCAATGTTTCCGGCGGCGAGAGCCAGTGCAGAGCGCGCCCGATGGTCACGAAATCAATGGAATCCGCCGGCAAAGATAGATCTTCAACCTTGGCTTCGACGAACGCGATGTGGGCGCCAGCCTCGACCGCTGCGGCCCGCGCCAAGCGGAGCATATCCGGCTCAATATCGACCGCCGTCACACTGCCGATCATTGACGCGAATCCAATGGCGAGATTCCCCGGCCCACACCCGACATCCAGCATTCGCCTCTCGCGCGTCAAGCCTAACTTCGCTGCCACAGTTTCGAAGAACTCCGGCGGATAGGGCTCCCGATACCGATAAAAATCCGCTGCCGTTTCGAATCGTCCCATGCTTGCGTGAGCCTCCGCCCCAATGCCTACTCTTCCGGTAGAGCGAACGTCAGCAATGCATTGCCGGACGGCATGGTGACGTATTGCCGGCCTTCTATTTCAAACGTTATGGGTGAAGTGACCAGGCGGTTGCCGGTGTTAAATTTCCAGAGCAACTGGCCGGTCTTCGCCTGGAAGGCCATCAGATAGCCGTCTTCATCGCCGGCAAAGATGAGGTTGCCGCCGGTGGCCAGCGTGCCCGCCCACGGCGCGCGGTTCAAGCGGAATGACCAGCGCACTTCGCCGGTGAATACGTCAAGCGCCGCCACCAGGCCGTACTCGCGCTGATTCTCAATGCCGCGTTGTGACCCGCCAATGTAGGGCCGGCCCTCTTTATACACAACCGGCGTCGAGTGGAAGGTATCGCACTGCTCGCGAATGGCAAGGTAGAAAAGACCGAGCGACGGCTGAAACGATGGCGCCATCCAATTCGTGCTTCCGGCTTGGCCCGGGCAGACGTCTGAGCCGTCGTCGGGAGTCTTCTTTTCCGGCGCAAGCACCGGACGGCCCTTGGCGTCGATACCGGTAGCCCAGTTCTGACGGGCGAAGGCCTGCGCGTGGAGGAACTCGCCCGTGGTGCGGTCAAGAACGTAGTAGAAGGAGTTGCGATTGGCTTGCACCACCAGCTTTCGCAGCTTGCCTTGCCAGGGTAGATCCAGGAGCATCGGCGTCTCGGCGGCGTCCCAATCGTGCGTGTCATGAGGCGTGAATTGGAAATACCACTTGAGCTTGCCGGTATTCGCGTCCAGGGCGATCAAACAATCGGAATAGAGGTTGTCGCCGGGACGCACATCGCCATTGAGATCGGGTCCGGGATTGCCGACGCCCCAGTAGAGGGTGTTCGTTTCCGAGTCGAAGGTCCCGGTCATCCAAGTAGGCGCGCCTCCGCGATCAGCCGAATCGCCACCCCACGTTTCGCTGCCGGGCTCGCCCTTCTTCGGAATGGTCGCGAAACGCCACAACTCCTTGCCGGATGCGGCGTCGAAGGCGGCGAGAAAACCACGCGCGCCGAATTCACCGCCGGAGATCCCGACGATGATTTTGCCCTGAATGGCCAGCGGAGCAAACGTGGCGCCGTAGCCTTTGCTGTTCGGAGCATAGGAGACGTTCCAGAGAGGCTGGCCGTTGCGGATGTCGAGCGCCAGCAAGTGGGCGTCGGGAGTAGCCAAGAAGAGGCGCGAGCCGAGAACCGCAAGTCCGCGGTTGACCGTGCCGCAGCAGCCTTTGGTGGTTTCGGGAACGATGTACCGGTAGCGCCAGAGTTCACGGCCGCTCTTCGGGTCCAGGGCGAACGCGTAACCACTGCTGGCGGTGAAGTACATGATGCCGTCAACAACCAGTGGGACGGTTTCGGTGGCCTGCTGTTCGGTCTGATAGATCCATTCCACGCGCAGGTGCTTCACGTTGGCGTCACTGATCTGCGAGAGGTTGCGGAAGCGAGTGCCGCGGTAATCGCCCCAATAGGTGAGCCAGCTTTGCGGTTCATCGATGGCGCGCGTCAGGCGTTCATACGGTACAGTGCCCGCGGGCGTGTCGGCGGCCCGGAGCAGAGTGGATGCCAGAGAGGCCAACAAAAGGAGTGAGATTTGTTTCAATGGATGCTTTCGACCTTAATAGCATTGGCGGCGGGGTCCGCCGGATCGGCGCGCAGGGTGGTGAGATAGGCCAGCAGATTAGTGAGGTCCGCTTCAGAGAGCTTGTACGGCGGCATCAGGGATTCGATCGGATACTCGATGGTTCGCAGAGTGGCCTTGGTGAATGAATGGAAGCTTTGATCCAGCAGCCGCAGTTGCAGCGTGAATGTGTCTTCGTTGATGCGGATGCCGCTGATGGTTTTACCGTCGGCGGTGACCACGCGAACCGCTCTGAACTCGTCCGGAATGTCGGCCGAGGGTGTGAGGATGGATTCCTTGAGGTAGTCGTAAGAGCGGGCGCCGCCGGCGCGGGAGAGATCGGGCCCCAGGACACTGCCTTCTCCATTGACCATGTGGCAGCCGGAACAACCTTGCTTCGCGTAGACCGCGCGTCCGGCCACCGGATCGCCGGGCACGCGCGCGGTTGACCCGTTGCCTTGACGCACGGTCTTCAGGTAGGAAAGCAACGCGGCCAACTCTTCCGGCTCAAAATCAAAGCCCGGCATGGCTGAGCCCGGAACGCCTTCCTTGATCACCTTTTCGAGCGCCTCGGGATGATCGCTATGGGAGAGCGCGCCGAGGAGGTTCGGTCCTCGGCCCCCCGAGGCGTTTGATCCATGGCAGAAGGCGCAGTTGCCGCGGAAGAGCGAAGCGCCCGCGGAACCAGTGATCTGGGCTGAAGACTTGCAAATAAAGAGCGGGCTGAGGAAGAGAACTGGAGCTAGAAGGGCAGCGTGGCCGTAAAACATGCGAATCACCTATTGTAGACGGCGGGGTTTCGGCGCGCGCATCCCGGTGACTTAATCGGATTTGTGAACGCCTAGCCCGTTGCGCGTGCCGGATTCCGGCGCTGGGCGAGCCGGAGTTGGGGGCCGGGCGGGGTCGCTAAACCATTGAAAACAATAGGGAGCAGGTCGGTAAGCGAGCGCGATCGGCTTGTATGTAATTGATAAAGCGGCAGTTACAAATCGCCGAGGCTCGCGTTAGGCTGTCCCCTCCGGCCGCCTTTCGGCCCGACCCCAAACCGCCAGTTAGGTGCCGTGCGACGAAACGAACTGCTCAGGTGGGTTCCGGCGCTACGAAACGAACTGTTCAGGTGGGTGCGGGCCTCAAATTCGAGCACACAGAACGGCCAGCTATTTTGGCGTTGGCGCGCTGCTGATCGTGGTTGCGGCAGCAGCCGGATACGTTCCGGCGTGGCGCGCTTCTCGGATCGATCCAATGGTGGCGCCGCGCCGGTAGCGATATCAGTTATTATCGGTAGCTACTCCAGGCTATCGGAAAAGAATCGACTTACAAGCTGCCTCGCGGGCCCGCTGGCGACCGTGCCGCATCACTTCGGCAAGTGATCGAACTCCTGAGAAGTCCTCTTGCGGCCGCTCTTCAAAGCCGAAGGGGACAGATGGGATGAGCGGCAGAGAAACCAAGAGCTATGAACCGCTCACCCTAATGGCGGGCTTTTCGAGTTTGGCGGAGGAGGAACCAGCGCTTGAAGAACAGCGGCCTTCAGTGGCGGCAGATCGCCGCCGATGGTTTTCCAGATAACCGGCAATTCGACTGAATCGTATTGATGCCGCAGCCAGTTTCCAATCCCCCGGATATCGCGCCAAGGCATCCCTGGACATCGGATTTCCGCTTCAACGCCGAGCGAACCGCAGCTTCGCTGATGACAAGCAATTTGCGCTCGACTTCCGCGATTGTTTTGGGATCTTCGCGGAATGCATCAAACTCCATTCCCGCCGTGAACTGCTCGATCATGCCGATAGCGCCCGCAATATCCCGCGGCGATGTGTCCGCATCCTTAAAAGGCAAGCACGGCCTCGCGTGTTGCTCTTTCCCGAACGCCGTCCTTCAGCATCCGTGCCGGCGCAAGGTCTACTCTTGCGCAGAGCATATCAGCAAGCCGGTTTTCCAGCCGGACCCTGTCCAGCAGGGAAAATTCGCGTCCGGTATCGAATTCCGCCATGAGATCGACATCCGATTGCGGCGTGGCTTCGTCCCGAGCGACGGAGCCAAACAGGGACAGCCGCACGATGCCTGCGCTTTTCAGCTCGGCTTCATGCTCGCGGAGTGTGGCGATGTGCCGGGCACCTTTTCGCAGCTACCCACTCGCCTCTTCTGAACCGCGCGCGTTAGCAAGCGGATAAACGCGCAACCTCGCCGCCGCAGTCGCTCCCTGACGGTCGCGGCTCTGAAGGGTTGGGCGCTTAAGTCAGGCGCCGACGCGCACGGT
>CAJCIT010000260.1 GCA_903970405.1 Acidobacteriaceae bacterium | reverse complement strand
GGCGACCGCGAGTTTGAGATCTACCGGAAGGCTCGCGAAATCCAACGCGTCGTCGAAGAGGATGGCCACGCCTGCATGGATGCGCTCCGGGCTCAGCCCATCGGCCAAGCGAAAACGATTTGCCAGAAGATCGCGGACCCGCACGATGCACGGCGCATGGTCCTGCTGGGAGAGCTCTACGCGGGGAGCGGCGCTTACGCCGAAGCCGTAGAGCCGCTGCGCACGGCGGTAAGCCTCGATCCCAACTCGTTCGACGGGTGGCACAATCTTGGCCGCAGCCTTTTTGCGCTCAGGCGCTACCAGGAGGCGGTCCCGGCCCTCGAAAAGGCGGTCGCGCTCAATCCGCGGTATTTCGACACCCTCAATCTTCTCGCTGCTGCCTACCACTCGCTTGGCGACGACGCCTCGGCTCTTCCGATCCTGGAACGGGCACATACCCTCAATCCCAGCGACGCGAAAGTGGCGGCGGCTCTCGATCGAATGCGGGCCGCGCGGAAGGACAAACCCTAGTACTGGTGGGTCTGTTGGCCCGATGGCTTGAGGACGATATAATTCTCGACTGGTGCCGGGTCGCGGTCGCCCCACGCCGACTGAGCCGCGACCGTCAGGGAGCGACCGCGGTAGCGGTTTGGTTCTGGTAACCGGTCGCGCCCTTACGGTCGCGGCTCGGTTGGGGTTGTTGAGGCAGATTTGGCTGCCGGAGGATCATGAGTCTTGCGTTCCTTACCTGTGGTCTCCTTCTTCAGACGCTGACGCCGGAAATCATTGAACACGCCCAGGCCGGTGCCGCGGCCCAGCAGCAGGGTCATCTGGATATCGCCATCCAGGAGTTCCGCAAAGTCACCGAATTGCAGCCAAACTCCGCCGCCGGACACGCCAATCTGGGAGACGTCTACTTCCAGAGCGGTGACTATACAGCCGCGATCCCGGAACTGAAGCGCGCGCTGGACCTGAATCCGAAGTTGATGGGCACCCATCAGACGCTGGGTGTTGCTCTGCTGGTTGAAGGAAATGCCGAGGCGGCGCTGCCCCATCTTGAATTGACGCGGACCCCGGAACTGCTGGGCCTCGCCTATCTGGAAACGGGCAGGCTCGGCAGCGCGCTGGCAGCACTCCAAACGGCGCTGGAGCGGCAGCCCAATGACGTCGATTTGCTGTACTACTTCGGCCAGGCCACAGCGTTAGCTTCAAAGCGAACAGCCGCCCAGCTCTTACAGATAGAACGATTGCGGACAAATGGGGGCGCCCCGAGCCGGTGCACCGCGGAAAGTACCAGCGGCAACCCAAGTCCCTCGCCTCAAGAGGTAATTACCAAAGTGGCGAGTCTGCAGAAGGCCCTTGCCGGACGACCCGATGACCCGGATCTGCTCTGCGCCTTCAGCCATTTGGCGGCCCAGGCTTCCGCAAACGCGTTCGACGGGGTTTTGCGGGCTGACCCCAACTCGGCGCGGGCGCATCAGGTGTCAGCCGAGCGATATGCCGATAGCGGCCGGCTCCCCGATGCCGAGCGCGAATACAGTGCATCCTTGCGGCTGAAGCCGTATGCGCCGAACGTGCACTTTGCGCTCGGAAACCTTCTGGCCAAGGAGGGGAATGCCCCCGGGGCGATTGAGCAGTTTCGCCTCGAGGCACGGCTCAGGCCACAGAGCGCCGAGGTTCTTTACCGTCTCGGCTTCGTGCTCTTGGATCAGGGACAGGCGAGAGCCGCAGCCGCGGCGCTGGCCGAAGCTGACCGTCTCCAGCCGAACACGCCGCAAATTTTGATGGCCCTTGGCAACGCCGCGCTCGCCGCCAACGATTCGGCTAGTGCCGAAGCCTCATGGGTCAAGCTGCTGGCGCTGGACCAGAAGAGTGAGTTGGCTACCCAGGCGCACTTCGCACTGGCCGCCCTTTACCGGAAAGCCGGAAAATCAGCAGAGGCCGATCTCCAAATGGCCGCCTACCGACAACTCAAAAACCAAGGAGCAAACCCGAATGCCCATCCAGACACCCATCCATAACCGTCGAACGAAATCAACGCGAATTAGGTCCGTTCGCTGGGTGATGGGCGGTTTGCTCTCCACGTTTGTTATCGCCGCGGTCTATACACATGGCTTTGCGACACAAAGCTTCGCGGCGCCCACGAAGCCCGAAGTCCGTTATCCCGCCGAAGATGCGTCGGCCGTGCTCGCGGCGCGCAAACAGGCCCAGTTGAAGACGGCGGACCAGTTCAAGGTCTTCTATCAGTTTCACTTCGAGGATAAGCTCACCGATAGCGGAATCGACTTTGTGAATCGCATCGTCGACGACGCCGGCAAAAACTATCAGAAGGCTCACTACGACCATGGCAACGGCATCGCTGTGGCTGACGTGGATGGCGATGGGCTCTATGACATCTATTTTCTCAGTCAGACCGGCGGGAATCAGCTTTGGAAGAACCTCGGGGGCGGCAAATTCAAGAACATCACCGAGGAGGCGGGCGTGGGGGTGCCCGGCCGCATCAGCGTCAGCGCCGCCTTTGCCGACATTGATAACGACGGCGACCCCGACCTGCTGGTGACCACCGTGCGCGGTGGCAATATTCTCTTCGAGAACGACAGTCACGGCCACTTCCGTGACATTACGCAAGAGTCGGGCATCTCAGGCGCCCTGCACTCATCGGGCGCGGTTTTCTTCGATTACGACCATGACGGGCTGCTGGACCTGCTGATCTGCAACGTCGGCAGATACACCGGCGAGCGAAAAGGCGATCAGGGCCAGTATCTCGCCCTGTCCGATGCCTTCTCGGGCCACATGTTTCCGGAACGGTATGAGTTCCCGGTTCTCTATCGCAATCTCGGCCACAATCGTTTCAAGGACGTCACGGCCGAGGCAGGATTGAAGCCCGTGGGCTGGTCCGGCGACGCCACGTTCACCGATCTGAACGGCGATGGCTGGCCGCAACTCTACTTCCTTAACATGATGGGTGCGAACCATTTCTACGAGAACCATCAGGGTAAGTTCTCCGAGGAGACGAAGCGCTATTTCCCCAGAACGTCGTGGGGCGCGATGGGAATCAAGTTCTTCGACTACGACAACGACGGCCGCCTGGATCTCTTCGTCACCGACATGCATTCCGACATGTGGAAGGACGTGGATTGGAAGGAGGAGAAGAAGAAAGCCTCCACGCCGCCGGCGGAAGATTTTCTGATGGGTCCGGCCAGCAGCTTTGTCTTCGGCAATTCGCTCTATCACAATCTCGGCGCCCAAAAGTTCGAGGAAGTCTCCGATCGCATGGGCGTCGAAAACTATTGGCCCTGGGGACCGAGCATCGGAGACCTGAACGCCGATGGCTGGCAGGACATCTTCATTGCGTCTTCGATGAACTTCCCCTTCCGCTACGGCATCAATTCAGTCCTCTTGAATAATCGCGGACAGAAGTTCCTGGATTCGGAGTTCCTACTCGGCGTGGAGCCTCGCCATGGAGGGCGCACCCACACGCCCTGGTTTGACTTGGACTGCTCAAAGGTTACATCGGACTCCGAGAAGTACTTGCAGGATCCATGCCAGGGACAAAAGGGAACCATCACGGTCATGTCTTCGTTGGGAACCCGGGCGGCCGCGATTTTCGATCTCGATAATGACGGCGACCTGGATATCGTTACCAATGACTTCAATTCGGCCCCTCAGATTCTGGTCAGCAACCTCTCCGAGAAGCATAGGATCCATTGGCTGAAGGTCAAACTTGTCGGCACAACTTCCAACCGCGATGGCTTGGGCGCCACGGTTCGCGTCACAGCCGGCGGCCGCACACTGATGCAGTTTCATGACGGCAAGTCCGGTTATTTGTCGCAGAGTTCCCTGCCGCTTTACTTCGGCTTGGGCGACGCGGAGAGGATCGATCGCGTCGAGGTGAACTGGCCTTCGGGGCACAAGCAGACGCTCACGAAAGATCTCCGCGCGAATGAAGTGCTCCAAATCACGGAAACCAAATGAACCGCGAAAAACGTCTCCTGGATCGCGACTGCTCAGTGGGGTGGGCGGCTGTCACCCGCTTGCCGTGGCCGTCAGGGAGTGTGAAAAGGCCTCAATACAAGCGGCCGCACCCGCGCCTACTAAGCCTCGGCCGTCAGGGAGCGACCGGTTGTTCTGGTCTCGATGTTCGCAGACCGCTCGCCGCCCCACTTCTGAACCGTGCGCGTAGCAAGCGGGTAAACGTGCAGTCTCTCGCGCCGCAATCACTATCTTGCAACTGAGTTTTTTTCCCCACGTCCTCACGGAGCGGCCGCGCTGGTGGCCCTGTTTCGCCAACCGGTCGCTCCTTATTGCGCTCCGGTTGCAACAGAGGGCGCCGCCGCCAGACGCAACGGCGCGGGCTTCACCGTCCAACCGCTGCTTTGATCGATCATGGGCGTGTTCTTCGGATACATAAATGCCGCCTGACTCGCCAGCGCGATCCCATTGACGTGGAGAGTCCTTTCGGGCGACGGGTCGGAGTAAGCCTGCTCCATCAAACGCAGGAACTGGCCGGCATTCAGATGCAGAGAACCCACCTGTAGAATCGCGGGAACCGCATTGTCCGGGACCGGCTTCCAGGCAGTATTCGCCAGCTTGGGCGCAATCTCCGAGGCTGTCTTGATCACTTCTGAAACGGAAATCGATCCCGTGGATGCTCCCATGTCGTTCGGAAGAGTATACGGACCGTACATCGGCGCGATTCCCACAGTCTTCGGAATCGAACCCGCTTTGCTTTCAGCGGCCAGGGCCTGAGCAAAGAGTTCGAAGCTCTCCGCCAGCGTGAAGAAGCGGCTGCCCGCTCGCCCATAGTTCGGCACAGACATCGGCATTTTGACGAAGTGCTGCTCCAGATTCGCCGCCAGTTCGCTGAGTTGCGCCGCATCCACTTCCGCATCGGCGGGCGCTGTCATTTTGGCTAGTTCACTGACAGAAATGAACCGGCTGCCGGGATTGGCGGGGAGGAACTGCTCCAAGAGCCAGTTGAGCGTGGCCTCGTCCTTCTTGTAACCGGCCTCCACGTCGCCCTGAGTGACCATCGCCTTCAATGTCAACGGCATCACTGGATCGTCCGGATGGTAATAGAGCCATTCCATCGGATCGGCCACCACCGACCCGTCAGCCCGGCGCGTCAGATAGCGTTTATAAGCCGCTACTTCCAGCTTCATCACGCGGACGTGGCTACGGTCCAGCTTGGCGAAGACCTTCTTCAGCGATTCCAGATCCTCGTCGGTCGAGTGCGGCTGGAGGTCGCTCAGGCTCATATCGGAAATACGGACGGTGTTGTCCTGCCAAAATACTTCCGGCGAGTCCTCCGGATCGGGACTTAAGAATTTGGAGAAATTCGCCGCCGAAAAGACCTGCCCTTCTATGCCGCGCCGCGGATCGCGCCCCGGAATTCCGGACAACATTGCCGTGGGACTGAGCTTCCGCGCTTCGTACGCGGTAGGGGAGTCGCCCCCCACAGTTGTGGTGAGGCCGCTTAAGAACGTCAGATTGCCGAAGACCTCCAGCGTCCTCTTGGCCCCGCCACTCAATCCGGCGACAGGGAGACCGGTGACGGGGTTCTTGTAGTCCGTCAAGAAGCGTTCCGCGGCCTCAGCCTTCGCCGCCCAGCGCGCTTCGGGTGTATCGGCCGCCAGCAGATTCGGCTTGGGACGGTAGAGATACGATGGCTCCTCTTCACCGGTGTAGCCGACATCCACCAATCCGCGCTTCTCGAAGTCCTTAATCCGATCGACTAGATGAAGCCCCGAATTCTCCTCATCCAAAACCTGGCTCACGGTTCCGGAGAACTGCAGCAGAGCCGAAATTCCAAATTGGGGGTACTTCTCGTGCAACCGGCTGATCAGGGGCAACAGACGCTGAATGCGTTCATCTGTCGTGTGCTGATGGCTGTGATCGTAAAAACGTGAATAAAGAATAATCAGGACGGGTTGCTGCGGCGTCGCGGGCGCCGGTGTTGGCGCAGCCGCCTGCCGGGGCGCTGCAAACGCCATTCCGCAAAGCAAAGTCGCAAGGAAAGCTATTCGTCTGAACATGCTAATTTAACTCCACTCAAAAACGACTTGTAGTGCCGGCGCTCAAAACGAACGCCGGCACTACAGGAGATGATCTCGGGTCTGCCAAGCTGGGTCTGGTTCTGAACGCCGCTACTTCGTGAATACGATGTCCAGGATTTTACCCTTGCTAGATGTCAGTTTTCCTTGAAGCTTCGAACCATTCTGCGTCAAGGTACCGGTGCCGCCTTTCACCACAAATGTGATTTCACTGCCCGATACGCTGCCGGAAGTAATTTCGATCGGTTTGCTGTTGCCGATTTTAAGCGTACCTTTAATGGACGAACCCGACTGCAAGAGCGTCAACTGAGCCGTGGCGGGAACCGACCCGTATTTCGCATCCTGATACCCGCCCTTTCCGTTCCAGATGCCGGAGAAGTCGGTAGAAGCCTGCAGGGAGACTGTCAAAGCGAGCATGACGAGCGCCAATTTCTTCATAATTATTCCTCCTGATGATGATGAGCGGCGCGCCCGCGGACTTCCTGGGACGCGCCGCCACTCTGCCTATGTGCGGCCTTTACCGATGGCCACGGTGAGCGTCACATTACCCTGGCAGGTTTCCGTATCGTTGGCCGTCGCCGGAGCGACACGATAATAGTAGGTGACTCCCCCAATCACGTTGGTGTCCTGGAAGTATAACGTTCCGCCAGGGGGTACCGACGTTTTAACGGCTGGGACGAAGGGACTGGAAGCCGCGCCCGCTATCTGAATGGACGGATTGAAGGTCGGGCTTTGGCTCCGATAAATGTTGTAGTGGTCAATCGCGAACTGAGTGGACGTGTTCGTGTCTGTCCAATACAACTGGATGTTGGGGGGGATGTAGCCCGGTTTGCCAGCGACACCTACCGGGGCCTGTGACTTCCCGCCGAGAGTCTTCACGCAGTGCGTGCAGACTTCGTCATTCGGGTTATGAATTGAAACCTGGGCCGAGGCCACGCTCGACAACCCTGCTGGCAGGTCGGCGGTGGGGAAGGCCAGGTTGTCATTGTTGGTGACCTGGAGACAGACGTTAAAGCTGGTCCCATAGTCCCCTAGCACGTCGAATGCCGTAGTCGCGTCAACCTGAGCGCCGGAAGCCGAGTTGAACTTTCCCGAGCAGGAATAATCCCACAGGTAGGAAACAATGGTGCTCGGCGGCGAATTCGGGTTACTACCATCCGTGGTACCTTGATCCGGATTCGTCGAGAGCGAGCCGTTCAGGAGGAACGGCTTGTAGATCGCTGTGGTTAGATTGCCGACCCCAACAGTATTCGGGCAGAAATTGTAAGGGCCGCCCGCGTTGGCATTCGGTGGATTCGGCGGCGCCGAAATCACCACCGATCCCACCACGTCCGCCGTAAGAGGGGGAACGGCATTGTCCGTTACGCGAAGGCGCACGGGGTAGTTATAGGGCAGCGTGGCGCCCTTCGGCAAAGTGAATTTGTCCTTAGTAATGGAACAACTTGGCGTAAAACAGGCAGCGTTTCCGGGAGCGATGGTAAAGTTTGTTCCGCCGGTGCCGTCAATGTCCCATTCCCAGCTCACAATGGAATGCGCCGGATTCTGATCCACCGAGCAGCCACCGTTAAGCGTCACCGTTCCGCCCGATGCCACGTGGGTGGGATTCGCCGTAAAGCAAGCCACCGGAACCGCCTGGAACACGGTCTTATTCAACATCGTGATGGAAATGCCGGTTTGGAAATAATTCTGGTTGCTAACGTAGTTCTGGCCGAACCAGGAGCCATCGGCGTTCTGATCGCCGAGGATCGTGCGAGCCACGCCGTTGGTGGGAGCGGTCCCGCCATAGGCGGCTGTTTGCGCCCCATACCAATCGAGTGGCGGATAGCACGGGCCGGTCCCGCTGCCAGGAGACGCAAGCGGCACTGGAGACGAGCAGGTACCCGGGTCATCCGTCGATTGCAGGTCGGCGAGCGGCGAACTTCCTAGCCCCGTCCCGGAGTTATCATGCAACAGCATGCCTTTAGTGAAGGAAAACAGCCCGTAATAGTAGTCCTGCAGTGAGGCCCCCGCTCCATCAGCTTGGGGATTTGCGAAGTTGTCGCGGATAAACGTTTCCGCGCTGTCCCAGAGGTGGTTTCCGCCCGGTGACACCTTGCCGCGTCCCAGGCCATTCATTGCCAATTGCACCAGTCCGGAGGGCGTGTCGGCGTAAGGACCCCACAATGTAGTGCTGCTGGTGTACCCGAAATAGCCGTTGTAGCCCGTGGAGGGGTTGTTGTTGGTAAACGAAACGTCCAGCCAGCTCTGATCGGCCGTATGAAGCTCCGGCTCGGTAGCGCCGGCCGGGACTTTCAGGACAGCTCCAAACTTACGAACGGCCGGGATGATCCCGATAGCGGCCCATTGGCTAACTGAGTTGTCGCCCGTCTCCTCCTGGCAACTGTAGTGCCAGCCCCCACCAGTGTTGGCGGGCAAATCTTCGTAAGAGGGGGCTTGGCAGTAGTAGTAGGCATCCGCCATATCCTGGACTGCGTCAAAATACGTGTACGCCCCCCCGGCACCTGTTCCCTTGATGCCGGCACTGGTAATCAAAGCGGCGAGGTTGGTTCCCGCGGGAATGGGCGTGGTGGGCGTTCCCGTTCCCACGATGGCGTCCAGCATCATGCCCGTCTGGTAATTCTCGGGGTAGCCATTGTGCTCAACACCGATCCCGTTGCCGTTCCCATCCGGATCAAAAGTTCCATAGACTTCATCGTCTACCGGCGATACGTCAATCGTAGTCAACTGGTCGAAAATACCGGTTATACAAAGTTGAACATCGCTTGTATAGGGATCGGCTGGAGTGCTGCTCGCCAGAAAGCCGCTATTTTCGAATGCAGAGCATTCCAGCGCGTTGACGCCGGTGCCGCCGGCACTGTTCGAATCCACGTTGCCGCCCACGCCGGTCCAGTCGCCGGCCGCAGCCCCGCCAGCGGTGGTGAAGTGCCGCATGTTGGAGTGCAGGTACCACAAGCCGTTGTCAATGGCGTTATTCACTTCGATGGGCAGGTTCGGCGGCGGAGGATTTAGCGAAGTCAGATAGCAGGCGCCCTGCGCGACAGTAAGCGGGCAGCCCGTATTGGGATTCAGCGGGCTGACCAATCCGCTGGTCGTATCGGTAATGACTAGGACGGCCGTAAAGATTGAGTTAACCGCCCCCGTATAGGTATGAGCGCACTGGATAACGAACTGATTCGTCACGGTGCCTGTACAGTGCGCCCCGCCATCGCCGGGATTCCAGTCGTACGTGAACGTATCGGTCCCAAAAAGGGGGCTGATTAGCACTCCCTTTAACGTCACAGGATTGCCGCTCCAACTGGTGTGCGGCAGCGCAGGGTTGGCGGCGCTAAACGGCACTGTGTCCGCTATGGGAGCGGGTGGCGCTGTGGCCGCCATCAAAAGACTCTGAAAGAGCGCGAGTGCGGCTGGCACAGTCAGCGCGTTAAACCAAACGAAACGTTTCGTCATCACAATCTAAAACCTCCGTAAAACTCTTTTCGAGAGAGAGAAGCCGCCAGGGACCTAAGCCGCGCGCCGCCTCGCCCACAGAAGCAGGCCACCCACAACGCTCAGTCCCAGGCCGAACGTGGAGGGCTCAGGCACGCCAGTCGGCGGCGGTTGGGGGATGCAGTTCGGGCCCTGGCAACCGGAATCGGTGTAGTACAGGTAGATCGAGTCGCCCACATCGAAATTCGTCTGTTGAATGTAGAAGCCACTGGGGTCGGCAGTGGGGGTCGGCGCTACGTCGCTCACCGTAAACGTGACTGTGTCCGTGTCCCCGGCGCCGCTGACGGTGATCCCCCTGACGGCCAGCGCGAAGGCGACGTCACAACAAGCGTTGGGAGGGACAGACGCCGCGCCCACATTGTTGGCGCTTGTGAGCGTGTTGGCGGCAAAGTCGCTGAAGATGGTGGAGGTGGGAGAGTTGGGGTCATCCGCTTCGTAGCTGATGGGAAGTGGCTTGGGCCAATTAACCGACGCTGAATCCTGAAACGATCCCAACGTGCCGAAATCAAGGTCGTAGTCCGCGTAAAACGCGGCGTACTGGTTCTTACCTACGCCCAGCGTCACCACCACCGAACCTAGAGTGTTAGTTCCGGGCTCGGTGGTTGTGTCGAAGCCCGCCAGACTGATGCTGCCCGTCCCGCTGGCCCCGCCCGACCCCCCAAAGTTACACGCTGTGGTTATGTCGCCGTTTAGGTTCACACACCAATCCGCCAAACTCGTTGTGCTCGCATTGGCGTTGACTGAACCCACTAGTATCGCGAGAAGCGAAAACTGTAGGATTCTGCACATCTTCATAGATCTCCTCCGAAACGCTACTACCCCGTAAAGACCCAGACTCCGAGATGAGTCCTTAGGTCCGGTACCAAAGGGAGTATACAGGGATCTCCGATAGCAAGTCCAGTAAATAATTGATTATTAGTACGTGGATTCAGAACGGCTAACACCTTTTCATTTGAATGAGGTATGGATGTCCGAGCGACCCCTTCCCCGCAGTTATAGTACTGGGCAGTACGAAGGTTCCCTGAGACCGGCAATTAGTTTGAAACGGAAGTTTTGTGAGTCGAAAACGGACCCCATCCCAAACAACAGTTTCGCCGATTGTTCGGCCAATGCACACTGCTTTGAGGGGGTGGTCTGGGCGTTTGTTGGTGGCCCGTGACGGAATCGAACCGCCAACGCCAACCTGTTCAGGGCTGCGCTCCGTTCAGTGTTAATGAATGAACTTGACTACGTGGCGCGGGCGAGCGCGGGGCGGAAGAAATAAGCGACCAATTGCCGTGCGCCGCGCGCTCCGGAGGTTGTGGGACGCGGGCTGTGCTTGAACGATGGACCCCGGGATTTCAGGGGCGTAGCCCTTTTGGCTATGCTTAGAAAAAGATGAAAGCCTTTGTCCTCTCGCGCATCGGGCGCGCGATCATTCTGCTCGCCGCAGCCTTACTGCAGGCGCAAGAGACCGTCCCCGGCCACGTCAAGGGCCTGCCAAACTTCCACCGCGTGAACCAGCACATCTATCGCGGCGGGCAACCGTCCGCCGACGGCCTCGCCGCGCTACACAAAATGGGCATGAAAACGGTGCTCGATCTTCGCCAGCCGGCTGAAAGAGCTGCTCAGGAAGACCGCTTGCTCGAAGCGTGGGGCATCAAGTACATTAACATCCCGATGCCGCCCCTCAGCGCGCCAACTACGGAGAGCGTTGAACAAGCCCTCTCCGTGCTGAATTCGAGTCAGGCTTGGCCGGTCTTCGTCCACTGCCGGCGTGGCGCCGACCGTACCGGCACCGTCGTCGCGTGCTATCGAATTCAGGTGGAAGGATTTACCAACCGGCAAGCGATCGAAGAGGCTGAGAAACTCGGCCTGGCCTCATTCCAGACTGGCAAGAAGCATTTCATCCTCACCTGGAGCCCTCCGCCGGCCGGGCGCAGCTTCCCCGGACTGATCCCCCTGGTACCTGCGGGCGCCACTCCCAACGCCAATCGATAACCCGGGTGGGCGCGCCTGATTCCGGCTGCTTTTGATATCGTGGCCGTAAGGGGCCACTTCCCTTTCGCCCCCTTTTGGGGAGGACGAAACACCATTTATCTCCCTGGTTTTTTGCGCTAATGTCCACAGATTCTCGCCATATCTCCATCCCTTTTGAAACCGTGGTCCTCGATAACGGGCTCACCGTTCTCATTCACGAAGACCACAAAGCGCCTATCGCCGCGCTGAACATCTGGTACCACGTCGGCTCCAAGAATGAGAAGCCCGCCAAAACCGGGTTCGCCCACCTCTTTGAACACCTCATGTTCGGCGGCAGCGAGCATCTGGAAGGCAGCTATATCGAGTGCATGGAACGCGTGGGCGCCACCGATCTGAACGGCACCACCAACGAAGACCGCACCAATTACTTCGAAAACGTTCCCACCTCGGCGCTCGATTTCGCGCTCTTCGCGGAGTCGGATCGCATGGGCCACTTCTACAACACCATCAGCCAGGAAGTGCTCGATCTGCAGCGCGGCGTGGTCAAGAATGAGAAGAAGCAATCTGAGAATCAGCCCTACGCGGTGGCGGAAGAGCTGATCGTCAAGGCCACTTATCCTGTGGGCCATCCTTATGCACATACCGTCATCGGCTCCATGGAGGATCTGGATGGCGCCTCGCTGGACGACGTGCGCGAGTGGTTCAAGAACTACTACACGCCTTCGAACGCCACCATCGTCATTGCCGGCGACGTCACCGTTGCGGAGTCGAAAGAGAAAGCCAAGCGCTTCTTTGGCGACATCCCGCCCGGTCCGCCCGTGGTTCACTTGCAATCCTTTATCTCGAAGATGCACGGTTCCCAGCGCGCCGTCGCCGAAGATCGCGTTCCCCAGGCGCGTCTCTATAAGGTCTGGAATGTTCCTCCTTACGGTCACGCCGACTCCACCTATCTGAACCTGCTCGGCTCCATCCTCACCACCGGCAAGTCATCGCGCCTCTATAAGCGCTTGGTATACGACGACCAGATTGCCACCAGCGTTCAAGCCTTTCTTGACAGCCGGGAGATCGGCAGCCAGTTTTACATCGAAGCCACCGCTCAACCCGGCGGCGACCTAAGAGTTGTGGAGAATGCGGTCGATGAGGAACTCGCCCGCCTGCTCGCCGATGGCCCCACCGAGGCCGAGCTCGAGCGCGTCAAAACGCAGCAGTTCGGCGGCTTCGTTCGCGGCGTGGAGCGCATTGGCGGTTTCGGCGGCAAGTCGGACATCCTGGCGCGCAATCAGACCTTCCTGCAGCGGCCCGAGGCCTACCAGGAGGTCCTTGACCGCATTGCCTCTTCGAATGCTTCCCAGTTGCGCGACGCCGGCCGGGCCTGGCTTTCCGATGGCGTCTATGCCCTGGAAGTCCATCCTTTCCCGCCCTATAAAAACCACGCTAACGGCATTGACCGGAGCACCCCGCCGGAGTTAGGCCCCGCGCCTGAGCTGAAGTTCCCCACGCTCCACCACGACGCGCTGTCGAACGGTCTGAAACTAGTCATTGCCGAGCGTCATGAGATTCCCGTCGTCAATTTTTGGCTCACTGTCGACGCCGGTTTCGCCGCCGATCAACTGGCTGTTCCCGGCACCGCCCGTCTCTCGGCCGCCCTGCTCAACAGCGGCACCGCGAAGCGCGACGCCTTGGCCATCAGCGACGAATTGCAATCGCTGGGCGCGCAGTTAAGCGCCAATTCAAACCTCGATTTCACGGAGGTTTTCCTCTCCGCCCTCAAATCGAAGCTCGATGAATCGCTCGATCTTTACGCGGATGTCATTCTCAATCCGCTCTTTCCGGAGACTGACTTCAAGCGCCAGCAGAACATGCAACTCGCCGCCATTGAGCAGGAGAAGGCCCAGCCTTTTGGCATGGCGCTCCGTGTGCTGCCTCCCATCCTTTACGGTCGCGGCCACGGCTACGGCACGCCCTTCACGGGCTCGGGCACCGCGCAAAGCGTCTCCACTTTGGCCCGCGAAGACGTCGCGCGTTTTCATCGGACCTGGTTCCATCCGAACAATGCCACGTTAATCGTCGTCGGCGACACCACGCTCGAAGAGATTAAGCCCAAACTCGAAATGTTATTCGCGGGTTGGATGCCGGCAACCATACCTTCGAAGCACATCGACACGGCGCTGCCGCCCAGTCATCCTGCCGTCTACCTCATCGATAAGCCGGACGCGCAGCAGTCGGTAGTTGTTGCCGGATCGCTCGCGCCGCCGCCCGATGCCAGGCAAGAAGCGGCCATCGAAGCCATCAACAATATTTTTGGCGGATCGTTCGGCGCGCGCCTCAACATGAATTTGCGCGAAGAGAAGCACTGGACCTATGGCGCCGCCTCACTGGTTGTGGGCGCCCGCGCACAGCGTCCCTTCTTGACCTACACCTCGGTCCAGACGGACAAGACCAAAGAAACGCTTGCCGAATTTGTGCGCGAGTTTGAGGAGCTTCTCTCCACCCGCCCCGCGACGGAAGACGAGCTCGAAAAGGTCAAGGCGCAGACCATTCTTGAGCTTCCCGGCTCGCAGGAGACCATGAACGCTGTTGGCGGAATGATTACGGATCTGCTGCAGTTTGGCCTTCCGGACGATTACTTCCAGTCCTACGTGGGGCGCGTCCAGGCGCTCGATACCGCGGCCGTCAATCGAGCCTCGAAGGTGCTGATCGATCCCGGCCGCACCATTTGGGTGGTGGTGGGCGACCGCCGCGCCATCGAAAGCGAAGTCCGCTCACTCAACCTGGGTGAGATTCGGTTCGTCGATGGCGACGGCACCGCAAATTAGCGCATGACTTGTGCGCTCTCCTTCCGAGCCGCGACCCGTCAGGGAGCGGCCGGTTTCCCCGGCCGAAAGTTCCAACAAGGAAAATTGCCACCTCAAGACTTTCCGGCGTGGTCTCCGTATTCCCAGTCGTAAGGCACGCCGGTGTCGCCGAGAACGAACCGGACCAGTTCGGCAAAACCTGCTTCGGAGCGAACATCGTTTGACAGGATCAAGACACAACGCTGACTGGCCTTGAGGCAAACCATAGTATTGGCCGTCTGTCCGTCGTGCCCGCCTTTAAAGAAACCGTGACCCTGCGGGCCGTCGAAGACGACAACGCCTAAGCCCGCGTATAGGTCTTTGCGTTGCTCATTCAACGGTAAATCGGGCTGGAATAGCGGGAACTGATGGGCAATGGCGATGTGCAGTTGTGGCCTTGTCATCTCGGCGAATGACGCCCGGCTGAGGCCATCGCCACTCACTAAGGCTGCGGTAAACTTCGACAGGTCGGAGATGGTTGTATTCATGGAGCCTGCCACACGCACTTTAGTACGCTTCTCATGTGGCTGCGGCTGGCCCTGATCGTTCCAGCCATCCGCAACGTTCGGGTCCTGACCGCCGTTACGCCAAATCAGGCTTGTGCGGGTCATCCCCAAGCGTTCGAAGTTGGCCTTCGTCAGGTCGCCGACGTCAAGCCCCAGGCCTTGGGCCTTGCGTCCGTGTTCGATGACGAATTGCAGAAGGATCAAGCCTTCGCCCGAATAGCTAAAGTGCGTTCCAGGGTCAAAGTGGATGTGCAACTTTCCATCGGGTTCCAAAAACCAGAAGTTACTGAAACCCGTCGAATGAGTTAGGCACATTCGAGGTGTAATCCGCTCCCAGCGCGGGTCGTCCGCGAGATCCTTGTAGGGTCCATACTTGTCAGGAAAAACCGGATCGGGGCTATAGCCCGGCAGCGGCTTGTCGAGGTCGTTCTTAATCGGAGTGTCCAGGCTAAGCTTGCCCTGATCCACCAGTTGCATCACCGTGTAGGCGAACACCATCTTGGTCAGCGACGCGCCGTACATCACGGTGTCTGTAGTCAGCGGATCTCCCTTGGCGTTGCGGATTCCGTAGGCTTGCACATAGCCGGCCTTGCCATGATCGATGACCGCAACGGCCATACCCTCAGCATGGGTACTGTTCATGATCTTGCCCACTTCGGCGTCGATCGCGGCACTGTTCGGAATCGTTTGCGCAACAACTGTCAACGGAGGGTAGAAGAAAGCGCTAAGCGCCGCTACGTGTAGAAGAAGCTTTTCCAACGAGTTCATGTTGATATCGTATTTTATGTCGCGCGTCGGCAAACTTTCTCTAAACGCCGTTCGAAGAGAATGAGCCATCCGCATCGCGACGGCGTAGTTTGACCACAAAGTGACTTCACCGCAATCGCGTGGAGACCGCTCCTTACCTCGGATGGGACAATAAGAGCGTGGCCATGCCGAACGGACTCACACTCGGCGAATTTTCTTGCCAGATTCTTCCCAGGTTAAGTTCCGACAAGACCTTTCCGAATTGGCCTCCTGATTGCTTTGCGCTTTGCCTGTCGGTGCTGAAGCGGACCGGCGCGTATATGCCGCTTCTTTCAGATTGGCCGCCCCGTCCACGCCCGGAGGATGCACTCGGTGGCTGGGTCAGGGAGGCGCGCGAGCTTGGCGGAACGTGGCGGCGATCATGGAATGCGGGAACAGATTTTACGCAATTGAGCGGAGCATGGGATCTCCTGTGTGACTCATTTGGTTGCGGACCGGGATGTGTTCCTCAGCACTGCAGAGGCCTACCTCACGGCGTCCGGCACCCTATGCAGCGAAGTTGACCAAACACGTCTGAGGACCCTCCCGCGAATGCATACTCCGCAGTCAGGTCTGACTGACCGATCGCTATCCCTGTATCTGTCGCTTGTCGACTCTTGTGAAGTCACGCCTGAATGGCTTTCCTCCCCTTTCATCCAAAAGGAATCATTCAACTTGCTGTTAGTTCCGTGGCCATTCGAGGTTCTCGTGAAGCAGTTTCGAGATGTTACGGATTCGGCTGAGTCACGGTTGCCGGACGAGTTTGGATTCTTCACATACGACGTCGAGCCGCACGCGGACCTCGTCGACATAGTCAAGTCCCTTTACGAAGAAGCGAGGCGCAAGCTCGGGAGAGTGGACGGAGTGGTCTTCCAGAGACCGCTCTGACAATCGAACAATTCCGCGCGATCCGGGCCGACTTGCCTCAGGATTGCTTTCTCGTTGCAGGTGTTGGACGCGGGGCATTCGGCAAGACACGGGGGACTAACGAGGTAAGGCTCTCGTTCCCCCCGCTTGAGGAAGTGGTGCAGAAAAAGCACCATCCATGGAAGCTCGACGAATCGCAGGTTATCCAATACGGCTTGGGCGGAGTCTTATCTCCCTCGATCGATTGGTGGGAATACGGGGAATTTACGGATCGGCAGCTCAAGTTCATTGCGATCAGCGCCGACCTGGTCCTTACCGTACTAATATGCGAGGATTTGGCGAGGCCGGACCCGGTCGCCAATTTGGTGCGTTCAGTTGGCCCCAACCTACGCGGTAGACTCAGTGTATGGCAACGACTATGGTCGAGTTAACAGCGCACGACGCGGCAGTGTTGAGCCGATTGGTCCAGTTCCATCGTCTTCCGATTGAGAAACGACGAGAGATTCTCGGCGAGCTCAAATCGCCGGAAGCGAGAGAGGTCGGGGAAAGCATCCTGGATTCAACGAAGCTCTCAAGCGCTTCGGAGGAAATACGGGAAACTGTAAACCGCTATCAACTGTGGTTGGAGAACAACCAACGGCTTGGCCGGCTACGCCGAAGGGCTCGCGGCTCGAAATAATGGATAAATCTGGTAGTTAATCGTTTGCTCACTTGGGTGGGTAGCCTAGGCAACCCCGCTCCCCTCACCCCCTGCAAATCGAGAACACTGCCACTTCCGTCAACAGATTCCGGCAAAACCGCACTTCACCCGCGCGCCCCAGGCACACCTGCCGTTCGATGGTCCACGATTGCTTGCGGCATAGCGCCACAAAGTCCTCCACCGTCAGAAAATGCAAGTTCGGCGAATCGTACCAATCGAACGGAAACAATTCCGTTCGCGGCGCGCGGCCGCTGATCAGGTGCGAGAAGCGCACCGTGTAGTGCCCAAAGTTCGGGAATGAGACTATTGCTCGTTTCCCGGCGCGCAACATCTCGGTCAACACTCCCAGCGGAAACCGCATCTCCTGCAGCGTCTGGCTTAGGATCACGAAGTCGAAGGCGTTGTCTGGATAATCCTTCAGCCCCTGGTCGATATCGCCCTGAAAGACGGAAACGCCCCGCGCGATGGCCTTCTGCACTTTCTCGCCGCTGATCTCCACGCCCCGGGCATCCACACGCTTGTTCTCGCGCAGCCAAGCCAGCAACTCGCCTTCGCCGCAGCCCAGGTCAAGCACGCGCGCGCCTTGCGTCACAATCTCGGCGATCATGAGGTAGTCCTTGCGCTCCATCAGGCTGGTGCGCAGCGCTGCTCCTTCCGACTTGGTCATTGCCGCGCCAGATCCTCTTCCACGCTCTTCAGAAAGCCGCTCACCATCTCCGCCTGCTGCCTGTTCTCCAGCAGGAACGAATCGTGGCCGTAGTTGGCGCGCAGCTCGCAGAACGCCACGTTCACGTTCCGTCCCCGCAGCGCGCTGACGATTTCAAGCGACTGGTACGTGGGATACAGCCAGTCACTGGTGAAGCTGATCGCCAGAAACCGCGCCTGCGTGCTGTCGAACGCCGCGGCCAGCGACGCCTTGCCCTGCGCCAGATCGAAGTAATCCATCGCCTTCGTAATGTAGAGATATGAGTTCGCATCGAAGCGGTTCACGAACTGGCTGCCGCGATACCGCAGATAACTCTCCACTTCGAAATCCACGGAAAAGTCGAAGCCGAAGGCGTCTTTATCCCGAAGCCGCCGCCCAAACTTATCGCGCATCGAGGCATCGCTCATATAAGTGATATGCCCAACCATGCGCGCCACGGCTAGCCCTCGCGCCGGCGGCTTTCCGTCGTAGTAGTCGCCGTTGTTCCAATCGGGATCGGCCATCACCGCCTGGCGGCCTACCTCGTTGAACGCAATCTGCTGGGCGCTATGGCGCGCCGTGGAAGCGATGGGAATTGCGGCTGCCACTGCCTCCGGATACGCAACCGCCCACTGCAGGGCCTGCATTCCGCCCATTGACCCGCCAGTGACAGCCAGCAGTTTTCGGATGCCCAGCGAATCGATCAGCATCTTTTGCAGCCGCACCATGTCCGCAATCGTGATCACCGGGAAGTTCATGCCATAGCGCTCCCCGTTCTGCCGGTTGACGGTACTTGGTCCTGTCGTACCGCGGCATCCACCCAGCACATTCGAACAGATGACAAAATAGCGATCGGTATCGATGCCGAGCCCTGGCCCAATCATGCTCGCCCACCAGCCGGGTTGACCCGTCTCCAAGCTCATGCCCGCGGCATGGGCATCCCCGGAAAAGGCGTGGAGAATCAGAATCGCGTTCGTCGCCCGCTCGTTCAACGTGCCGTACGTTTCATACGCTACCTGTAAATCGAACAGCGTGATGCCGCAATCGAGCAACAATGAGGGGAACCGGACATATTGCGTTTCAACATTGAAAGGCATGCGTTTGCGGAGAGACCGGCCCCGTGTTTGCACGATAACACGGGTGAATTTATTGTTGAATTGTTACAGGCAATTGAAGTGGCGCGCGAATCGTGATCCAATGAAGTGATCGGCCCACCGATCTGCCGCGAGTCCTTGCGGCGTCCCACGTAACGTTAGGAGCTGAGAGTTGGATCAAGCGGTTCTCGCCCTGGAAGACGGTTCCATCTTCGAGGGGATTAGCTTTGGTGCGCCCGGCGAGCGCACCGGCGAAGTGGTGTTTAACACCGCCATTACGGGGTATCAGGAGATCTTCACGGATCCTTCCTACGCCGGCCAGATTGTAGTTCTGACCTACCCGCAGATCGGAAACTACGGCGCGAACTCGAGCGATAACGAGTCCGGCAGGCCGTTCATTGAAGGTCTGGTGGTTCGCGAGATCTCACCGATGGTCAGCAACTGGCGCTCTCAGATGCGCGCGGAAGAACTGCTCGCTCAACATGGCATTCCCGTCATCGCCGACATCGATACACGACGGCTGGTCCGTCACCTCCGCGACCGCGGTGCTATGCGCGGCATCATCGCCACTGGCAGGCATGACGCCGCTGAGTTGGTTGAGAAAGTTCGCCAGTCGCCTTCCATGGCCGGCCAGAACCTGGTTTCCGCGGTTTCAACCAAACAGAGCTACCGATGGACGGAGCCGCTTTCACCTGTCTCCGTCTCTGACAAGTCCATCGGCCAGGACGAGGAGCGTTTCCACGTGGTTGCGTATGACTTTGGCATCAAGCGCAACATCCTCCGACACCTTGTCAACATCGGCTCTCGCGTCACCGTGGTCCCCTCGGATGCCTCGGCGGAAGATGTTCTCGCGCTGAAGCCTGACGGTCTCTTTCTCTCGAACGGCCCCGGCGATCCCGAGCCGCTGGTGGAGCAAGCCTCGGAAGTCCGCAAGATAATCGGCAGGGTCCCCATCTTCGGCATCTGCCTGGGTCACCAGATCCTGGGTCTTGCGCTGGGCGGCCGCACTTACAAACTCAAGTTCGGCCATCATGGCGCCAATCACCCGGTGCTCAATCACGAAACCGGCCGCGTCGAGATCACCTCTCAGAATCATGGCTTCGCCGTAGACCCCGATTCGCTCAATAGTTCCGACGTTGAGGTCTCTCATCTCAATCTGAACGACTATACGGTGGAAGGTTTGCGCCACCGCAATGTGCCGCTCTTCTGCGTGCAATACCACCCCGAGGCCTCGCCTGGCCCGCATGACTCGCATTACCTCTTTCATGACTTCGTGAAGATGATGGATGAGGTGAAGGCGTAGCGATGCCGAAGCGAACCGATCTCAAGCGAATTCTCATCGTGGGCTCCGGTCCCATCGTCATTGGACAAGCCTGCGAATTCGATTACTCCGGCGCGCAGGCCTGCAAAGCCCTACGCGCGGAGGGCTACGAAGTCATCCTTCTCAATTCGAATCCGGCCACCATCATGACCGATCCGGAACTCGCCGACAGGACGTATGTGGAGCCGCTCAGCCTCGCTTACGCCACCGAGGTGATTCGCAAGGAGCGTCCGGATGCGATCCTTTCCACCGTCGGCGGACAGACCGGCCTGAATCTTTCGGTGGAACTCGCCGAAGCCGGAGTCCTTGAAAAATACGGAGTCGAGCTGATTGGCGCGAAGATCGACGCCATCAAGAAAGCCGAAGACCGCCTTCTCTTCAAGGACGCCATGAAGAAGATCGGTCTCGATATGACTCAGTCGCAACTCGTGAACAACATTGAGGGCGGCCTCGCCTTTGCCAACCGCATCGGCTACCCCATCATCCTTCGCCCCAGTTTCACGATGGGCGGTAGCGGCGGCGGCATCGCCTACAACCGTGAGGAGCTTGTCGAAATCCTGGAACGCGGCATCGACCTGTCGCCCGTTCACGAAGTTTTGATCGAGGAAAGCGTCCTGGGCTGGAAGGAGTTCGAAATGGAGGTGATGCGCGATCAGGCAGGCAACGCCATCATCGTCTGCTCCATTGAAAACTTCGATCCGATGGGCGTTCATACCGGCGATTCCATCACCGTGGCCCCGGCGCAGACGCTTACCGATCGCGAATACCAAATGATGCGCGACGCCTCTATCCGCTGTCTCAACGAGATTGGCGTGGATACGGGCGGATCGAACGTACAGTTCGCCATCAATCCCGAAAACGGCCGCATGGTGATTGTGGAGATGAATCCTCGCGTCTCGCGCAGTTCCGCACTGGCCTCGAAGGCCACCGGCTTCCCCATCGCGAAAATCGCCGCGAAGCTTGCCGTTGGCTATCGCCTGGACGAGATCAAGAACGACATCACGCGCGCCACTCCGGCCTGCTTTGAGCCGACCATCGATTACGTTGTTGTCAAAATCCCGCGCTGGCAGTTCGAAAAGTTCCCCGGCGCCGAGGCCGTCCTCAACACGCAGATGAAATCGGTGGGCGAAGTGATGGCCATCGGCCGCACCTTCAAACAGGCTCTCGGCAAAGGCATGCGGAGCCTTGAAACCGGCAAGGCCGATGGCGCAAAGGATCTGGACGCCAACCTCATTCCCAAGCGCCTGATTACGCCGAATCCCGATCGCCTGGAATACATTCGCTTCGCCATGGAGCAGGGCTACACGGTGGCCCAGATCCATGAGATGACCAGGATTGACCCGTGGTTCCTCACCCAAATCGCTGAAGTCATACAGCTCGAGCAGTCGTTCGCGGGGCGCAGCCTCGCTTCGCTCGACGCTCGGGATTTCCGCAAGGCCAAGCGTGACGGACTGGGCGACCGTCAGATTGCCCGCCTCATTGGCGCGGAGCCGCTGGACGTCCGCGCCGCCCGCAAGAAACTGGGCGTGCATGCCGTCTTCAATCGCGTCGATACATGCGCGGCCGAGTTTGAAAGCTTCACGCCATACATGTACTCGAGCTACGAATCGGAGGACGAAGCCGCGCCCACTAACCGCCGGAAGGTCATGATTCTCGGTAGCGGCCCCAACCGCATCGGGCAGGGTATCGAATTCGATTACTGCTGCTGCCACGCCTCGTTCGCGCTGCAGGACTTCGGCATCGAATCGATTATGGTGAACTGCAACCCGGAGACCGTTTCAACCGACTACGACACCAGTGACCGCCTCTACTTCGAACCGCTCACACAGGAAGAGGTTCTCAATATCTACGACGTCGAAAAAGCCGATGGCCTGATTGTTCAATTCGGCGGCCAGACGCCTTTAAACCTGGCCATGCCGCTGAAGAAAATGGGGCTGCCCATCATCGGCACCGACCCCAGCGATATCGATCTGGCCGAAGACCGCAAGCTTTTCGGGAGGCTGCTGGCCGAGCTCAACATTCCGTCCCCGCCTCATGGAACGGCCACCAACGTGGAAGAGGCCATCGGCGTGGCGCGCGAGCTGGGTTTTCCGGTTCTGGTCCGTCCTAGCTACGTGCTGGGAGGGCGCGCCATGGTCATCGCCTATAGCGAAGATACGGTGCGGCGCTACATGCATGAGGCCGTCGGCCTCTCCGTGCAACGTCCGGTGCTCATCGATCGCTTTCTCGAAGACGCTACCGAAGTGGATGTCGATGCGCTTTGTGATGGCGACAAGGTGCTTATCGCGGGCATCATGGAACACATCGAAGAAGCGGGCGTGCATTCGGGCGATAGCTCCTGCGTGCTTCCTTCGTTCTCTCTGTCCCCGGCGGTGCTTTCCACCATTGAGAGCTACACGCGGAAGCTGGCCCGGGCGCTCAACGTCATCGGACTGATGAACACGCAATACGCCATCAAGAACGGGGAAGTGTTCGTCCTTGAAGTGAACCCGCGCGCCTCGCGCACGGTGCCGTTCGTTTCAAAGGCCACCGGAGTCCCGCTGCCCAAGATCGCCGTCGGCGTGATGCTCGGCAAGAAGCTTGACGAGTTCAAGCACCTCACGGGCGGCATCGTCGAAGGGACCCTTCCGGTGCCGAACTTCTTCGTCAAGAGCCCGGTCTTCCCCTTCAACAAATTCCCCGGTGTGGATCCGGCCTTGGGACCGGAAATGCGTTCTACCGGCGAAGTGATGGGAGTCGGCCAGAGTTTTGGTGAAGCCTTCGCAAAGGCGCAGTTAGCGGCCGGCTCGCC